>JAPLNJ010000865.1 GCA_026692885.1 Planctomycetota bacterium | reverse complement strand
CGAATGGTACGAGGTTAAGCATAAGTCGTTGTCATTCCGCCACTTTCCCCACTGGGCTTGCCCCAGTGGAAAAAGGGTTTGGTCACTAACAGCGGCCCCCACCACCTCTATTCCGCTTCGCCGCATGCACCGCCGCCTGCGGCGGCGGTGACTGCGGCGAAGCGGACGGGGTGTGGTTGCGGTACGCAGCCTTGGTTTTCAAACCTCTTTTCCACTGGGGCAAGCCCAGTGGGGATGGGCGGTGACGCTTAACCTCGTACCATTCGGGGCAGGCCCGGCGGCGATGACTTTGAATTGCCAATTCCAAAAAAAACGAGCCGGCATTGGTAAACGATGTCATCCCTGGTACGGTTCTATGCTGGAACACTTCGCAGGACTTACCAGGAGAGATTCCATGAGACGCTTAGCCGTAGCAGCCTTCGCCAGTGCGGCCGTGTTGGCCCTGGCAGTCTATTTCGTCCACGCCCAACCGCCCGAGCGACGCGGCAGAAGACCACAGGATCAGCCTGCCCAGTCTGATCGAGACGATGCCCGCGGACCGGACCGACGGAAAAAGGATGACCAAGACCGTGGCGATTCCGGCGATCGCCCCAGCCCAGGCGGCGGCAAGTCCGAGCGGATCGTCGACCAGACACTCACCAAGCGTGGTGTCGTGGCTGAGTTCCACGAGAATCCAGACGGAGACACTGCTGGCCTCCGGTTGGACGACGGCACGGAGGTGCGATTTCCGCCGAGCGAAAAACTGGCAGGCGTTATTGCTCTCAAGGACCGGGTCACGATCACAGGCTGGACCCATCCGGGAGAAACCGAACTCCACGCCGCCACGATCAAGAATGAGGCGTCGGGCAAGGTGGTCGATGTCGATCGACCACCGCCCAATCTGCGGTCGGATGACGCAGGACGGCGCCGCCAAGATGGTCCAGCGGATGCGGCCGATGACGGCGGACGTCCTCGACGCCCCGCGGAAGACGGGACTGGCCCGCGCGCCAAGCCAACGTCGGCATCGAAGAAGCCCGGTCAGCGGCAGCCGTCGGCACTCGAAACGGCGAACGGGCGGCCGGCCAATCCGGCTCAGGCCGGGTCGCAGCCGGCGCCCCGGCAGCCTGCCAAGCCCGGACCGATTCCGGGCTTCGTACAAATCCCCGCCGGTGCGTTCGACATGGGCGACCACCACGGCTTTGTGGATCCCAAGCATGGCGGCGATGAGACCCCGATTCACGCGGTGCGGCTCGATGCGTTCTGCATCGGCATCCACAACGTCACCACGCAGAAGTATTGCGAGTTCCTCAACTCAGCGCTGGAGCAGGAGTTGATCGAGGTGCGGGACGGCGGTGTTTATCTCGTGGGTGGGAAGGATCTACTGGCCGAGACACGCGGCATGTCTGCCTACAGCCGGATTGGTTGGGACGAGAAGACATTCACCGTACTCGACACGAAAAGCGAGCATCCGATGGTGTGCGTCCGCTGGCAGGGCGCGGCGGTCTACTGCAACTGGCTGAGCAAGCAGCAGGGTTTTCCGCAGTGCTACAAGACGTCCACATGGGACTGCGATTTCAACCAGAGCGGTTGCCGTCTACCGACGGAGGCGGAATGGGAATACGCCTCGCGCGGCGGCCAAATTGGTCCCTACTGGAATTTCCCGTGGGCGAATGAGGCAGATCCCACCAAGGCCAACTGGCCGGAATCGAAGAACCCCTTTCGCGCAGGGCCACTGCCCTGGACGACGCCGGTCGGTTTCTTCAATGGCAAGTTGCAACGCAAGAGCGACTTTGGCTGGCCCGGGGCGCAGGAGACTTTTCAAACCTCCGACGGTGCCAATGGCTATGGCCTGTACGACATGGCAGGGAATGTCTGGCAGTTCGTCAACGACTGGTACGATCGCGATTACTACGCCTACAGTCCCACGGACAATCCGCCAGGTCCGGAACGCGGCAGTTTGATGCCTGACGGCAAGCCGTATCGTGGCATGCGCGGCGGCAACTGGTACAACGGCGAAGATGGCCACAGCCGTGTGTCGAACCGCAACCCGTCCTATTACCGCGGCCCCCAAGACCCGGATCATCCCTACTATCACCTCAGCTTCCGCGTGGTGCTACCGATCGATGCTGAAAGCCGTCCGGTCATCAAGCCCACCCCGGTCGAGCGAGTGGCACGCGCTGACGCAGGCACTGGCCGCAAGCCACCACGCGATGCAGATCGGCCTGGCGACCGTAAGCCTCCGCGTGGCGAGGCTCAAGGGAGTGAAGACGAACGAGCGATGGACGACGATCAACCCCCAAGAAAGGACGAACGTCCCCGCGGACGGCAACCGGAACAAGACCGCGGAAGTGACACGGCTGTAGCCGCCGCAAAGCCCCGCTCGGGGTTTGTGCTGCGCAGCCCCGAGGTGACCGACGGTGGATCGCTACCGAAGGACTTCACCGGCGACGGTAGCGCCGCCACGCTTCCCTTGGAGTGGAACGGGGCGCCGGCTGGCACCCGCAGTTTCGCCGTCCTGATGCACCACGTGGCCCCGGATGGGATCAAATGGTACTGGGTGCTCTACAACATTCCGGCCGACGTCACCAGCCTCCCGAAGAACGTCAAGGGAATTGGAACGCTGGGGAACAATAGCGTGAATCGCGACTTGGCCTACGCCCCGCCCCGCTCGAAAGGCCCGGGCGAGAAGAAGTACACGGTTACCGTCTACGCCCTGTCGGCGGCACCCAAGATTGCCGTGCCACTCGATGAAGTCAGCCGCGATGTGCTGCTGTCCGCCATGCAGGGTTTAATCCTGGCCAGCGCCGAACTCAACGTCATCTACACGCGAGACGTGGAAACGGATGAGCCCGGCCCTGACCGGCGCCCCGCTGAAAGCGGGCCTCCGCGTGATGGCCCACGGAAGCCGCCTCGCAAGACCGAGCCCCAAGAGTCCGATCCACGCAAGCCCAGAGAGCAACCCACCACGGACCGTCCCGAAGATACCGACGCCGCACGGCGGGTGGGGCCGGACGGGCAGACCGTCGGATTGTTTCAGAACTCTCCCCAAGCCTTCGCGGGCTACACACTGTTCGCGCCCAAGCACAACAACGTCATCTACCTGATCGACAATGCGGGTCGCGTCGTCCATCAGTGGAAGAGCGACTACGAGCCGGGCCAGTCGGTTTACCTCAAGCCCAACGGCAACCTCCTGCACTGCTGCTTCACCAAGAACCGGGGCTTCACCAGCGGCGGCGAAGGCGGTCGCGTCGAGGAATTCGACTGGGCCGGCAAGCTCGTCTGGGAGTTCGAGTATTCGAGCGACCAGCATCTCTCGCATCACGACATCGCACCACTGCCCAATGGCAACATCCTGCTGCTGGTCGTCGAGAAGAAGTCCTCCGCGGAGTGCCTGGCCGCCGGTTTCAATCCGGAGCTGCTGCGCGATCGGCAACTGTTCCCCGATTCCATCATCGAAGTGCAGCCGACCTATCCCCAGGGCGGCAAGATTGTCTGGGAATGGCGCGTATGGGAACACCTGATCCAAGACTTCGACCGCACGCAGGCCAACTACGGCGACGTGGCGGCGCATCCGGAGTTGATCGACGTGCACTGCAACGGCCGCGGCGCCCCCGCGTTCTGGAACCACATGAACTCCATCGCCTACAGCGCGCAGCTCGACCAGATCGTGCTCAGCGTGCGCGGCTGCAACGAGATCTGGTTCCTCGACCACAGCACCACGACGAAGGAAGCCGCCGGCCACACCGGCGGCAAGCACGGCAAGGGCGGCGACCTGATCTACCGTTGGGGAAATCCCGCCGCCTACCAGCGCGGCACGACGCGCGACAAACAGTTGGTCCAGCAGCATGACGCGCAGTGGATTCCCGACGGCTATCCCGGCGCGGGCCACATCACGATCTTCAACAACGGCTACGATCGTGGCTGGTCCAGCGTGGAGGAAATCGTCCCGCCCATGGATGCCGAGGGCCGTTATATCCTCGCCCCCGGCAAAGCCTACGGGCCGGAGAAACCTGTGTGGCACTATGAGGCGAAGAACCGGACGGACTTCTTCTCCTCGGAAATCTCCGGCTCGCATCGCCTGCCCAACGGCAATACGCTCATCTGCGCGGGCGTGATCGGCCACCTGTTCGAAATCACGGCCGGCGGCGAAACCGTGTGGCAATACGTGAACCCGATGGTGCGCGGCGGCATCCTCGCCCAGGGCGAAGTGCCCGGCAAAGACCACCGCGGCCACCTCTGGAACGCCGTGTTCAAGGTCCATCGCTACGCGCCCGACTATCCCGGCTTGGCCGGACGCGATCTGACGCCGCAGGGCAGGATCGAGCTGCCGGCCTCGCAGAAGGGCCAGACCGGCCTCGACAACATGACCGAACAGCAACGCGACGACCGCGGCCCCGCGGGCAAGGGCGGTCGTGGCGCTGGCAAAGACGGTCAAGGCAGCCGTGAAAATCGTCCGCCGCGCGACGATCGTAGTAACCCATGAGGAACCCGAACATGACACGCACACTGATCATTTGGGCGATGCTCGCCACGTCCGCTCTCGCTTACGAGCGACTGCAGGGACCGACCGAACTGCTCTACTGCAACCAGGAGAAAAGCTGCCACGGCTATACCCTGTTCGGCGTCGGCAGCCGGACCTACCTCCTCGACCTGGAAGGCCGCGTCGTCCACACGTGGCCCATCGGCACCAATCCTCACCTGCTGGACAACGGCAACATCCTCGACGCGTCGAAGGATGACCCGAGCGGTTTCCAAGGCTTCCAGGAGGTGGACTGGGACGGCAAGACGGTCTGGGAATACACCGAAAATCGCGAGGACTACGCGCCACATCACGATTGGGTGCGCATCTTCAACAAGAAATTGAACGCCCCCAGCACGCTCTACATCGCCAACAAGTCGATCACCAACGACCAGGCCCTCGCCGCCGGTGCGGATCCCCAGAAGGCTCCGTATCGCGATGGCCAGATGGACGCTGTGGTCGAAGTGGACAGGCAGGGCCACGTGATCTGGGAATGGTGGTTTTTCGATCACGTCGTGCAGGAGGTGGACCCGACGAAGGCGAATTTCGTCGGCCCAGGCAAAACCGTTGCCGACCATCCCGGCCGCATCAACATCAACCTGCCCGGGCGGCCGCTGAAGCGGGACTGGCTGCACTGCAATTCGATGGATTACAACGCGGAGTCGGGCCACATCGCCATCAACTCCGTGCAGGGCGAGCTCTATGTGATTGACCACGACGGCACGTTCGTTCCTGGCGACCCGCAGGCCAGCATCGCCAAGGCTGCCGGGCCGGCGGGTGATTTCCTCTACCGGTTTGGCGATCCGGCCCGCTATGCCCAAGGCGCCCCGCCGCGTGTGCTGGAGAATTGGGACTCGGCCACATCCGGCCACAAACAGATGGGCGGGGCGCACGACGTGCACTGGATTCGGCCCGGACTGCCCGGCGCGGGTCATCTGATGGTCTTCAACAACGGCCAATATCTCTACCAGCGCACGCCGCAGTCCTCGGTGCTGGAAATCAACCCGTTCCTCGACGCGAGCGGACGCGACACGGGCAAATATGTCAATCCGCCCGCTGCGGGCTACCGTCGCGAAACCTACGACCACGACACGCACAACCAGCCCCGGCAAATCTCGAAGCAAATTGTCTGGAGCTATCGGTCCGTCAACAGCCACGGCTTCTTCAGCCATATCGGCTCCAGCGCCCAGCGCCTCCCCAACGGCAACACGTTTATCTGCTCCGACACCGAAGGCCATTTCTTCGAGGTGACCGCTGAGGGTGAACTCGTTTGGGAATACATCAACCCCGTCACTCGCGACGGCGCGGTGAAAGTGCTCGGCGACGTTCTGCCGATGACCAACTCCGCCTTTCGCGCTTACCGCTACGTCGCTGAGCATCCCGCGTTCCAAGACCGTGATCTGGCACCGAAAGGCACCATTACCGAACGCGCGGCACAAGGCCTGGACGTCAAGCGGCGTCCGCCCGGAGATCGTCGGCCTGCCGATCGTCCGCAAGGGAATGGTGACGGCGAAAAACGCCGCGGCAAAGGCGGCCAAGGTGGTGGGCGCGGGAAAGGTGACGCCGCTGCTCAAGACGACCGTGCGCGGATGGAAGCAGGACGCGGGCCGCAGCGGAACGCCGACACGGGTGGCCCGCGTCTGCCATAACCGGTCGGTCACGCGAAAGAGATGAGGTAGGTCAGCCTTTCCAGGCTGACGTCAGGTAGGTCGGCCTTTCCAGGCTGACGTCAGGTAGGTCAGCCTTTCCAGGCTGACGTCAGGTAGGTCAGCCTTTCCAGGCTGACGTCAGGCTGGAAAGCCTGACCTACTTGGTTGCTGCCGTGGTTCGCGTTAGGAGACACCCATGAAAAGACGGTCGTCGTTCATCAGCCTGTCCGTCGTCGCTCTGCTGAGCACGACGCTTTTCGCCGCCACGCCGCAGCGGCCCAACTTCGTGGTCATCCTCGGTGAAGGTCACGGCTGGAGCAGCACTTCGGTGTGCATGGATGACGCGGTGCCAGGTTCGAAAAGCGGTTCTGTCCGCACGCCGAACTTCGAGAAACTGGCGCAGGCCGGCATGCGGTTGGCCAACTTCTACGCTCCGTCACCGCGTTGTACGCCGTCGCGCGCCACGTTCTTCACCGGCAAGAGCCCGGCGCAGTTACACATGACGTTTGTCAACGAAGGCAAGCAGGACCGCGGCGGGACGGCGAACAGCCGAGTGCTGCCTCCAGCCAGTTCGACGGAGCTTCCCACCCGCGAGATAACCATCGCGGCGTTGCTCCAGCGCGCCGGCTACGCCACGGCCCACTTCGGCAAATGGCACGTGGGCCGAACGGATCCGGGCCAGTATGGTTTCGATGCCAGCGATGGCCCGACCAGCAACGGCGGCCCGGACAATGTGGACAATCCGCACCCGAAACAGTTGTACGGCATGACCGAGCGTGGCCTGGAGTTCATGGCCCGGCAGGTCAGGGCCGGCAAACCGTTCTACCTCCAAATGTCACACTACGCCTCACGGCAGGGGGGCGACGCGCGGCCGGAAACCCTCGCCGCAGTGAATCGCTGGGGGGCTGGTCTGAACGAGCAGGAGCTTGCCGAGGCAGCGGCGACTCTGGATTTGGATCTCGCCTTAGGGATGGTTTTGAAGCAACTTGACGAATTGGGGATCGCAGACAAAACCTACGTCATCTTCACCACCGATCACGGCACCCCAGGACGCAATCCACCGTTCCGTGGCGGCAAGGGCACGGTGTCCGAAGGCGGCCTGCGCGTGCCGTTCATCATTCGCGGACCAGGCATCAAGCCGGGCACTTGCTCCCACGTGCGGGCGATGGGCGCGGACTTGTTCCCCACCGTCGCGGAGTTCGCGCAGGTCAGCGAGCCCTTGCCCAAGGGTGTGGAAGGCGGCAGTCTGGTGTCCGTGCTCAGCCATGCAGGCGACGGCGTTGTGAAGCGTCCGCGTGAGGAGTTTGTCGTCCATTTCCCGCACTATGACAAGGACGCCAGCGGTCCGGCCTCCGCGATTCTGCTGGCCGACTTCAAGTTGATCCATATTTACGAGACCGGCGTGCTGCACCTGTTCAATCTTGCTCAAGACCCCGGTGAGCGTAAGGACCTCGCGCAGGAAATGCCCGACAAGGCCAAGGAACTCCATCAGCGATTGAGCAGCTATCTGGCGGCCGTGGATGCCCAGCTGCCGGTTCTCAACCCGAACTACGATCCGAGCAAGCCGGTTGAAGCCCCGCGTGACCGCCAGGGGAAGGGCAGGAAGAAGGCCCGATGAACGTCCACGTCGTCCGACCGATAGTTTCGCTGTTTCTGTGCGCCGGCCTGGCGCTGGGGGCGGCCGAGGGCCAGCGGGGCCGTGACCAGCGCGGCGGGCAGCAACCCACGCAGAACTCGGCCTGCAACGAAGTGCCGGCGCATCCCTTGGACCTGATTCTCGGCCGGCCCACGCGCGAGGCCGTCACGATCAGCGTGCTGGTCTATCAGGATACCGAAGGTTGCATCGCCTTCGGAACTCAGCGCGGCAATTACACGCGTCAGACCCCGCTCCGCCAATTCAAGAAAGGGGAACCGGTCGAAGTGGTGATCGGTGCATTGCAGGCAAACACGCGATATTTCTATCAGTTCCACAGCCGCGACATCCACAGCGCCGAATACACGTTCCACACGCAACGTCCGACAGGCGGCCCGTTCATCTTTACCGTCACCGCCGACTCGCATCTGGACGACCGCGTTCGTGCCGAGGTCTATCAACGCACGCTGGCCAACGCGCTGGCCGACGCGCCCGATTTCCACATGGACCTAGGCGACACGTTCATGACCGAGAAACACGACAGCCGTGAGAATGCCGCCCGGCAGTATCTCGCGCAACGGTTTTACTTCGGCCAACTCTGTCACTCCGCGCCGTTGTTCCTCGTGCTGGGCAATCACGACGGGGAAAGCCCGCGCGGCCGTGGCAATGACGCCGACAGTTTGGCCGTCTGGTCGAACACGATGCGGAAGCGGTACTTCCCCAATCCTGTTCCCGATAACTTCTACACGGGGAATGCGACGAACCATCCGGAAGCCGGTCTGTTGCAGGACTACTACGCTTGGGAATGGGGCGACGCGTTGTTTGTCGTGCTGGATCCGTTCTGGTTCACACAGCAGCAGCGCGGCCAGAACGACAATTGGAAACGCACACTCGGCGCCGAACAGTATTCGTGGCTCCAGCGCACACTCGAAGCGAGCCAAGCGAAATTCAAGTTTGTCTTCATCCATCACTTGGTCGGCGGTGCGGATGAGCAGTGCCGCGGCGGGTCGGAAGCGGCTCCGCTGTTCGAATGGGGCGGCCAGAATCCTGACGGTATCGATGGCTTCCGGCAGAACCGTCCCGGCTGGCCCGCGCCGATTCATCAACTGCTGGTGCAGAACCGTGTTTCGATCTTGTTCCACGGCCACGACCATCTCTATGCCAAGCAAGACCTCGACGGCATCGTTTATCAGGAAGTTCCACAGCCGGGAAACGAAGGCCACCATCGCCCGCCCCGCTACGCCGCCGAATACGGCTACCTGGAGGGCGTCATCCTCGGCGATACGGGCCACCTGCGGGTCACCGTCTCGCCCAGCGAATTGACCGTCGATTACGTTCGCGCCGAGCTCCAGCAGGACGAGCCCACCAGCCGCGGGAATCGCACGGTTCTGCACTCCTACAGGAACATCTTACCAGCGGCGACCCCCGACGGCGGGTCGGTTCATCGTGATCATCGGCGTTCTCTGCGCGACTCACCCTAGCACCAAACGGTTTTCTGGGTTGTCGGTGTCAAGAATGGGGTTTTACGGTTTCGCATGGACGGACCGCCAGCTGGGGTCAGACGTACAGATTTCAGTTTTCGCGGGCAGAAGGCTTTTTAAGGGCTTGAGCACACGACCGCGAAAACTGAAATCTGTACGTCTGACCCCTTGTCTCGCACCCTGTCCCTGCTGCTGAACCGTAAAGTCTCATTCTTTACGCACAAGGGCCAAAAAACCGTTTGGTGCTAGGAACCGTGGATTCGACAAGCCGGGTTCCAACCGCCGAAGACGGATGTCAGTGAAAGCTGCCGGAAGGGCCAGGCGGGCAATCCCCCCTAGCCGCGGCCGGATCGCACAACCGGCTCATGTCGTAACCGGTCTAACCCTTCAGATTCGCCGCCCGATCTTTCCAGCACTCTGCCGAAGCGAAACCCGGAGAGCATGAACAGCGTGATGCTGGTAAGCACCAAGCGGGTTCTTCCTCCGAGCGTCGGTTGCGCCGTTCCGGCATAGCTTTGCGCGACCTCGTTCCGGCCTACCTGAATAATCCGGGGTGACTTGCGGAAACACCGAGCATTCTCAATAAACTTTTCCGGAAAGATTTTCGAACTCAAGCGTGTTCCCTGTTGTGACCTGCAAGCGATTTGTTTCGAAGCTCTTTCACGAAGGGAACTCCATCATGATTCGGAAATTGGTAATGGTGATCGGTGGGCTGACGGTGGCGACTGCGGGATTGTTCGCGGTGTCCAGCCGCGGACTGTCGAATTTGACCGGACTGTTCCGCGCGTCGGCCGAAGAGGCCGTGGACAACTTGGCCAAACAGGTGCCGGATGAGATCCACGACAGGAAGACGGAAAACGAGTTGCACGTGGCCCGGCAACAACTGATCGACCGGCAGGTCGAACTGAATCTGTCCCGCACCCAGGTCGACCAACTGCGGAAGGAAACCCAGTCGCTGCAGGACAGCTTGACCCGGCGCCAACGGCTGCTGGCGGAAGCCTATCCGGCCATGAAGCAGGCCGTGGATCAGCGTGCGACGCAGGTCCGGTTCGCCAGCACCGACTTCACGATGGCCGACTTCCAAAAAGAAGTGGATGGACTGTTGGCTCAACAGCAGCGCGAACAACGGCAATTGGAGATCAAACGCGACGGCTTGACGCGGCTGGAGAAGAGCCTCGGCGAAGGCGAGCAGGCTCTGACCGAAATGCGTACCGCACTGGAAGGTCTCGACCAGGAGCTGGCTGTGCTCAAGAGCCGGCGCGAGCAGGCGCAGATCGAAGCCTCGACCTTGGACCTGGTCTCCTCCGCCACGAACGGCCAACAGACGGTGGCGTCGAATGTGGGTCAGAGCGTGGACCGGCTCAAGCACGAAGTCCGCAAGCTGGAAGCTCGGAACGAAGCGCGGCGCGGCCTGGCACCCGCCGCCGAACGGCCCGAAAACCAATTGGGCCGGGCGTGGAGTCGTCTGGAAACACTGAAGGCGTACCATGACGAGTTCACGGCGAAGCCCGCGGATGACGGCCTGACGCAGGAGACGCAATCCGCCAGCTCGACCGCCCCCGAACAACCCGCCGCCGCGGTGGCCTCGCCGGTCTGCGTCGACGCGACCGAGGTACTGATCAAGATCCGTCCCGAAGACAAAGGCGCCGCCAAGAAGACCAAGAAGACCACGGAGAAGAAATGACAAGGCCCCATCACGAGGTGTAGACTAACGCCGTCGACGATAAGGGGACTGATCATGACCGCGGATCAAGTAGCGCAATTGTCAGACGAACAATTGGCAGACGAACAGCAGCTGATGACGCTGTTGGACCAGCACACCCAGGCCACCGCCGCTGCGGAGCGGAAGAAACTGGAAGGCCAGATCTACGAGGTCGTGGACCGGCACTTCCGGCAGGCGATTCGCGGTTGGCTGGCCGCCAAGTACGGACGCGGACTCAAGGATGACCGACACGGCCAAGGGGCGAGCTACGCAGCCCTGTTTCACGACTTCTTTGTCAAGGTGCTGGTGCAGAGACCGGACCCGTTCTGGAAGGCCAAGACGGCCAGCGACTTGCGGAGCTGGTCGTCGGTCGTGATGCTACACATGCTGGTGAGCCACTATCGCAGGAAGCATCACCAGCCAGCGGGGATGGATGGTTTTGAAGAGTTCGCCAGCCAACGCGAAGCCCATTTCGAACGCCGTTTTCCAGGCCTCGTCTGGGTCGAGTCGCTGAAACAGTGGCAGCGTTGGCAATCAAGGGGGACCGACACGGAACGGCGGTGGGCGCGCATCCTGGCGCAACACTATGTGGACGGCATGAAGTGGTGCGAAATCGCCGCCGATCTGGAAATGAGCTCATCGGCCATCAGCAAGCTGAAGACCGAGGCCGTCGCGGGGTTGCGGTTGGCGTTGCGTCAGACATTGGAGGACGGCATCGAGTAAGGCACCAAACGGTTTTTTGCGGTGGGAGTGGCAAGAATGGGGTTTAATGTTGTCGCCTGGACGGGGCTTGCCGCGAGGGCGCCCTGCCTGGGGCCCGGCACTGCGGAACCGTAAAATCTCATTCTTTACGCGTCAGTACCAAGAACCCGTTTGGTGCTAGTTGTTAAGATGGATTCACCCATGAACGACGACTTCGAATCCGCGGACGGCTCCTCGTCGCCGCCGTTGGACAACATGCACGCGGGGACCGGAGCGAACCGCGGCCCGCCGAGAAACCTCTGGCCGGAGACGCTGGCAGCCATCGACCGGGCCGGAATTCAGCTGCAAACCCACATCCGCGGTGGCGACGGAGCGTCGGCGATCGTGGTCGAGGGCAAGGAACGCGAAACGGGCCGGCGTGTGGCACTGAAGGTGATCCACGATCCCTCCCATCATCGGTCCATGGCCCTGTTCGAACGCGAACGGCAGATCCTGGCGTCGGAGCACCTCCCGTCCGATCTGGTCGTCGGCTCATAGTGCTGCGGCCATTGGGTTCCACATCCTCACGGGCAAGACGCTGCGAGATGCGGGCGTCCCCGCCGATGAATCCGGACGGACACGCGTCCTCCGAGAACACGGCGTCCCTGCCGACGTGATCCGGATCCTGCTCAAGGGCCTGCGCGACAAGGACCGCCGCCAGGAAACCGATCCGCGGCTTTACCTCACGGCCGAAGCCATGGCCGACGAACTGCGTGACTGGCGGCAGGCGTGCGAGCGGCGGCGACTGCGGAATCAGCGAGCAATCGCGGCGGGAGTCCTGGTGTTCGTCCTGGGCGTGCTCGGTGCGTTCTTGAATTCGTGGTACGGGGATCTGCAGCAGAACTTGGCCCTACGGCAATACACCAGCCTCAAACGGCAGACCGAGGACTTGCCCTACCGCAGCGATTCGGGGGTGGCCAAGCTGCTGGCCGAGGCCCGAGCACACGAGGACGAAGGGTTTGGCGTTCCCGGCACGCTGCCGCGGGCGACCGCGGCGCTGCAACAGGCGATCCACATCAACGATGGCTTGGTCCGCTGCCATCCGCTGCGCAAGGCCCTGGATACCACGTTAGCGCAGATGAACTGGGTCACGCAGGCGCCCGTGATGATGGCCCGCAAGCAGCGCGCGGAAGAGGCTTATACGGAGATCGAACGCTTACTGGCACAGGGGCAGACGGATGCGGCCTGGGAACAGCTTCACCCGCTGCAGTTGGAATTGGCGGAATTGCTGCACGAGAACGCGCAGGCCGGGCAGGCCTTCGAGGCCCGTAGCCAATACCAGTTGTTGACCGCACGCATCGCGGAACGCTTACGGGATCACCGGGACTTCGTGCCCATCGCCGAATTGGCGAAGTTGGGCGAGCAAGCTTGGGAAGCGGGCACGTGGGATTCGGCCCGCACCGCGTTGGGCCAGGCACGCCAGCGACTGGAGACGTTCCTGCAGGAAAATGAAACGCCCGAGGAACTGGCGGCGAGGGAAAAGGCCAGCGTCGAAGTCCTCCGCACCATCGAGCAGGAGCGACAGCGGCAACAGGCGGAGATCGATCAGCTGGCGGCCGAGCGCGACCGGTTGAAAGACCAATTTCTGAAGGCGACCCAGCAGTCGGTCGCGGATCGGGACGAACTGACCAAAACCCGGGCAAAATTGCTAACGGAAACGGGCCAACGCAGCGCGGCCGAACAACATGTCCAACAACAGACGGCGCAACTCGACACGCTGAAGCGAGAACAGACCGCGCTCCAAACGAAGATCGGGCGTCTGGAAGAGCAGACCGTGCAACTGAGCAAGCTGCGCGCCGAACTCAGTCAGACAAAGAACGAGGCGGCCGCCACCATGGAGCAACTGGCGAGCGCGCAACGGCAGTTGACGGCGGGGAAAGCGAAGGCACCGGCGGCGGCTTCGAATCCCCTGCCGCTGACCAGCATCTCGACCGATGGTTTCGCCGGCACGCGGGCCGGCCAGTGACGCGACGACAACGGCCTGAAAATGATATCGTGTTGGTGCCCCGAAGGTTCCTTTACCATGGGCAGCCCGGCGAGCGAGCCGGAACGCGATAGCCGCGAAGGGCCAGTCACCGTGAAGTTGTCCGGCTTCTGGCTGGCGAAATACGAGTTCACCCAAGGCCAGTGGGAGGCTTTGGGACCGGGCGCAGGCAAGCCGGCGGTGCAGGGCAAAAAGACGGATCGGTTGCCGAAGGACGGCGTATCGTGGAACGAGGCGACAGAGGCCTGCGGAAAGTTCACGGAGCAAGAGCGGAAAGCAGGCCGGTTACCCGCCGGGTGGGAGTACCGCTTGCCGACCGAGGCTCAATGGGAATACGCCTGTCGGGCGGGCACGAAGACCGCGACGGCCTTCGGCGATAAATTGGACAGCACGCAGGCGAATTTTAACGGCAACTATCCGTATAACGGTGCTGCCAAGGGGCCGAACTTGCAGCGTACGACGGAAGTCGGGAGCTGTGCGGCCAATGCCTGGGGTTTGCACGACATGCACGGCAACGTCTGGGAGTGGTGCCGGGATTGGTATCGTGATGAACTACCCGGCGGGACGGATCCGGAGGTTACCTCGGATGCCGCGCACCGGGTGCTGCGTGGCGGGAGCTGGCTCAGCAGCGGCAGGTACTGCGGGTCGGCGTACCGTTACGGGTACGACCCGGACGAGCGGGGCGAGCGCAACGGGTTCCGCGTGGCCGTAGTCCGGTCTGGCTGAGCTTCCGGAGCAGGTCCGCACGCAGGCCGGTCTCGGAGAGACGGGGCGGCGGGACGCCGTAGCATGGCTCTCCAGAGCCGTGTGGTTCGACTCCGACGAGCGAAGCCGCTCACGATTTTTGCCCGGCTCCGAAGCGTCAGAACGTGGCAGGGCCTAACCTGCAGGGCTCTGGAGAGCCATGCTACGGCGGTGTGGTTCGACTCCGACGAGCGAAGCCGAGCCCCCGCGTGCCGCAGCGGAAGACGGAGCGAGGCTCTTGAAGTTGCGCATTTCTTGCGATCGCGCCCCCGCTGAGCTTGCTCAGTGGAGCGGTGATTTTGCACTATCCAGGCATTTCTTGCTCCCCGCCGAGCTTGCTCGAATGGCGCGAGGTTAAGCGTAACCTCCGATCCCGACTGGGCTTGCCCCGAAGGGTACGAGGTTAAGGACGGCAGGAGCGATTTCCCGCCACGACGGGGCTTGTCCCGAATGGCACGAGGTTAAGCGTAACCTCCGATCCCCACTGGGCTTGCCCCAGTGGACAAGAGGTTTGAAAACCAAGGCCGCGTACCGC
>JAPLNJ010000864.1 GCA_026692885.1 Planctomycetota bacterium | reverse complement strand
CCACGTCCCGGCAGCCGATTTTCCGCACAACCGAGAAGTCATGCTGGCGAAAGAGCGGATGAAACAGGTAACAAACCGAAACTTTGCCCTGGTAACGGGCATCATTGCGTGTTGGCTCCGCCGTGACGACATGTCATCACGCGGAACGTGATGACTACTTTGAAAACCCGACAGTTATCAATTCGCCGGTCCTTGGCGAGTCCGAAGCCTTGACTGTAAGAAAGCGTTTTCCGGCGGGCTGCTTGGCATCCATCTATGACTAGCGAAACGTCCCCCGCACCACCTCCGGGCTACCACGGCTGCTACCTGCGAATCGACTTATCGCGAGGCAGCAGCCAGCTCGTGCCCCTGGAGGCCGCCGTGTTGCGGCAGTCCCTGGGTGGCAGCGGACTGGGTGTCCAGTTGTTGCTGCGCGAGCAGGCGGCGACGACGGAACCGTTGTCGCCGGAGTCTTCCCTGGCGTTCGTCTTCAGCCCGCTGGTCGGGAGTCCGCTCACCACCTCGGCCAAGTTTGCCGTGGTCAGCAAGAGTCCGCTGACCGAGCGGATCAATGATTCGCTCGCGAGCAGCGGGTTTGCCCTCGCCGGCAAGAAAACGGGTTGCGACGCCATCGTCATTACCGGACGGGCCGCGAAGCCATCCGTGCTGGTCATCGACGACGGGTGCGTGCGAGTCGAGTCGGCGGACGACGTGTGGGGGACTTCCATCGACGTGGCCCAGGGGATTCTGCGAGCGCGTTTTGCCCGAGACTACAGTTGCGCCGTGATCGGTCCGGCGGGCGAACGCAGGGTGCGCTACGCGACGATTTCCCACGACGGACGGCATGCCGGGCGGGGCGGCAGCGGCGCGGTACTCGGTGCCAAAAACGTCAAAGCCGTGGTGGTCCGGGGCAGCCAACGCTGTCTGTGGGCCAAGCCCCACGAGCTAGTCGTTCTGGCCAAACGCTTGTCGGAAAAGTCCTTCGGCCCGGCGACGGCCAAGTACCGGGAGCTCGGCACCGCAGCGAATCTGCTGGTCTTCAATCGTTTGCGGGCTCTGCCCACGCAGAATTTCCGCCGCGGTAGCTTCGCCGGCGCGATGGATCTGGCGCCCGAGACCCTGGCGCCGGCGCGGGAGCGAACGCGCGTCTCGTGTGCGGCGTGCACCATCGGGTGCGAACACATCTATGCTGTGGGACAACATGCCGAACGGGGCGTGCGGGTGGAGTACGAGAATCTGTTTGCGCTCGGGCCCCTCTGCGGCATCAGCGACCCGGACGTGGTTCTGACCGCTTCCCGACGCTGCGACGAACTGGGGCTGGACACGATCAGCCTGGGCGGCACGGTGGCCTTCGCGATGGAGTGCGTGGAACGCGGCCTGCTGGACGTACCCTGGCTCAAGTTCGGTGACGGTGCCGCATTACTGCGTGCCGTGGAAGAAACCGGGCACCGCGTAGGCGTGGGCGACCGTTTGGCCGAAGGCAGTCGTCGCTTGGCGGCTGAGATCGGCCAAGACGCGATCGACTTTGCCCCGCAGGTCAAAGGTCTGGAGTTGCCGGGCTACGAACCGCGCGCGCTGCAGACGATGGCGCTGGGGTTCGCCGTCGGCACCCGTGGTGCGGATCACAACCGCAGCAGTGCCTACGAGGTGGATTTTTCGGAACGCGTCGATCGCCGCCAGCTCACGCCGCAGGCGGTGGTCTGGGCTATCGAGGCGGAGGATAAGGCCGCGCTGATCGACTCGCTGATCCTTTGCAAGTTCCTGCGCGGCGTGTTCGTGGATTTCTTCGCCGAAGCCGCTGAGATGCTGCGGCTGGTGACCGGCTGGGACGTCACCCCGGAAGAATTGCGGAACACGGCGAAGCAGCTCGTCACGGCCAAAAAGTGGTTCAATATCCAGGCCGGTTGGACCCCTGCCGAGGACACGCTGCCCGCACGATTCTTCGACTCCGCGCTCGAGGACGACGCCTCGGCCCGCCTGACCCGCGCACAATTGGCCGAGGCGATCCGGGAGTACAACCTGCAGCGTGGCTGGACCGCGGACGGTTGGTTGGCAGCGCCCGGCACCCAAGACGCTGCCCGGGCCTGATTTCGTTGGCCCCTTTCGGGGACCCGGCAAATCCGCCGCTCAGCGTCCGCGCAGAAATAGCTTGGTCAATTTCAAAGTAGTAGGCACACTCCGTGTGCCGTAACATGCGGACGGCACACGGAGTGTGGCTGCTACAATTTGTTCAACTTATTCCTGCGCGGACGCTAAGGATCGCGTACGGAATATGTGTCGCGATTTGAGTGCCTCACAGCCAGAGTCCGACGGTGATTCCTTTCGCGGTCCTAAGTCTCTACACTGGTGGACGTGCGCCATTGCGAAACGAACCACCGGACCCGAAGGATCCTTGCTCACTCCCGTGACCGACTCACTTGCTCTCCAACAAATCCAACGACAACTGGCCGGCCTGCACGCGACCGATACCGCGTACGCCACACGCTTCGTGGACACGCTGCTGGGCGCCGCGCGCGAAGCCGGCGCCAGCGACGTGCATCTGCAACCTGCCCCTGAGGGGCTGGAGACCCGCTGGCGTTTGGACGGCGTGCTGCAGCAGGTCGGCACGTTTCCACGCGGCGAAGCGGCAGACGTGGTGACGCGGTTGAAGGTCATGGCGGAACTGCTGACCTACCGCACCGACGTGCCGCAAGAGGGACGCATCCGTGAACGGGATAACGCCGTGGAAATGCGCGTCAGCACGTTCCCGACGCTGCATGGCGAACGGGCCGTCGTGCGGCTGTTCGCCCCGCAGGGGCACCTGCTGTATCCGGAAGACCTCGGCCTGCCGCCGGACATTCAGAAACCGTTTGTGCAGGTGCTGGCAGAAACCTCCGGCGCGATCCTGGTGACCGGGCCGGCGGGCAGCGGCAAGACGACGACCGCCTACGCCGCATTGCGGGAATTGGTGCGCCGTTCCGGCGGCGGCAAGAGTCTCGTCTCGTTGGAGGATCCGATCGAGGTGGCCGTGGCCGGGGTGGCGCAGTCGCAAGTGAACCAAGCGGCGGGCTTCGACTTGGCGACCGGGCTGCGGTCCCTGATGCGGCAGGATCCGGAAGTCATCCTGGTCGGTGAGATCAGCGACCGCTTGACGGCGGAGACGGCCTTCCAAGCCTGTTTGACCGGGCACCTGGTCTTGACCACATTTCACGCGGGCAGCGCGGCCGGGGCTATCAGCCGCTTGTCCGACATGGGCCTTGAACCGTACCTGCTGCGTAGCGGTATCTTGGCGATTTTGAACCAGCGCCTGGTGCGGCGGCTGTGCGCGTGTGCTCGACCAGCGCGAGATGCCGTGGAGTTGCTGGGGTTGCCGGTTACGCGAGCCCACCTGCCGCAGGGCTGCGACCAGTGCCTGAACACGGGCTACCGTGGGCGGCTGGTACTGGCCGAGATCCTGCGGGCGGAAGCGAGCGAGTTGGGCCGCGCGATCCTGTCACGCAGCGACGCGGCGCAGCTGGAACAGTTGGCGGTCCAATCCGGCATGGTTACCCGCTGGCAGCGTTCGGTCCAGACCGTCGAGGCCGGGCTGACCAGCCCGGCCGAAATTCGCCGCGTGCTGGGGTTCACCGGTGGCAATGCCGCGGCGGACGGGTCGAATCAGCACGCAGCTGCGAAGGAGCGACGTCTTGTCTGCGACTTCCTCGCCTACGATCGGACCGATTTCGCTGGACCAGCTCATCGCGTTGAACGACGAGATGGCTGCTTTGGCGCGCGCTGGAGTGCCGCTCGACCAAGGGCTGCTGCACCTTGGCCGAGATCTGCCGGGCCGGCTGGGTCGGATTGCGCAAACGATCGGCCAGCGTCTGGAACGTGGCGAAGAGCCGGCGCGGGTGTTCGACGATCCGAGTCTGCCGACCGCCTATCGGGCCTTGGTCGCTGCTGGCGTCCGCTCCGGGCGGTTGCCGCTGGCCCTCGAAGGCATGTCGGCACTCCTCCGCCGCGTCGTGGAGACACGCCGGATGGTCGTCGCGGCGCTGGTGTATCAGATCGTCGTCTTGGCTGTGGCTTACGTGCTGTTCGCGTTCAACATCGCGAAATTCTTCCCGGTACTGGCGCACCTGTATGAGGACGTTCTGCCCGGGCAGCACCCGTTGGCCGCGTTCCAGTGGCTGGCCGACAACGTCGCGATCTGGATCTTCTGGCCACCCCTGTTGCTGTTTGTGCTACTGGGCGCCTGGTGGTTCCGGACGCAGTACGCGGTGCTGGCGGAAGGCCCCAGTGCAGGCCATAGTGCAGGCCATAGTGCAGGCCGTTGGTGCGGCGAGCAACGGCCGAGCGTGCGGAATCTCCTGCATGCCGGCCGCCTGGCCACGTTCGCCGATGTGCTGGCGGTGTTGGTCGAGCACCAGGTGCCCTTGCCCGAAGCGATCGGGTTGGCGGCGGACGCCAGCGGGGACCGCTGCCTGCGCGAATCGGGCCGGCAATTGGCCGAGCGGCTGCGGCGGGGCGAGACGCCCACAGGCGTCACGGCTTTGGCCGGTGCTCCGCCGGTACTCAATTGGCTGTTGATGAACACCGCCAGCCAGGATCGTTGGCGGGAGTCGTTACGCCGTGCGGCCGAATCGTATCGGCGCCGGGCGCAGTGGATGAGTCGTTGGCTGTCGCTCTACCTGCCCGTCACGTTGACGGTGGCGATTGGCGGCACGGCGGCCGCGGCGTATGGGGTGGCGGTCTTCGCGCCGTGGTGTCGGTTGATGTATCTGTTGAGTCAGCCCTGACGCCGACCCCAACATGAGATGTCAGGCTGGAAAGCCTGACCTACGAGTGGACGTATGAACGAATCCCAATCGCTGAACACCCGCGAGGCGGAAGCCTTACTGGAACACGTGGCCGACGTGGCGGCGGCCGGCTTGCCGTTGGCCGCCGGGTTGCGTGCGGCGGCCGCCGAATCGTCCAGCCGACGCTTGACCGCGGAACTCGGTCAGATCGCGGGCGAATTGGATCGCGGCCGTTCGTTCGAAGAGGTCCTGGCCGAGCGGGGAGGCCGTTATTCAAGTTGCGTCGGTGGTCTGGTTCGGGCCGGCGTGCGGAGCGGCAGATTGGGCGTCGTGCTGATTGAACTGGTGGACCAACAGCGCAGGTTGCGGGAACTGACGCGATCCCTGAAGTCCGCGCTGGCGTACCCCGCGCTGTTGCTGACCCTGACGCTGGTGATCGGCTTGTTCCTCGACCGGGTTTTCGTGGGTCCGATGCTGAAAATGTACAGCGACTTCAAACTGAAACTGCCGAGGGTCACGGAAATCGTGCAGTGGCTTCACACGTACGGGATCTGCTGGCTGCTCTTGGCCGGTGTCGCGTTATTGATCGGGATGGTGGTCTTCCGGCTGACGGCCGGCGCGGCGCGCTGGCGGCGGGTGTTGGCCACCGTGCCGCTAATCGGGGCCTTGTGGCATTGGTCGGGTGTCGCTGAATTAGCCCGCTTGCTGGCGATTCTGTTGGAGCAGGATGTGCCATTGCCGGAAGCTCTGCAACTGGCCAGCACTGGTGTGCGCGATGCGAACCTGCGTGAACTCAGCGGCCAGTTGGCACAGAGCGTCCAACAGGGCCGGTCCTTGACCGAGTTGCTGGCCACGACGCATCGTCTGCCCGCCTCGCTCGGCCCGTTGTTGGGCTGGGGCGAGCGGAGCGGCCAATTGGCGGAATCGCTCCGCGTGGCGGGCGACATGTTCGAGGGCCGGGTCCGGCTGCGGGCGGAATTGCTGAGAAGCATTCTGCCCTTCGTGGTATTCGTGGGTATCGCCATGGTGGCCTTGTTTTCCCTGGTGGCATTGTACGCGCCGATGCTTTCCCTGATTCAAGGGTTGTCGTGATGCAGGCGAATCCGTTGAACTTCTTGGGGCCGGCGATCTTGGGCGCCGCGCTGCTGTGGGCGGTGCACCTGGTCTACAGTGCGCGGCGGGGCGTTAGCGATGACACGCTTCAGCGGGTACTGCTGTTGGCGGGTTGGCTGTTGTTGGTCGGCGGTATCTTGGGAGTGCTCGTGGGCCTTTCCGGCCCCCTAGCGATGTTTCCCCTCGTCGCCCTGGCGATTATCGTGGGGACCTATTTCAAGTACGCGGCGGCCGAGCGGCGGGCGCTGTTGTGGGCGCTGACCGTGGCCGCGGAGCGTGGTATCCCGCTGGAGCAGGCGGCGCGGGCCTTTGCCGACGAGCGTTCCCTGCAGTTGGGGCTGCGGGCTTCGCGCCTGGCGGATCTGTTGGAAGCCGGCATTCCCTTGCCGCAGGCCCTGGACCTGTCTCGCAACCCGGTCTCCACGGATGCCTTGCTGGCCGCCCGAATGGGCCATGAGTTGGGGATGCTGGGAGCGGCGCTGCGCATGTCACTCGATCACTCCGAGCAGTTCGCGGGAATCGTGCGGAGCCTCATGGCGAAGCTCGGCTACGTCGTACTCGTGGCGTGGGTGGGACTCGTGGTCATCACCTTCATAATGCTGAAGATCGTTCCCGTGTTCGAAAAGATGTTCGCTGAGTTCCGTCTGCAATTGCCGTACCTTACGCAACTGATTATTCACGTCATGCACCAGTGCGTCCGTAATTGGTTCGTCTATCTGCCGGCGCCGTGCCTGCTGTTTACGGGCGTGACGCTGGTGGGGCTGGCCTACTACGTCGGCTGGTCGCGGTACGAATTGCCGCTGTTCCACCGCTTCTGGCTGCGGCGCGAGAGTGCCTTGGTGTTGCGGGCGCTGGCCTTCGCCGTCCGCCAGCAGCGGGCTTTGGGGCCGACCGTCCTGATGCTGTCCAGGCAGTATCCCAAAGTCAGTGTCGCACAACGCCTGGCTCGGGCATCGGCCGCCATGGAACGGGGCGTCCACTGGTGCGACGCGCTGCGGCAGGTGGGTTTGCTCAGGGACCTGGAGGCCGGCGTGTTACGGGCCGCCGAACGCGTGGGCAACCTGGCGTGGGCCTTGGATGAAATGGCGGACAGCACGTGGCGGCGGTTCGCCCTGCGGTTGCACGCCGTCCTGGGACTCTTGTCTCCCGTGCTGATCCTGATTCTGGGGTTCGCCGTGGCCAGCTTAGTCATCGGTCTGTTCCTGCCGTTGGTCGCGCTGATTCAAGGATTGTCCTGATGAGATACCAACGATCTGCTGATCCCACGAAACTGCCGGCCGGCGGCTTCACGTTGATCGAGACGATCGTGGCCCTGGTGGTCTTGGCGGCCGCGATGTTGGCGGTCGTGCAGACGGTGGCGGTGGTCTCGCGTCAACGCCAATTGACCGAGCGCCGGGCACTCGCGGTGCAGGAGGTGGCCAACGTGATGGAACGCGTCTACGGGCTGCCCTGGAGCGAACTGACGCAGGAGCGAGCGGCCGAGGACACGCTCTCGCCCGTCTGTCGCCAGCGCCTGCCCGCCGCGACGCTGCAGGTCACCGTGCAGGCAACTGGAGATCCGCCGAACGAGAAACGTATCCTCGTAGAAATCGACTGGCAGGGTGTCGACGGCGGCCGCAGCCGGCCGGTACGCTTGACGGCTTGGAGGTTCCGGTCCCAGGAGGCACGGCCATGAGTCGTCAGAGAGATGGTTGGCAGGTTGCAGGTTTTGGCCCTTCGAGGGAACCCGTGTCGTCCGGCAGTCGGACTCTCGCAGGACGTCGGCGGGGGTTCAGTTTGGTCGAACTGATGATCGTGATGACGATCGCCAGCGTGAGTATCGGTTTGGTCGGTGTCTGCTTGCAGGGCCTGTATCGGGCCGAGCAGCGAACTCGGCAGCAGATGACCCAGCGTGCGGCCCTGACGCAATTGGGCCTGCGATTCCGCTCCGACTCGCACGAGGCGGCACGGGTCGACCGCGCGGAACAGGCCAAACCCGGGGGCACTGGGGGACTCGTGCTGACGGTCCGTGATGGACGCACGATCACTTACCATGCTGACGGAGGACAGGTCGAACGGACGGTGCAGCGAGGCGGGCAAGTGGTCCATCACGATGCGTTTCGCTTGCCCGGTGTGCGGGTGGCCTGGGTTTTGGAGACCGCAGGCGATCGTACGTTCGCCGCAGCCGTGATTTTGCACACGCCCGAGCCGGGCGTAACCACCGGGGAAACGGTCTACGAAGAACGCCTGGAAGCTTGCGTGGGATTGCACCAGAAACCCTGAGCGTGTTGGGATAAGGAGAGTGACCGGATGAGCACCGTGCGTATGGTGGGCTGTGCCCACCAAGACCAGCGTACCTCCAGTACTCGTTCCCACGCTCTGCGTGGGAACGCCGCTCTGGACGCTCCGCGTCCCATCTCGCGACGCGGAGCGTCGAAAGCCTGGGTTCCCACGCAGAGCGTGGGAACCAGACGCACCTCCCAGCCGCGTCTTCAGAAATGCGCGATTTCAGACCCGATGCGTGCCCGCCGACGGTCCGGAGCGATCTTGGCTGGGGTACTCGTGTGTCTGGTCGTGGTGATCCTGATCGGCTCGTCGCTGGTCACCACCGTGCTGCTGCAGCATCGCCAACAAGAGCAGGAACAATCCGCGCTGCAAGCCTTTTGGCTGGCGGAATCCGCGGTCGAACGTGCCGCGGACCGATTGGCCGCCGCGCGGGACTACGCCGGGGAAACCTGGCAAGTCGATGGAACTGCACTGCACTGCCCGTCGGCTGGCGTCGTGGTGATCCGCGTGGAAGAAAACGCAGACGACGAAGCCTCACGCAAAATCATCGTGGAAGCCCAATACCCACAAGACCCGCTGCACCGCATCGTGCAGCGTCGAGAAATCACGGTGAACTTAACCGGCGGCGCCGGAACCTGCAACCCTAATCTTTCACCTAATCTTTCACCTAATCTCTCTTCCCGATTACGCATGCCAGGCCGGCGGGAGATTAGGGTGAAAGATTAGGTGAAAGATTAGGTGAAAGATTAGGGTGAAAGATTAGGGTGAAAGATTAGGGTGAAAGATTAGGGTGAAAGATTAGGGTGAAAGATTAGGGTGAAAGATTAGGGTGAAAGATTAGGGTGAAAGATTAGGGTGCTCTTTATCCCAACCATACCAGAGTCGCCACTATTGCAAATTCCTATTGGATCCAGTTACCAATTCCGGGAGAATCGTCATGAGATACGCGAAGGCTCCGCCGAGAAACAACTCCCTCGCCCCGGTACTCCGGGGATACGGGGGGCAACGCAGTCGCGGATTCACGCTGGTCGAGTTGCTGGTGGTGATTGCCATCATCGGGATCTTGTGTTCGCTGCTGCTGCCTGCGATCCAGGCGGCGCGCGAGGCGGCGCGGCGCGTGCAATGCTCGCACAATCTCTGCCAGTTGATTGTGGCCGTCCAGAATTATCACTCGGCCCACACGCTGTACCCGCCCGGCACCATCGAAGCCCAGGGCCCAATCCAGAACCATGCCCAGGGCTACCATCACAACTGGCTGGTCCAGCTGCTGCCGTACCTGGAGCAGAAGAACGCCTACAACCTGATCGATCGCAGCGTGGGTGTCTATCACCCCAAGAATGCGCCCGTGCGGCGGCTGACCATGAAGTACTTGACGTGCCCATCGCAATGGGGTGATGGCGGCGGCTACAGCTCGTACGCTGGCGTCTATCACGATGCCGAGACTCCGATCGATGCCAACAACAGCGGCGTGTTCTTCCTGAACAGCCGCGTCAGCTACGACGACGTCACGGATGGTTCGGCCTACACCCTGTTTATCGGCGAGAAGATCAGCGAACCCGGCGATCTGGGCTGGATGTCCGGCACCAGCGCCACCTTGCGAAACACCGGGACGGCCTTAAATGTCACCGGCTTTTCGAACGGCCAAGCGAATTATGCTCGCAGCGGCGTCGACGTGCTGGGGATACCCGCGGAGGCCTACTCCTCGGATATGTACTCGACGCCGGGGGCAATGAACGGACTACCCGGGGCAGTCGCGGCCCCGGAGGACGCGTCCGGTGGCATCGGCGGGCTGGCGTCCAAGCCACTCCCGCCCGGCCCCGTGTTGCCCATCGGCGGCTTTAGCGGCGCGCATTTGGGCGGCTGTCAATTCGCCTTTGGCGATGGCCACGTGAAGTTCATCGGGGACAGTATCTCGCAACAGGTGCTCCAGCAGTTGGGGAACCGCGCCGACGGAAAACTGCTAAATGCGAAAGATCTCTGAAACCAGTAGCGGAACCTCCGATCCCCACTGGGCTTGCCCCAGTGGACAAGAGGTTTGAAGGCCGCGTACCGCAACCACATCCCGTCCCCTTCGCCGCATTCACCGCCGCCGCAGGCGGCGGTGAATGCGGCGAAGGGGACGGGATGTGCGAGGGGGCCGCTTAGTGACCAA
>JAPLNJ010000863.1 GCA_026692885.1 Planctomycetota bacterium | reverse complement strand
CCCGTTTACACCAGCGAGGAGGCCGCAAGGGTCCGGGGAACGCCGCTGGCCAGCGGAGCCAAGGCCCTGGTCTGTAAGGGCGAAGACCGCTTTGTCATGTTCGTCGTCCCGGCAGACCGGAAGCTCGACAGCCGTGCCGTGCGCCGAGTCAATGGCTGGCGGAAGCTGCGGTTCGCCACGCGCGAGGAGGTGTTGGAGTTGACTGGCCTCGCACCCGGCTCCATCCCGCCCTTTGGCAGTCTCTTCAGCCTGCCTACGCTCTGCGACGAACGGTTGGGCGAGAACGACGTAATCAACTTCAATGCCGGTGACCACGGCATCTCGGTGAGCATGCGGTACACGGACTACGTGCTCGTGGAAGGCCCGCAACTGGGCAACTACGCCCAAGAGGAGGAGTTATGACGCGAAATGTGTCATCGTTCGTCAGCACCGTCATCAGGCACCTGCTGCTCGCGGCCGGCTCCTGGCTCGTCGCCTCCCTGGCGTGGAAATGTGACCTCCACATCTACCTGCGCAACATGCTCGTGGAGCGTGAAGGTAAGGCGCTGAAGCCACAGGCATCGCGGTAGGTGAGTGTGTGGGATGAAGGCGGGCCGTAGCTCAGCGGTCAGCCCGTTTCGCGCTTCGGCAGACCGAGGCCGAATCAGGTTTCATGGTCGTACGTCTTTCGGGTTTGAAAGTGCTTTCAAAGCAATACAGCGGTCGAAGCCGGTGAGTGGTTGTGTCCGGCGAGCCACCGCTCCAGACACCCAGGCTGTGCCTGCCGCCGCGGCTGACTTGAACGTGCTGAGCCAGTCGTGACGGTCCGCGTTGTCCACGACAAGATCGATCGCCCGATCAAGCGGATTTCCGAGCCGCCACCCGTTACCGGACGGCAGCAAACTGCTTCTTGAAGAACTCCAGCATCTCGCGATGCGGATCGCCGCCTTTGCCGTCGTTGGTGTGTCGGTAAACCCAAGGGATTCCGAACTCGTCGAGCTTGGGGGTCAACAAGCGGGCGAAACGCGGATGGTGAATGCCCTGCCCCGGCCGCGCATCCGGCGGCAGATCCCCGTCCGGCTCGTTGTAGATCATGAAGACCGGCGGATCGTCTTTGGTGACATGCGTAATGGCCGAGGCTTCGTCGTAGAGCTTGCGCAGTTCCGGCGTCGGGTGCAAAGCCTCGTCCGTCGTGGTGATGCCGTAGACTTTGAAGATCGAAGGGTGTTCCCAGGCTCGACCACCGATCAGCTCCTTGATCTTGATGGGGTCGTAGGTCGTCTGACCGCCCAAGGACCCAATCGCCAGGATTCGGCTAGACTGCCGTTGGACGAGGTCCGCGCTGGCGGGGTCGGCCAGATCATGGTGGAATCCGATCCAGAGCGAGATCCCGGCACCCGCGGAGCCACCAAACGCCGCGATTCGCTTGGCGTCGATATTCCACTCAGGTGCTTTGTGCCTGAGAAACTGAATAGCCCGAGCACCGTCCTGCTGCGGCGCCGGAAAAGTCACGCCATTGCCGACAAAGCGGTAGTGGATACTGGCGAACGAGATGCCGGAAGACAGCGATTCCTGCAGCAGCTGCGGCGGGAAGGATCGCTTGTCGCCCCCGACAAAGCCGCCGCCGTGAATGTGGACGACGACGGGCGTAGGCTTCGCGGATTCGGCCTTCCAGAAGTCGAGTACGTTGCGTTCATGCGGGCCGTACTTAACATCGGCGAACGTCGGTGCCGGCAAAGGGGTGAGCTTGCGGCTGGTGGCGGGCGGGACATTGGCCCGTTTGCGGTCTGGTGCTTTCACATCCTGCGCCAGCGAAGCGGCGCCTAGCGAGATGCCGATTGTCCAGGCACTTGAGCACAACAGCAGCAGCGTGCGGAGATATGCGTTCATCTTCAGTTCTCCCGGATAGCAGGTTGTCAGGTGCGTATTATCGTTCATCCGCGCGGTGCTGAAAACAACAGCTCATGGTTCCAGTCGCTTCAGCCGGACGGCGATGGACCCCTGAAACTCCGGTAGCACTATCCGGAATCGCCCGTCGTCAACGGCCAGCCGACTCTTGCCGGTGGACTTGCCCGTAAGCGGGTCGATGAACTCGACCTGCCAGGCTGTACCCGTCGTATCCATAGTCACGACTTGCCCTGACAGCGGCTTCATTGGCCAACCGGGCGGCTCGCACCGGACATCGCGGAACCAGCCCAAGCGTGCGTGTTCGTTGCCGATTGCGGCACCCTTTACGCCCGCGGCCAGCACGCATGGGACCGGCGTGAATTCGGTATAGTCCACATCGCGAACGAACGCGGCAGCAGAAGCGGCGGCCTGGTGGTAGTAGCGGCATAAGTCGGCCTTCTCGAACTGGTCGTAGCCGTCCTGCCACCACAACATACGACCATTCATCGCCCCGCTCACCACGGACGCCCAGATAGCGTGTCGGATGCCGACGCCCGCCCGCGCCGCAACATCCAGCGTGCTACGTGGCGGGGCGGCACTCAGCCCGCACTCGCCCAGGAGGACCGGCTTGCCGTATTCTTTTAGCCGTTCGCGGACCGCCGAAATGATCAAGTCGTCCAGTCGGCCGCCGGCAGGTCCATCAGCATAGGGATGGACCTGGATGAAGTCGAGCGTGTTGCTCTTCAGTAGCTTCGGCCACTCGTTGATGCCGGCCTGCGACGCCGTCACCGGCCGTTTCCACGGGTCTGCCGCCCGGATCACTGCGGCGGCACGTTCGGCGAAGAGGACCGCGCGCTCTTCGGCGGCCCCTGTGACCAGATCCAATTCGGAGAAGATCTCCCAGCCGACGATGACGCGGCGGTGCGACCAGTGCCGGACGAAGGTCTCCAGCCGTTTCAGCCAGAGCTGCCGGCAGGGAGTGTCGTCGAACAACTCGTGCGGCCGTTTCGCCGGGCCGCCACGCTCAACGTTGAAAGGGTTCTTGTCCCAAGTGTGCCAAGTTTCGTTGCGGCTGCCGTCATTCCAATCGGCCCACACACCCAAGACTGGCAATACGGCGAGGCGTTGCTCCTCGGCCGCGTCCAAGACCGCATCCCAGGACTTCACCATTCCGGCATCAATCTCACCGGCCTTCTCGCTGGGTGGGCTGTACGTGAAATGGATGCGCATGAATCGCTCGCCAGCCGCTACGGCATGGCGGAAATGATCGTCATACGCTTGCGGGTTCATACCCGCCGGGTTGCGCCCCAGCACGAACGTCGGCCGACCGTCTACCCGGAAGTAGTTCTCGCCGGAACGCAGCTCGAACCAGGGGCCCGCGCCGGGTTGGCTCTCGGACGCGGGAGTCGAGTTGCTCCATGCGAGCGCCGATCCCGCCAGCGCGGCAAGCAGAAATCGACACGTCATCACTGTTCCTCCGGCTAATCCAGCAATCCGTAGCCACCGCCGCCGGCAGAAAAAGCAGCCATCAGCCCGCAAAAACCGGTCGCTGCCACCTAAGAACCGGCGCATCAATACGTGTCGCAAGTATCGTAGTCGTCACGCTCCAGCGTGCGCGACATGTCATCACGCGGAGCGTGATGACTACTTTGAAAACCCGACACTTATCGATGCGCCGGTCCTTAACGGTGCAGGACTCCATCGATCGTCGTCGCCTGAATTCCCCGCTCCACGGCCAAGCAGATCCGGTCGAGTTCCTCCAGCGTAATACATAGTGGGGGCAGGATCACGATCACGTTGCCCAACGGCCGGAGCCAGACACCTTGGGTGCGGGCGTAATCACACACCCGCTGGCCGCGTCGCTCGGCCCAGGGAAACGGTTCGGCCGTCTGCCGGTCCTGCACCAATTCCACGCCTGCGATCAGACCGCACTGCCGGACGTCGCCGACGTGGGGATGTTCGGCCAGGCGCGACAAGTGCTCCGCCAGCCGGGCGACTTTGGCCGGTAAGTGGGCCAACGTTTGTTCCTCGTCGAACACCTCCAAGGTCGCCAGTGCCACGGCGGCACTTAGCGGATTGCCGCCGTAAGTATGGCCGTGAAAGAACGTCTTTGCCGCGGCATAGGGGCCCAGGAACGCCTGCCAGATCTCGTCCGTGGCCAATGTCGCCGCCATCGGCAAGTACCCGCCGGTCAAACCCTTGCCCAGGCAGAGCAGATCCGGGTCGACCTGCTCCTGTTGGCAAGCGAACATCGACCCGGTGCGGCCGAACCCCACCGCCACTTCGTCCACCAGCAACAAGACTCCGTAGCGCCGCGTCAAGTCGCGCACGCCGCGGAGGTAACCGGCCGGGTGTGCCAGCATGCCGGCCGCACATTGCATCAGCGGTTCGATGACGACGGCCGCGATCTCCTCGTGGCGAGCGCTCAGCAGGGCTTCCAGCAGGCCCAGATGATAGGCACCCACGGTGTCCCGCGTCACGCCGGGCGGCCGGCGGTAGCAGTCGGGCGCCGGCAGGCGGAGGACCTCGAACAGCAGGGGCTGAAACATCTCGTGAAAGCGGGCCACACCACCCACGCTGCAGCTGCCCAACGTGTCACCGTGGTAGGCCTCCGCCAGCGCGATGTACGTGGTCTTGCCGGGCCGCGGGTCAGGCCGCTGACGCCAGTACTGGAAGGCCATCTTCAAGCCGACTTCCACGGCCGACGAACCGTCGCTGGAGAAGAAGACATGCCGCAATCCGGCCGGAGCGAGATCCACCAAACGTTTGGCTAAGCGAATGGTGGTGGGGTGGGACATCCCCAGCGACGTGACATGCGCCACTTGGTCCAGCTGCTGCCGGAGCGCCTGGTCCAGACGCGGATGACGGTGGCCGTGGACGTTGCACCACAGACTGCTGACGCCGTCCAGGTACTCGCGCCCGTCGACATCGACCAGCGTACAGCCGTGCGCCCGTTCGACCAGAAACGGCTCGTACTCGGCCATCTGGGTGAAGGCGTGCCAGACGATCTCCCGATCCCAGCGGGTGAGTTCCTCGCGAGTTTCGTTCATGACCACTGCACGACGACTTGTTCGCCGCCGCGGATCCCCAACATCAGGCTGGCATTGTCGCCGATGATTTCCAGTTCCAGCGTCCCGCGACCGCCCAGCAGGGCCAAGAACGTCAGCTCTGGCTCCGCGTGCCCGGGCGCGAAAATCCCCAGGGTCAGGTGTTCGTCGCAACAGATCGAGACCCGCTCGTCCCTGGGCGCGTGCCGCAGTTGTTCGGCGGTAATGTCTGTGACCAAGTTGCCATTGTCGGCGATCGCCACAACGTGGCCTTCGATCTTTCCCGGCACGGTGCTACCTCCTACGGTGCTGTCTCCTACGGTGTGGGCCTCGTCGGGTGGGTATCGCCCACCCATCCCCCGGTCGTCCGATGGCGCTTCGCGTCGCGTCGCGTTCGGGGGTGCGCCATCCCTGCTGGCAGCATTCTAAGGATTCGCGGCGTTACGCGAAAGATGCTGGAGGCCGAGAACCGGCCTTGATCGGAATGTGGCGTATTGTAGCTCGAAGCGTCAGCGAGGTGCCGTACGTGGACTTGTGACAGCGCATCCCGCAACCGTATAATCCACGCATGTCTACGCAGGAAATGCTGATCGAGGAGATCAAACGTCAGCCCGAGCCGGTGCAGCGGGAAGTGTTGCATTTTTTGCAGTTTCTGGTGCGTGAACGCCAGGACGAATCTTGGACCGACGTCTTGCCGGGTCGGAATGTGGAGCAGGAAATCCTGGATGCTCTCGATCGTCGCACACCCAAGACACGGTGAGGTCTGGCTGGCTGACATGGGCTTGGCCGCCAAGCGGTGACCGGTAGTGATCCTGTTGGCCGACGACTTGTCCGTGGAACGCACCTTGATAATTTACGTGCCCATCACGACCCAGAATCGTGGGAGTGTGTTGGAAGTCGGACTGGGGCACGTGCGATTCCTGGATTCTGCCTCGGTCGCCAACGTGCAAGCCATTGGTGCGTTGCCGCGCGCACGATTCGAACGTCGGCCGGGCGAGGTATCCTCCGGCGATTTGGAACGTATCAAAACAGCCTTGCGTCTGGCTTGCTCTCTGTGATCAATGGAAAACGAGAGCACGTGGATGGGGAGCCGTGGGCCGTCCCTGGCTCGCGCAAAATTGGGGAGTCGGGCGTCAAACGGATGGTCCTGTTCTTGTTCCGCCCCCATCCGGGCTTGCCCCGGTGGAGCGAGGTTTCTGGACCACGCCACGGGTCCGCAACCGCCTCCCTTCTTCCGCCGCATCCCGCCCGCCGCCGGAGGCGGCGGGCGGGATGCGGCGGAAGACAGTACGGCTGGCGCCTGCCGACGTAGTGTACGAAACCCAATTCCACCGGGGCAAACCCGAATGGTACGAGGTTAAACGTAAGT
>JAPLNJ010000862.1 GCA_026692885.1 Planctomycetota bacterium | reverse complement strand
TTTTCTCGTTCCGACGCTCTGCGTCGGAACGCAAGCCGCGGACGCTCTGCGTCCTTGGGCAGACGACGCGGAGCGTCAAAACACTTGCGTTCCCACGCAGAGCGTGGGAACGAGGGAGGCGTGAAGATGTTCACAGCAGTGACCCTTAAGGCAGCCTGTGGCCGTAACCAAGTAGGTCAGGCTTTCCAGCCTGACACGCATCGCACGTCAGGCTGGAAAGCCTGACCTACGACAGGCACGCATCCCACAATCTCGGATTCTGAACATGCTCAAACGTGTGCTGCTGTTCCTGGTGGTCGTGACCGTCCTGGTGAGCCTGATCGCATACAGCCAGTATCGGCCACCCCTGAACAAGGTCAGCGGTTTCCTGGAAGCCCACGAGATTCGGCTCGGTTCACGCGTGGGCGGCCGCGTCGCCCGGGTGCATGTGCAGGAAGGCGACCCTGTCCAGAAAGATCAAGTGCTGATCGACTTGGAGCCTTTCGACTTGTTGGCTCTGGAGGGCGAGGCCGAGGCGAAGCTGGCGGCGCGCGAAGCGGACTATCGACGCCTGAAGACAGGACTGCGAGCAGAGGAGAAAGCCCAAGCCCAGGCGAGGTACGATCGGCTGAAGGCGCGGGTGGACCTGCTGGATCACGGTCCGCGGCCCCAAGAGGTCAAGGTCGCCGAGGGCAACCTGGACGTGGCCCGGTCCGACCTGAAACTGGCGCGCCAGAACCAAGCGCGCGTCGTCGACCTGGCCCAGCGGGGCGTGGCCGCCCAGGAAGAACTCGATCGTGTCACAGAACGCCAGCAAGCCGCGGAAGCGACGGTCCGAGTCCGCGAGCAAGAGCGGGAACTGCTGGAGCCGGATGTTTGGGCGCGCGCCGAGGAGAAGGCGGAAGCGCGCGCCCAGATGGAAGAGACGGCTCAGGCTTGGGAGTTGGCCAAGCAAGGGTTCCGCGAGGAGGAGATCGCCGCCGCCGAAGCCGCTCGGGATGCCGCCCAGGCCGCGCTCGCAGCGTTACGCGAACGGAAGCAGGAATTGCAAATTCGAGCTCCCGTCGACGGCGTGATCGAGGCGTTGGCGTTGCGGCCGGGCGATCTGACGGCGCCCGGCGCGCCGGTGCTGTCGCTCCAGGACACCCACGAATTGTGGGTCCGCGCTTATGTCCCGGAGAACCGCCTGGATCTGCAGCGCGGCCAGTCCGTCTGGGTCACCGTCGATAGCTATCCGCGCGACCGCTTCGCCGCCCAGGTTACGTTCATCTCGCGCCAGGCCGAATTCACGCCCAGTAATATCCAAACCCCCGACGAACGTGTGAAACAGGTATTCCGCATCAAAGTCACCTTGAAAGCCGGCGACGGGAAGCTGAAGCCGGGCATGTCGGCCGACGTCTGGCTGGACGGGCCGTCATCGATGTAGCAACGTGGGCCGAAATAAGTTCCCGGTCTTGCTCGTCAATCCGGAGTCGGGTGTTCAGAAGTTCATTTTTTTTCGGTCAATTGGCTTTGTCGATGGGTAGCACCCTCTCCGCAAAAAATGAATTTCTGAACACCCGACCCCTAGCTGTCGAGGGGTCGAAGAGTCGGAGAGTCGAAGATGCCGCATAGGAAATCCCGACGCTGCGGGTCGAGCGATCTCGTACTCTTGGACTCTTCCACCCCCCGGCTTCTCGACACTTCCACACTTGGCCTCTCCGACTCTTCGACACCCCGCCCCATCACAGGACCCCCAGCATGACTGATTCCGTCCTCGATCTTCGCCACCTGACACGCCGCTTCGGTGATTTGGTCGCCGTAAATGACGTCAGCTTCCAGGTCCGCCGCGCGGCCATCTTCGGCCTCTTGGGGCCCAACGGCAGCGGCAAGTCGACAATCATCCGCATGCTGCTGGGCATCCTGTCGCCGACCTCCGGGTCGGCCCACGTCCTGGGCTACGACGTGCGGTACGAAGCGGAAACGATCAAACGCCACATCGGCTACATGTCCCAGCAGTTCAGCCTGTACGCCGACCTGTCGGTGCGTGAGAACTTGGAGTTTTACGGCCGGATCTACGGCTTAACTCCCCAGCGACTTCGGCAGCGGATGGACGACGTCCTGGAGCTGACCTCGCTGAGCGACCGGCTGGACCAGTTGACCGGTACGCTATCCGGCGGCTGGAAGCAGCGGCTGGCCCTGGCTTGCGCCTTGATCCACGAGCCGAAATTGCTGTTCCTGGACGAACCGACCGCCGGGATCGATCCCGTGGCACGACGCCTGCTGTGGGACTTGCTGTTCCAACTGGCGGGGCGGGGGGTCACGCTGTTAGTCACCACCCACTACATGGACGAGGCGGAGCGTTGCACCGACGTCGGCTATCTGTTCATGTCGCGGCTGCTGGTGCAGGGCAAGCCCGTGGACCTGAAACGTTTGCCCGACGTGACACCCGCCGGTTGCAGCCGTCTGGAATTGCGGATCCCTTCGCCCACGCAGCAACTGCTGACCCTGCGCCGTATGGCCGGCGTCCGCGATGCCACGTTGTTCGGCGAGACCGTGCATGTGTTGGTCGAGCGGGAACTCTCGCCGCAGACGCTCCTGGAGCGGCTCTCGGTCCCGGCCGAACAGGCCGAGGTGCGGGAAGTGACGCCTTCGTTGGAGGACGTCTTTGTCGCTTTGACAACCGCCGTGGAACGCCGGGCGACGGAGGAGCGGGGGGCCAATGCCACTTACGTTGCACCCGGACATGGTGAGCCGCAAGGCGCTAGCCGCGGGTCTTGGCCGGGAAAGCGCGGTCTGTCTTCACCGGCGGCTGGCACCGTTCCGCTCAAAGTAAGTGGCACTGCGGCGGAAGGCGGCCCGCCAGCCTCGGGCGCCGGCGTGGGTGTTTCTCCGGGCCAAACCGAAACGGTGGGGCTCGAACTGCGACCTGCCCCGCCAGCGGGAAATCAGCGGGCTGACGCCCCCCGCTCGTCGCGCACTGCCCGCGGCAGGACCACCGACGGTCTGTTGGCGATTATGACCAAGGAGTTCTCCCATATCCGTCGGCAGCCCTCGACGATCTTCTTTATGCTGGTCGTGCCCGTGATGCAGACGATCATCTTCGGCTATGCGATCAAGACGCAGATCGAACACATTCCGCTGGTCGTTTACGACTTGGACGGACGGCCCCATGGGCAGGAGCTGGCCGAGGCTTTCCAGAACACGCGCCGCTTTACCATCGTACAGCGGGTTCACGACGACGAGTCCTTTCGCCGCGCCTTGACCTCCGGGCGGGCCAAGGCGGGTTTGTTGATTCCACCCAACTACACCGATCGACTCGTGAAGGGCCAGCAGGTGCAGGTCCAGATCCTGATCGACGGCAGCGACTCGCAAGTCGCCACCACGGCCATGAACGCCGCCAACCTGCTGGGACTGAACCTGTCGATCAAGTTGACGCAGGACAAAGAGGAAGCCCTGCAAGTCGCGTCGGCCCGTGATCCGACCGGCCGCGTGAGTCTGCCGATCGAGATGCGTCCGCGTCTGCTGTTCAACCCGGACCTGGAGAGTGCCTACTTCTTCGTGCCAGGGTTGGTCGGCATCATCCTGCAGCTGGTGACGCTGTTCCTGACTTCCTACGCCGTGGTGCGCGAGCGCGAGTTGGGCACGTTGGAACAGTTGTTCGTCACGCCGGTGGGCCGGACCGGTCTGTTGTTGGGCAAACTGATTCCGTACGCGATGGTCGGTTACGTCGAGATGCTGATTGTGCTGTCCGTGATGGTGTACCTGTTCGGCGTCCCGATCAACGGCAACCTGGCCCTGCTGCTGACGCTGTCGTTGTTGTTCCTGATCTGCTCGTTGGGGTTGGGGTTGCTGGTATCGACACTGGCCAAGAGTCAGATCGAGGCCATGCAGTTCGCCTTCGTGATCATGTTGCCGTCGGTGCTGTTATCCGGATTCGTGTTCCCCCGCAGCGAGATGCCGGCGCCGATCTACGCCATCACGTTTCTGATCCCGGTGACTTATTTCATCGAGATTTTGCGCGGGATCGTGTTGCGCGGTGCGGACTTCGCCGACCTGATTTTTCCCACGCTCTGCCTGGCGGCCTGCTGCGTCGTCATCCTGACGCTCAGCGTGGTCCGTTTCCGCAAGCGGCTGATGTAACAACCAAGCAGGCCGCTCAACCCACTTGATTTCGACACCGCCGAATGCGCAAGGACAAGCGAACCCGGTGGGCCGGCGCTGGTCTTTCGGCGAGCTGCGGCCAGACGGTTGGCAGTGCTCCATCGCCTGCGCGTGGCGTACGGTGACCGTCCGCTCTGGCCCACCCTACTTGATCTCGATGTCCTTGAACAACACGTGCATCTCGCAGCCGGAATGCAACTGCATGGCGAAGTGGCCTTCGGGGCTGCTGGGATCGTCCTTCAATTCCGCGCTCTTGATTCCGTTGACCTGCACGACCACGTGTCCGCCATGCGCGTCGATGACCATCTCGGTCCATACGTCGTTCTTGGTGAAGGACTGCTCCTGCTCATCCGACGGCTTGGCGATCCAGGCGCGGCCATAGCTCTCGTAGATGCCGCCGTTGCCGCTTTTCAACCCGCCGACCTGGATCTGCAGGCCGTGCGCTTGTTCCGGTTCCTTGATGACGGTGCGGATGTAAAAGCCGCTGTCGCCGGACAAGAATTTGTATTTGAATCGCACGGTGAAGTCGCGAAACATTTTGTCGCTGACCAGCAGCCCATACAGCTTCTCGTGGTGGGCGCGACCGACAAACGCCCCGTCCTCCACGGTCCATTTTCCATCGCCGACCGGGTGCCAGCCGGTCAGCGTCTTGCCGTCCATCAGCGGCTTCCAGTCCGATTTCTGCGGCTCACCCGCCGCCCCCACCGTGGACAGCCAACTCGCCACCGCCAAACAAACCACCGGGGTCAGTCGCCAACACTTCATGGGATGCTCCTTGAGGTGAAAGTCCAGGGCAGGTCCTGCCCGCAACAAACCGGATACTATTCCAGCAGCGCTGCCTTGACAAGCCTCCGCAAGGACTTCCCTCCACCGTGCATCTGGGGTAACCTGACTTGGCCCCGCCGCAATCAGAGTAGGTCAGGCTTTCCAGCCTGACGCAAAAGGCACGTCAGGCTGGAAAGCCTGACCTACGCAAAAGGCACGTCAGGCTGGAAAGCCTGACCTACGAGCGATGCTCCACGGTGCGTGCACCTTGAATCACGGATAGACGGTTAACCCGCATGAATCAGAACCCCGCTTCCTCCCCCACGCCACTGGCGGCCGTGTTTCGTCAGAGCGAATTGCTCTTTCAGGCGCTGGTCGAGCACGCCCACGACGTGATTATGATGCTGGACGCGGAGGGGCGAGTGCTGTACGCGAGTCCCGCCGTCCGTAAGTATGGACGCGATCCCGAACAGGTCCTGGGACAAGACGTCTGGAATACGTTCCACCCCGCTGACCTGCCGCAGTTCCAGCAGCGGTTTGCGGAGCTGTTGCGCAATCCCGGCGCCACCTTTGTGTTTGAGGGCCGTGTGCAGGATGCCGCAGGCCAGTGGCGCTGCAAGCATGCCGTCGTCCAGAATCTCCTGGAAGAACCTGCCGTGCGGGCCATCGTCGTCAACGTGCACGACATCACCGAACGCAAGGAGGCCGAGGACGCCTTGCGTCAGGCGCACGATCGCCTGGAACAGCGCGTCGCCGAGCGGACGGCCGAGTTGTGTCAGAGCGAAGCAGCCCTGCAGCGAGCCAACGACGAACTCGAACAGCGGGTACAGGAACGGACCGCGGATTTGCAGCAGTTGAACCTGCACCTCTGGGAGGAGATCAAGCAGCGAGAACGGGCCGAAGAAGAAATCCGCAAGAGCGAGGAACGCTTCCGGAACGTGGTCGAGGACCAGACGGAATTCATCGTCCGCTGGCTGCCGCACGGCACTCGGACGTTCGTGAACTCGGCCTACTGCCGCTTTTTCGGCCAGCCGCGTGAGCAGTTGCTCGGCCAGGCTTTTTTCAATTTGATTTGCGATGAAGATCGGGAGCGGGTGCGTCGTCTGACGCAAGCGGTGACTCCGGAACACCCTATCACGAACTACGAACACCGGGTCATCCGCCCGGACGGCACGCTGAGCTGGACCCAGTGGAACGACCGCGCGATCTTCGACGAGCAGGGTCGGTTGCTCGAGTACCAATCCGTCGGCCGGGATATCTCCGCGCAGAAGGAAGCCGAAGAGCAGTTGCGGCAGCAGCAAGAAACCTTGGCGCATGTCGGCCGGTTGAGCGTGATGGGCGAAATGGCCGCCGCCATCACTCACGAGATCGGTCAGCCGCTGCATGCCATCGCCACGTTTGCCGTCGCCTCGCAGAAGGCCCTCCAGGCGGAGCGGCCCGACAGCTTGGCCAAGGCCTTGGAGTGGGCCGGCAAGATCGAGGAGCAGGTACAGCGGACGACCGCGATCATCCGGCGTTTGCGCGACTTCACGCGACTCGCGGAGAGCCACCGGCAGCCCTTGGATATGAACGAGGCCATCCGGGAATCACTCGCGTTAGTGGCGGCCGATCTGCGGCGACGCCAGGTGCAGATCGACACGGATCTGGCGGCGAGCCTGCCGGTGGTCAGCGCCGACCGGATTCAGATCGAACAGGTTCTGGTCAACTTGATCCGCAACGCGGCCGAGGCCCTGGAAGACCGCCCAGCGGCCGAACGGCAGATGCACCTCCGGTCCTGCCAGGAACCTGGGCGACTGCTGGTGACGGTCCGCGATGCGGGCGTCGGGATGAGTGACGAGGGCCTGACGCGTGTGGGCGAGGCGTTCTATACGACGAAGCCCCACGGCATGGGCATCGGGGTGGCGATCAGCCGCCGCATTGTGGAAGAGCACGGCGGCCAGCTGTGGGCCACGCGCAATGCAGATCGCGGGATGACGTTTGCGTTCGCCTTGCCCTTGGACCAGCCGGGAGCGTCAAAGCCATTGCTGTAAACCTCTTGCCGTTGTCCAAGTCCTCAACTCCCCGGCCCAAACGCAGTTCCGCACTGTGGGTAGGTCAGCTTTTTGAGGGTGACGCGCGTGTCGCGTCAGGCTGGAAAGCCTGACCTACTTGGTTGCGGCGCGACGCCTGCCGCTCGCCTTCCCGCCGCGGTCCTTGGGCGATTGCCATTTGGGTCACAGCCCATAGAATCATGGGCTGCCCCGATTTTTTCATGGATAGGACGCAAATCAATGGCGAGCGAAGTGACACTGCAACGGATGCTAAACACAATCCATAACGGAGATTGCGTCGCGGGGATGAACGGTCTACCGGCCGGTTGCGTGGACTTGGCGTTTGCCGATCCGCCTTTTAACATCGGCTACAAGTACGACGTCTACAAAGACCGCAAGAAGTCGGAGCATTACCTGACTTGGTCGCGAGACTGGATCTCGGCGGTCCATCGGGTCCTCAAGCCGACCGGCACCTTTTGGCTGGCCATCGGCGATGAATACGCTGCAGAACTGAAACTCCTGAGCCAGGAGATCGGATTCCACTGCCGCAGTTGGGTCATTTGGTATTACACCTTCGGCGTCAATTGCAAGGCCAAGTTCACCCGGTCCCACGCACACTTGTTTCATTTCGTCAAGGATCCGAACACCTTCACGTTCCGCGGCGCCGAACTCGAAAATCGCGTCCCTTCCGCTCGGCAGATGGTCTACAACGATATCCGCGGGAACCCCGACGGGCGCTTGCCGGACGACACTTGGATCCTGCGACCACAGGATCTTCCCGACGGGTTCAGCGGCGACGAAGACACTTGGTACTTTCCCCGCGTGGCCGGGACGTTCAAAGAACGCGCGGGATTCCATGGCTGCCAAATGCCGGAACAGTTGTTGGGCCGCATCATCCGCTTGTGTTCTCAGGCAGGCGAGTTGGTGTTGGATCCGTTCGCGGGAAGTGCCAGCACGTTGATCGTGGCCAGCAAGTTGGGGCGTTCCTGCCTGGGTTTTGAACTCTCCGAAGAGTATGTCCGTCTCGGCACCGAGCGATTGGCCCGGGTACATAGTGGAGAGCCATTACGGGGCGCGCCGGAACCGCTGATGAGCGCACCCGTGACGCCCGGCCAGCGCCCGGCGCAGACCAAACGTCCGGCCAAGCGGTCCGCGAGCCAGCAGAGCTTCCTGACGGATGCGGATGACTAGTGCCAAACGATATTTTGGCCCTTGCGCGCAAAGCATGAGACTTAACGGTTCAGCAGAGACGAAGCGTGAGACAAGGGGTCAGACGTACAGATTTCAGTTTTCGCGGTCGTGTGCCCAAGCCTAGGGAAAGCCTGCTGCCCGCGAAAACTGAAATCTGTACGTCTGACCCCAGCTGGCGGTCCGTCTCTGCGAAACCGTAAAACC
>JAPLNJ010000861.1 GCA_026692885.1 Planctomycetota bacterium | reverse complement strand
TCCGTTTCTCCGACTCTTCGACTCTTCGACTCTTCGACTCTTCGACTCTTCCCCTCTTCCCCTCTTCTCTCACCCGTCCAAAACTGTCTCGCGGATGATTTCGTCGGCGCTCGTGATGCCCTTGAACATGTCCTCGATACCGGCTTCGCGCAAGGCCACCATGCCGTTCCGCCGGGCGGCCGCCCGCAGGTCGTCGGTCGAGGCGTTGGCCATGATCAGGTCGCGGATGTCGTCGTTGATCATCATCAACTCGAACAGTCCCCGGCGACCTTTGTAGCCCGTGTTGTTGCAGCCGTCGCAGCCCTTGCCCCGGAAAAATGATTTGCCCTCCGCCACGCGCGGGTCCAGTCCCATTTCGAGCAACTGCTCGATGTTGGGGGGGATCGGCTCGCGACACTGCGTGCAGATGCGGCGCACAAGTCGCTGCGCCAACACCGCCTCCAACGTGGCCGTAATCAAGAACGTCGGTATGCCCATGTCTTTCATCCGCGTGATCGTGCCGGGCGCGTCGTTTGTGTGCAACGTACTGAACACCGTGTGGCCGGTCAGCGAAGCCTGCACCGCGATTTCGGCCGTCTCCAAATCGCGGATCTCACCGACCAGGATGATGTCCGGGTCGTGCCGCAGAATGGCTCGCAGGCAAGCGGCAAAGGTCACGCCGATATCAGCATCGATCGGAATCTGGACGATGCCGTCGATATCGTATTCGACCGGGTCTTCGGTCGTGATCAACTTGTCTTCGGTCGTGTTCAGTTCCGCGAGCGCGGAATACAGAGTCGTCGTCTTGCCGGACCCCGTAGGTCCCGTCACCAACACAATCCCGTTGGGGATGTTGATCGCCTTGCGAAACAGCGCCAGCGTGTCCGCATCCATGCCCACCTTGGTCAAGTCCAGCGAGACCACGGAGCGGTCCAAGACCCGCATGACGACGCTCTCACCGAACATCGTGGGCAGCACGCTGATGCGCATGTCGATGGGGTGACCACCCACCGTCAATTCGATGCGTCCATCTTGCGGCAGGCGGCGCTCGGCGATGTCCAGGTTCGCCATGACCTTGATTCGCGTGGTGATCGCGAAGGCCAAGTGGCGCGGCGGCGGCACCATCTCGTACAGCACGCCGTCCGCCTTGATGCGAATCCGGAACTCGTCCTCAAAGGGTTCGAAATGGATGTCGCTGGCGTGGTCTTTGATGGCCATCAGCAGGACCATGTTCAGCAGTTTGCGGACGGGCGCACTATCGGCCAACGCCTCGACGCTGGTCAGATCGATCGGACCGTGGCTCCCGACGGCCTTCGCCACAGCCGCTTTCAGTTCGTCGTCCGACTCCAAGTCGGCCAGCAGACTCTCGATACTCTCGGTCTCGCTGGAATAGTACCGCGCCAGCGTCTTCAACACGTCACGTTCGGTGGCAACCACCAGCCGAATCTCGAAGCCCAGGAAGTTCCGCAGTTCGTCCTGGATCGCCAGATTCTGGGGATCGCAGGTCGCCAGGGTCAGCCGGTTGCCCTCGAGCAGGACCGGGACGACGCGATACATCTGCGCCATGACGTCGTTGATTGACGCGATGACCTCGCGTTCCAACTCCACTTCTTCCAGGTTGACGACCTGCATGTTCATCTGCTCGGCCAGCGCCTGGCAAAGCTGCTCGTCCGTGAAGAACCCCAGTTCCATGCCGATCTTGCCCAGCAATTCTCCGGGACGCTGCTCCTGCTCTTCCAGCAAGGCTTCGAGCTGTGTGTCGCCCATGAAGCCCAGATCGACGAGAATCTGTCCAATACGTCGGATGGCCATCAGTGTAATCCTCTAGTGGTCTGCACTCAGGCGACCGGAAAAAACTGGCTTAGGATCGGCGCATCAATAAGTGTCGCAAACATAGTAGTCGTCACGCTCCGCCGTGACGACATGTCATCACGGCGAAGCGTGATGACTACTTTGAAAATCCGGCAGTTATTGATTCGCTGGTCCTTACCCACAGTAACCCGAAGCGTCAGCGAGGAACGGGCCAGTTGCCACATCGCCTCGCTAACGCGTCGGGTTACGCAATTTTTCTTCCCAGCGCCTCACTGCTTGAACGCGTCGGGCACTTCGTCTTGCGGTTCTTCTTCGATGCCGCGTCGGGCATTCACGATCCGCTTGGCCAAATCATCCGGGTTATGCGATTTGGACAAGATATCCTCGATCGTGACCTTCTCGTCTTTCCACAGTTTGAACAACGCATCGTCCATCAACTGCATACCGTGTTTGGCCCCCGTCTGAATCGCGGAGCTGATGCGGAAGATCTTGTTTTCGCGAATCAGGTTGGCGATACCGGAGGTCACCACCAGGATCTCGTAAGCTGCACAACGGCCCCCGCCGATTCGCGGCAACAGGGTCTGAGCCAGAATTCCAATGATGGACGAAGCCAATTGCGTGCGGATCTGGTCCTGCAAGTTGCCCGGAAAGGCGTCGACGATACGATTGATTGTGCTCTGAGCGCTGTTGGTATGCAGCGTACCGAACACCATGTGCCCGGTTTCGGCGGCCGTGATCGCCGCGCCAATCGTCTCCAAGTCTCGCATTTCGCCGACCAGGATGACGTCCGGGTCCTGCCGCAACGCGCGGCGGATGGCTTCGGCGAAACTCGGCACATCCACGCCGATCTCGCGCTGATTGATCGTCGATTTCTTATGGAAGTGATAGAACTCGATGGGATCTTCGATGGTGATGATGTGATGATCAACGCTCTCGTTGATGTAGTTCACCATGCTGGCCAGCGTGGTGCTTTTTCCCGAACCGGTCGGACCGGTAACCAGAAACAGTCCCCGCGGCCGCAGCACCAACTTCGTGACGACATCCGGAACCCCCAACTGTTCGGGGGTGAGCATGTCGTTGGGAATCTGCCGCAGCACCATCGCAATCTGGCCACGTTGCTTGAACACCGAGACACGAAAACGGGCCGCGTCGCCAAACGCGAACCCAAAGTCCGTGCCGCCTTGCTCCTGCAACTCACGCTGGCAACGTTCGGGCGTGATGCTCTTCATCAGAGCCACGGTGTCGTCCGGCTCCAGCGTCTTGGTTTCCAGCTTGCGCAAGCGACCGTGCAGCCGGAATACGGGCGGCTGGCCGGTCGTAATGTGAATGTCACTGGCGCCCTGCTTGACGCACGCCTGCAGCAACTTGTCGATCAGAATTTGTGCCATTTGCGATTACCCTCCGGAAGTGTTGGGATTATTGGCAGTGCCATCGATCCACGCAAATTGCCTCCCGAAATAATGTCCCCAACTCGATTTGATAGGGCAAGACGCGCCGATCAAGCCATCGAGGATTACCAAGAGGCCCCTGGGCTGAGCCGAATGGCACTAGGTTAAGCGTAAGTCATTGTCATTCGGCCACTTCCCCCACTGGGCCTGCCCCAGTGGAAAAAGGGTTTGGTCACCAATAGCGGTCCCCCTTACTCCCCTTCGCCGCATTCACCGCCGCCGCAGGCGGCGGTGAATGCGGCGAAGGGGACGGGGTGTGGTTGCGGTACGCGGCCTTGGTTTTCAAACCTCGCTCCACCGGGGCAAGCCCGGATGGGGGCGGAACGAAAGCAGGACCATCCGTGGCCTTGATCGTAAGGTTGCGCACTGCTATCCGTGCTGGCAACGGTCCGGGTGGCTGGCGGCT
>JAPLNJ010000860.1 GCA_026692885.1 Planctomycetota bacterium | reverse complement strand
ACTTGGCCATCAACTGACTCAAGCCCTTGCCAACATATTCGCTGTCGGTCACCACTTCTACGTCGCAGGGACAGGTCAGGGCCTCCAAACCGCGGATCACCGCCAGCAACTCCATGCGATTGTTGGTCGTGTTCGGGTCCGCGCCGGAGGATTCCTTTGCTTTGCTGGTCGCCGCGTGCCGCAGGATGAAGGCCCAGCCGCCGGGGCCGGGGTTGCCGCTGCAACCGCCGTCGGTGAACAATTGCACTTTAGGACGTGATTGTGGGGTCATGGTCTCCAGCATACCGGAACAAGGCGATTTGCGAGAAGGCCCCGTCACGCGGCTTGGAAGTTGCGAGTTTCGACGAAATGTAGGCGAAATCTCCAGATTTCTGGCGAAAGCGGGGGCACTGCCGCACTGCGAGACGCCCAGAATTCTGGCGAATTCTGCTGCTCGCAACTTCACAAGTCACGCGACGGGGGCGGCGGGGGTGTCCGGGGACGGACCAGTACTCGCCGCCGCTTGGCCGCGGGCCAGTTCCAGCCGTTGCGACTTGGTCAGTTCATCGAGTTGCGCCTCGAGACTGGATTCTCGGCGGGCGGCCAACGGCAGCGTCCAGGGGAGAGTTACCAGGAACGTGCTGCCTTTGCCCAGTTCACTTTCAAAAGTGATCTCGCCGCCCAATAGCTTGCAGAGTTCCTTGACGATCGACAATCCCAGGCCCGTCCCGGAGTACTCGCGCGTCAAATTGCCGTCGCCGCTGGTATGGGAGCTCTGGCGAAATTTTTCGAAAATGATGTCGCGATCTTCCGCGGCGATGCCCACGCCTGTGTCCGCCACCGTCAGGAGCAGCCGGTTATCAGGGCCGCGTCGAGCCCCGACGGTGATCCGGCCGCCTTCGGGGGTGAACTTGATCGCGTTCGACAACAGATTGATCAACACCTGCTGGATCTTGTTGCGGTCCTGATACAACTCCGGCAGGTCCGGTTCGGCCTGATGGACCAGATCGATGTTCTTCTCTTCGCTCAGCGAGCGGACCATGTCGCATTGAGCGTGGACCACGGCCTCGATGTGGAAATCCGACGGCCGCACGTCCATCTTACCGGCCTCGATTTTGGCCAGGTCCAGGATATCGTTGATCAGGTCCAAGAGCAGACGTCCGGACTTTCGAATGTTGTGCGCGTAGCGTTTCTGCTTGTCCGTCAGCGTCTCGAGGCCCTCCAGGACTTCGGAAAACCCGATAATGCTGTTCAACGGGGTCCGCAACTCGTGGCTCATGTTGGCCAGGAAGTCACTCTTGAGTCGGTTCATTTCGTACAGCCGCATGTTCAACTGTGCGAGTTGATCGACCTTGGCGTCCAAATCCTGATTGACGCCCCGCAACTCGGCCTGCGCATCGGTCAAGTGCCGCAACATCCGGTTGAAGGCGTTGGCCAGTTCCTCGAACTCGTCGTTGGTATGGATGTCGGCTCGCAGTTCGGTGTTGCCCCGGCTGATCGCGTCGCTCACGTCGCGTAGGTGCCGCAAGGGTTTGACCACCACATAGCGAATGATCACGTACAGCTCGATCATCGCCAGGAAGACCGTGATGATGCCGATGGTCGCCAACAGGGCTCGGTTCTTCGTAATGGCCTCCTGTGTTTCGCGATCGGGAATGATCACCTTGACGACGAGGAAACGCGGCTTGCCTTTTTCCAGGAGTATAGGAGCCTCCGCCGCGCCCACCGCGTCGACGCCTTCGAAGCTGTCATGGCAGCGGATGCAGCTGTTCTTCCAGTACACCGGCTGATAGTAGAGAATCTTTCCGATTTTCGGGACGGGTTGATACTTGGAGACGGGCTGGATCTCCGTTGCGCTGGTGGCGTTCGTAGGCCGCGGCGTGAACGACGGGTTTGGCGTTTCCGCGGCGGCCGACAGGCTGCGCATCTGCTCCTGCAGTTTTGCTTTCAGATCTCGCAGGATGGCCTCCTCCTCAGCCGTGGCAGGCTTCTGGATGGTTCCTTCCACGGCCGTTGCAAGCTTTTCGACGAAGGTTTCCTCGGGCAAGGCCAGGAAGAAATAGTCGTACTCCTGCGTGTGGAGATCCCGGGCAAGCTCTTTCTGAAGTTGCTTCCACCGCGGATCCGACTCCCAGATTGCCCAGTGATAGCGGATCAAGGCCGAGTCCACGAAATCGCGGCCCTTCAGGATCGTCGCGTCTTGCACGAGATCTTCGGCGATGTGCTCCACCCACCAAAACGTGAAAAAAATAAGTATGGAAAGGAAGGAGAGAAACAGCAGCCGGCACTTACGTTCCAGGCTGGTTTCACCGATGACGCGTTTAATCGATCGGTACGACATGGTCTCGGTTCAACCAGGCGGGGGCGACTCGGATGCGTCGGCGCGGCCTTGATTGCAACCTTGCGAAATGCTAGGAGGGTGGCTGTTGGCGGAGCCTAAGCGAAGCCCCAGTCCACTGTTGCTGGGGCTTCGCTTAGGCTCCGCCACCAGCCACCCACTGCGTTGCTGGCGCTGGCAGCAGTTCGCAACGTTATAATCAAGGCCATCGGCGCGAAGCGTTATCTTGCTTAGCCTTCGCATTTTACGGTCTGTCGCACGTGCGGGCCATAGCAAACCGAAGAATGATCCCACTTGACAAGTCAGGGTGGTGGGGAGTACGAAAGTCGTTTTGCGAAAATGACTTCGGAGCGAGTGCGCCCGTCTGTCGAAAGGGGGGAACGGATGTCGATGACTGAAGAAGAAGGCAAACGGAGGTTACCTCAACCGTCTGAGTTCGAAGTCATCAGCGAGCAATCGGCCCAGGCACTCTACGATAAATGCTGGGTCCTGGCCAGCAATCTGTGGTGGACGTGGCACCCCGAAGTGCATAACTTGTTTCGCGATCTGGACCCCATTCGCTGGCGGCAGCTCGATCACAACCCCATCGCCCTACTCCAGGAGTTGGGGGCCAAACGATTGGCCGAACGGGCCGCGGAAATGGTGCTGCATAGCCGCATCAACTACCACTTTCGGCGTCTCAAAGAGTACGTCGAGAATCGCCGGGAGACGTGGGCCGCCACGCATGCCGGCGTGTTGGGCGCCATGCCCGTCGCGTATTTTTCCGCGGAATTCGGGATCCACGAATCCGTGCCTATCTATTCCGGTGGGTTGGGGGTGTTGTCCGGAGACCACATTAAGAGTGCCAGCGGACTGGGTGTGCCGCTGGTCGGCATCGGCTTGTTCTACAGCCAGGGGTACTTCAAACAACATCTGAATTCCGACGGCTATCAGACGGAAGAGTACCTCGACACCAAGGTGGAGAACCTGCCGATGCAGCCGGCAGTTGGAGCGGACGGCGAGCCGATCACCGTTGGAATCGAGACCCGCAACGGCATCCTGCACGCGAAGGTTTGGCTGATGTACGTCGGCCGGGTAAATCTCTACCTACTGGACTGCAACGTGGATGGCAACCCGCCGAACGACCGCAAGTTGACCAGTCAACTGTACGGTGGCGACGATCGCACCCGCATCCGCCAGGAATTGGTGTTGGGAGTGGGAGGCGTGAAAGCGCTGCGGGCGCTGGGCATCAATCCGGGTGTGTTTCATTTGAATGAAGGCCACAGTGCCTTCGGGCCGTTGGAAGTGATTCGCGAACGGATGCAGGACGACGGCCTGTCGTTCGACGAAGCCCTGCGGAACGTGGCTCGGAAGACGGTCTTCACCACCCACACTCCCGTCCCGGCGGGACACGATCGTTTTCGCAACGAACTGGTGGAAGAGCACCTGGGGCCGTTGCGCGACAAGCTGGGCATTTCCCATCAGCAACTGATGGGCCTGGGCCGCGTCGAGCCGCATAACGAAGGCGAGTTGTTCTGCATGACGGTGCTGGGGCTGAAAGCCTCGCGGCGGGCCAATGCCGTCAGCGCCCTTCACGGTCACATCTCGCGACGCATGTGGGCTAACCTCTGGCCGTGGCGGGTCGAAGAAGAGATTCCCATCGGACACATCACCAACGGTGTGCATAGCCCGAGTTGGTTGGCCTGGCAGATGCGGCAACTCTATGACCGTCACTTTCCGTACAATTGGATTCGAGGCATAGGTGAGCCGGCCGCTTGGCAGAACATCCACCTGGTCGATCCGGGCGAGTTGTGGGAGACGCACAATTCGCTGAAGAATCTGCTGCTCTCCTTCGTGCGGCGACGCGTCAGCCGGCAATGTCGCCGTCGCGGGGAGAGCGACGAAATGGTAGAAGCCGCCCGGAATGTGCTTAACCCCAGCATCCTGACCATCGGCTTTGCCCGACGTTTTGCCACGTACAAGCGGGCCAGCCTGATTTTCTCGGACCTGGATCGTCTGGCGGCCATCTTGAACCATCCGGAGCGTCCCGTGCAGTTGGTCTTCTCCGGCAAGTCACATCCCCGAGATGAACCGGGTAAGCAGATCATCCAGCGGATCGCTAACACACGACACGACCCACGTTTTCGAGATCGGGTGGTCTTCATCGAAGACTACGACATCAACGTCTGCCGGCACATGGTCCAGGGCGTGGACGTATGGATGAACAATCCCCGCCGTCCCTTGGAAGCTTCGGGAACCAGCGGCGAGAAGACGGTGCTCAACGGCGGCCTAAACCTGTCGATCCTGGATGGCTGGTGGGCGGAAGCCTGCGACGGCTCCAACGGGTTCGCGATCGGTACGGGTCGCAGTCATGTCAACGACGAAGTGACAGATCGCCGTGACGCCGCCGCGTTGTATGACGTACTCGAGCAGCGGGTGATCCCGATTTTTTACGATCGCGACGCAGACGGTCTGCCGCACGACTGGATCAAGATGATGATGAATTCGATCAGTACTCTGGCGTGGCGCTTCAGCGCGCACCGGATGGTCATGGACTATACCAAGACGATGTATGTGCCGGCCGCCAGCGGGCTGAGTTGCGACATGGATCGACGTTAGAGAGCCGCCTGCGAGCATCCACATGCCACGCCACGAACAACGACGCGATCGAGTCCGCCGACAGCTCCGCGCGTGGGGCGCGGATGGCCTGCTGATCACCAACTTTACCAACGTGACCTACCTGACCGGATTCACCGGGGACGACAGCTATCTGTTGGTGCTGGCAGACAAGGATCTCCTGCTGACGGACCCGCGTTACACACAGCAGTTGAGTGAGGAGTGTCCGGGGCTGGAATTGGCCGTCCGGCAGCCAGGTACCGACATTGTGGCCTGGACCGCGCGCGTGGTAGAGTCGGCCCAGTTGCATCACGTCGCGTTCGAAAGTGGCTCGCTGACCGTGGCGACGTTCGGCAAGTTGACCAGCGATCTGGATCGCGTCGATTGGTTCGCAACCGAGAACGTGGTCGAACAACTGCGTGCGATCAAGGACGCCGAGGAAGTCGGAGAAATCCGCGAGGCCATCAGCTTCGCGGAACGCGCGTTGGCCGTCGTGCGGGCCTCCTTGCGACCCGAACAAACGGAGAAGGAGATCGCTTACGAACTGGAGCATCAGATTCGGCGGTTCGGCGGGAGCCGTTGCAGCTTCACGCCGATTGTGGGAGTCGGGCCGCGCGGCGCGTTGCCGCACGCCACGCTCTCGGACCATCGCGTGGGGGACAGCGATTTCGTGCTGATCGACTGGGGTGCCCGGGGCCGGCTCTATGTGAGCGACTTGACGCGGGTTCTGGTGACCGGTAGAATTTCGCCCAAACTCGAACGCATTTATGAAGTTGTGTTGCGAGCACAGGCGGCCGGGATCGCTGCCATCCGCCCGGGTGTGATTCTGAAAGACGTGGATGCCGCCGCCCGCAAAGTGATCGAGGACGCCGGTTTCGGACCTCGGTTTGGCCATGGTCTGGGGCACGGGATCGGCTTGGAGATTCACGAAGCACCACGCTTTGCCTCCAATCAGGAAGACCCCGTCAAGGCCGGGATGGTCGTGACGGTCGAGCCGGGGATTTACCTGCCAGGCTGGGGTGGGATTCGCATTGAGGACGACATCCTGGTGACGCGAACCGGGCATGAGATATTGAGCCACGTTCCCAAGGAACTGGGGGCGTGTGTCGTGAACTGACTTGCGTTGGAGAGTAGCTAATGACGGACTCTGATCCGAAGCCAAAAGG
>JAPLNJ010000859.1 GCA_026692885.1 Planctomycetota bacterium | reverse complement strand
CAGGCCATCGTCCTGCAACACGGCGACTTCTGCTCGCTGGACTACTTCCAGCATCAGGCGGAGGAGTACTCCCTGGCGGCCGGGGTCTACGTGGATCGGGAGGCATTGTTGCGGCGGCAGAAGGCGATGGTGGTGGTCCGGCCGCAGCTGTCTCTGAACGGGATACCCGTCACGCTGTCGGTCCTGGAGGACGTGCGGCTGGTGATCACGTCGACGGACCACGACGGTGTGGCCACGGCCAAGGAGGTCAAAGATTTCAAGCTGTTCGAGGACCGCGAGGCGACCTACGAGTTCCAAGTGCCGCAGCGTCTTTCGCAGATCCGCTTCGAGCTGAAGGCCAAGGTCCAGAACCTGAGCCAGAACAAGAAGCTGGACTTGGCCGTGCAGGAGTCCTTCACCCTGAATCAGATCGACCAGACGGAGAAGGTCGAAGGGTTGCATCTGCTGCGCGTGGCTGGCGAATATGTCGTGGATCTGCTGGGCAAGACGGGCGAGACGAAGGCGGACCGGCCGGTGCGGTTCACGCTGAAGCATCGGGATTTCCGCGAGCCGGTGCAGGTGACGCTGCAGACCGACCCACAGGGTCGCGTCCGCCTGCGGGCACTCGCAGACGTCGTGTCAGTGACCGCCACGGGGCCGGAGGATGTTGCCCAGACCTGGGCGCTGACCCGCGATCAGCACACGTACTACCAGACGCTACACGGCACCGAAGGGCAACCGTTGGAAGTGCCATACGGAGGCAACGCCAAGCAGCCCGCACGGGACGAGGTCTCACTGCTGGAGTTGCGGGCGGATTCCTTCGTCGTCGATCGTTTCGAGGCTTTGGCGATTGACGGGGGCATGCTGCGCATCACCAAGTTGGCGCGAGGTGACTACGACTTGTGGATGAAGCGGGACAACCAGCGGCTTCGCATCCGCATCGCCGCTGGTCTACAACGCGACGGGTATGTGTTGGCGGAGAACCGGCAGTTGGAAGTCCGCGGCGATCGCCCACTGCAAATCGCGTCTGTGGAGACGGCCGAGGACGCCGTGACGATCCGCTTACAGAACCCGTCGAAGTTCGCCCGCGTCCACGTGTTCGCCACGCGGTACTACCCGGCGTACGCGGCCTATGGATATTTCGGCCATGTGCGCGACGCCGAGCCGAGTTGGCTGGAGCCGCGGAAGCTGGAAGCATTGTACATCGCCGGGCGCAACATCGGCGACGAGTACCGGTATATCCTGGACCGCAAGTACGCGAAGAAGTACCCGGGCAACATGCTGGAACGCCCCAGCCTGCTGCTGAACCCATGGGCCGTACGCAGCACAGAGACGGGCGAGCAAGTGGCGGCAGCCGGCGCTGATTTCGCGAAGAAAAGCGATCAGACCGGTGGAGGCGGTGGCCGTGGGGAAGGCAAGGGCGCTCAGGCTGCAGCCGGCGGTGATTTCGTCAACCTGGACTTCCTGGCCCAGGCGTCGGCTGTGCTTTTGAATCTGGCCGCTGACGAGAAGGGCATCGTGTCGATCCCGCGGGAGGAACTCGGTCCACACCAGCACCTGCATATCGTGGCCGTTGATCCGCGCGGCACTGCCCACCGATCGGTGTCGCTGCCGGAGTCCAATGCGGCGTTCGTGGACCTGCGGTTGGCGAACGGGCTGGACCCCAAGCTGGACTTTGCCCAGCAGAAGCAGGTCAGCGTGGTGGACGGCAAGCAGCCGTTCACCGTGGCCGACATCACCTCGGCTCGACTGGAGACCTACGACGGCCTGGGCAAGGTCTATTCCCTGTACGTCACGCTCAGCAACAACCCGACGCTGATTGAGTTCGGGTTCCTGATGAATTGGCCGAATCTGAAGCCCGAAGAGAAGCGAGCGCAGTACTCGAAGTACGCCTGCCACGAACTGCACTTCTTCGTGTACCACAAGGACCCGGAGTTCTTCCGCACGGTCGTGCAGCCGTACCTGAAGAATAAGAAGGACAAGCAATTCCTGGACCACTGGCTGCTGGGCGATGATCTGGCCGCCTACGCCCAGCCCTGGAATTACGCCCAACTGAACGCGACCGAACGGATTCTGCTGGCGCAGCGAGTGGCGGCGGATCGACAGCACACGATACGCGACACAGCCGACCGTTTCGCGTTGATCCTACCCGACGTCGAGCGGTTCAACACCCTGTTCGAGACGGCGCTGAAAGGCAGTGCGTTGGAGACGGGCGATCAGTTGGGGCTCAAAGCGGCACGCGATCTGGTGGAGGCCGATCGTCCTCTGGTACTGGCCGCCAAGTCCCCCGAAGCCAAGACGGCGGTGGAGGAAAGTCTTCGACTTGCTGAAGCACCTGTTGCGGCCGCGCCGGAACCCGCTGAGCCCGCGCAGGCGGGCCGTGAGCTTAAGCAGCAAAGTGAAGCCAAGAAGATGCCAGCTCGCCGAGGAGCGGCGAGCGCCGGGGACAGACTAAACCGGCTCGAAGCCGTCGGCAAGGACGCGAAGGCTGCCACAGGAGCGTGGTTCTTCGATGCCGAAAGCGAGTTGCGCAAGGACGCCCGCCAGTTCTATCGCAAGCTGGACAAGACGCAGGAGTGGGCGGAGAACAACTACTACCACCTCCCCATCGACCAGCAGAACGCCGACCTGATCACCGTCAACGCCTTCTGGCGAGACTATGCCCAGTTCGACCCGGGCCAAGGTCAAGGGAAAAGATTCCGCTCGGTGAACTTCGCCGAAGCCTCGCACAACTTCCCGGAGATGATGTTCTCGCTGGCCGTGCTGGACCTGCCGTTCGCAGCCGAGAAACACGAGACGAAGTTCGATCAGGCCAAGATGACCCTCACGCCGGGGTCGCCGCTGATCCTGTTCCACGAAGAGATCAAACAGGTTCCGGCCGCCAAGGAGCAAACGCCGATCCTGGTCAGCCAGAACTTTTTCCGCCACGGCGACCGCACCCAGCAGGTGAATAACGAGCAGGTGGACAAGTTCGTCACCGAGGAATTCCTGGTCGGCGTGGTCTACGGCTGCCAAGTGGTGGTCACCAACCCATCCTCGTCCAAACAGAAGCTGGACGTGCTCTTGCAGATTCCGCGAGGCGCGATCCCTGTGCTGAAGGGCCGCGAGACACGTAGCGTCCACATCGACCTGGAACCGTACCACACGCA
>JAPLNJ010000858.1 GCA_026692885.1 Planctomycetota bacterium | reverse complement strand
ATTTCGCTCTGGCTTCGTGGACAGCCATTTGATATCGTCCCGTCCGCTCGGCGCTGTCTCTGCCCAATTCTCGGCTCATCGAGGGCTTCGTTTCATGATGAAACGCCGTTTCGCATTTGTGGTGCTATCCGCCGTGGCATTTGCCACCTCGGCGAATCTGCTACACGCGGCTAAACCGTGGGAGTTGCTCATTCCGTTCAAACGCATTGAGGCCGCGCCGGACAAGGACTATGCACTGACCAAGGACCAGGGACCATGGATGATCATGGCCTCGTCGTTCGCCGGGCCAGGAGCCGAGACACAGGCCCGCCAGTTGGTGCTCGAACTCCGCCGGGACTTCAAGATTCCGGCTTATGTCCATAAGCAAAGCTATGACTTCTCTCAGCCGGTAGAAGGCAAGGGGTTGAACCGCTACGGCGGTGCCAAGAAGATGCGGTACGCGAATCCTGCCAAGTTCGACGAGATCGCCGTCCTGGTCGGCAATTTCTCCAGCGTGGAGGATTCGCAGGCCGAGAAGGTCCTTCAGAAGCTCCGGTATGCCCGCCCGGATTGCCTGGACGCTACCAAGAACAAGTCCACCACCCAGCGGTTCGTGGCCTTGCGAGAATTTCAGAAGAAATTCACGAAGGATCCAGACAAGAAGCAAATGGGGCCGATGGCCAGCGCTTTCGTGACCCGCAATCCCTTGCTGCCGAAAGAGTATTTCACACCGGGCGGCCTGGATCCGCTGGTCGAGGAGATGAACCGCGGCGTCCAGCACAGCTTGCTGGACAATCCCAATCGCTATACGGTGCGCGTGGCGACGTTCCGTGGGGCGTCGACCATGAAGCTTGACGAAATTGAACGCCAGGGGAAGAATCTGCCCAACAAGCTGGAGCAGGCCGCAGATAAAGCCAACGTGCTGACGACGGCCCTGCGCAAGCAAGGCGTCGAAGCTTACGAGTTCCATGACCGCTATGAAAGCATCGTCACGGTCGGCGGTTTTGAGACGATCACGACGCCCCGCAAAGACGGGAAACAGGATTTGCAGCCCGAGGTCCTGCGGGTCGTTCAGCAGTACGGCGCGCAGAAGCCGACGGACATCCAGCGACTCGCTCAGGAGTTCGGGGCTCAACAGGCGACCGCTGCGGGTCAGGGCGTGGTCGGTTTGGTCCCGCGTTCGCTGAATGGCATCTGCTACGATGTCCAGCCAGTCCCGATCGAGGTTCCCCGCAAATCCGTGGCCGCCGCCTACGCACCGAACAATCGGTTGTTCCGGTAAGTTGCTTTTCGGCCGTGCCGTACGTCCCCGACTTCCCGCCCCGAACACCCCGCCGCAATTCAACGTTGCGGCTTGAATACTACGGCAGCCAGCGGGGGCAACGTGATCTTCAGGGTGTAGGGTTGGCCTTTGTGGCCGGGGGCCTGAGCCAGTTGGCCGGGGTAGTTCCCGACATTGCTGCCCGCGTAGTATGCCGAGTCGCTGTTGAAGATCTCCTGATACCACCCGGTCGCCGGCACGCCGACGGCATAGCCGTGCCGTGGCAGCGGGGTGAAGTTGCAGCAGACCACGACGAAGTCATCCGGTCGCTTCGCCTTGCGCAAATAGCAAATCACGCTTTCCTGGCGATTATCGACGTCCACCCACTCGAAACCCTCGGATTCGAACTCCACTTCGTACAGGGCCGGTTCACGGCGATAGAGATGGTTCAGGTCGGTGATCAATTTCTGGAGGCCCTGGTGGTTCTGCCACTCCAACAGATCCCACTGGAGTTGGGCGTCGTGATTCCATTCGTTCCACTGCGCCAACTCACCGCCCATGAACAGGAGTTTCTTGCCGGGGTGCGTCCACATGTAGGAATAGAGCAGGCGTAGGTTGGCGAATTTCTGCCACAAATCGCCGGACATCTGCCCAATCAGTGAACCTTTCATGTGCACGACCTCGTCGTGCGACAGCGGCAGCAGGAAATTCTCACTGAACGAGTACATGATGCTAAAGGTCAGCGTGTTGTGCTGGAACTGGCGATGAATGGGATCCTGCCGCAGGTACCGCAGGGTGTCATTCATCCAGCCCATGTTCCATTTCATGCTGAAGCCCAGTCCGCCGGTGTCCGTGGGACGCGACACGCAGGGCCAAGCCGTCGATTCCTCGGCGATCGTCACGATCCCGGGGAACTGCGCGTGCGCCACACGGTTGAACTCTTGCAACAGGCGGACGGCCTTCAGGTTCTCTCGGCCGCCGTACTCGTTGGGCACCCACTCGCCCGCCTTGCGGCTGTAGTCCAGGTACAGCATGGATGCCACGGCGTCCACGCGGAGGCCGTCCACGTGATACTTGTCCAGCCAGAACAGCGCGTTGGCGACCAAGTAATTGCGCACTTCGTTCCGGCCATAGTTGAAGACCATCGTGCCCCAGTCGGGATGCTCGCCTTGCCGCGGATCTTCATGCTCGTAGCAGGCCGTACCATCGAAGCGGCGCAAGCCGTGTTCGTCGCGTGGAAAGTGCGCGGGCACCCAGTCGATGATCACACCGAGCCCCTGCTGATGACAATAATCCACAAAATACATGAAGTCCTGCGGGGTGCCGTAACGACCCGTCACCGCGTAATGACCGATCGGCTGATACCCCCAACTACCGTAGAAGGGATGCTCGGACACGGGCAGCAATTCTACGTGTGTGAACCCTCGGTCCCGGCAGTACGCGACGAGTCGGTGGGCCAGTTCTCGGTAACCGAGCCAGGCCCCGTCCTGCCGCTGCCAACTGCCGAGATGGACTTCGTAAATCGAAAGCGGCTGCGTCTGGAAGTCGGTCTCGCGGCGTCGTTCCAGCCAGTGGCGATCCTGCCAGCGGTAGCGTTCCAGGTCGGTCACGACCGACGCGGTCTGCGGTGGGACTTCGGCGGCAAATCCGTACGGGTCGGCTTTGTCCACGCTTTGGCCGTCGGCTGTCCTCAAACGGTACTTGTACAGGGTTCCCGTCGCCAGCCCCGGCACGAATAGCTCCCAGATGCCGTTGGCCCAGTGTCTCCGCAGCACGTGGCAGCGATCGTCCCACTTATTGAAATCCCCCACGACGCTGACCCGTTGCGCGGTGGGCGCCCAGACGGCAAAATTCACGCCCGCGACACCGTCTACGGTCCGCAGGTGCGCGCCCAGCTTGTCGTAAATCCGATAGTGCGTGCCTTCGCCGATCAAGTACAGGTCAAAGCTGGAGAGTAGCGAAGGATACGCGTAGGGGTCGTGAAGTGTCTGCATCGCACCGCTCTTGTCTGCCACTCGCAATTGGTAGCGAGGTTGTGGCGTCCCCTCGCTGGCCGGAAAGACGGCCTCGTAAAACCCCGCCGGGTGGAGTCGCCGCATGGGCCGGGCCAGTTGGTGAGCGGGATCAAACAGCCAGACCTGCTGCGAGCCTGGCAGAAACGCGCGCACCGCCGTCACCCGCTGGCCGTCATGCACGACTTCGTGGGGTCCGAGTACCTCGGACGGATCCGCATGAGTTCCTGAGACGATCGCTCCGACGCTGGCTAATGAGAGACTGGTCCGCACGGCAATCCTTCCTCACTGCGCGTACGCAGGGACAACGCTTCCGTTTTGCTTCCTACCGAATGCCGGGTAATGCCAATCTGTGCCTCACGCGGTTGGTGCCCTGGAGCGACTGGTCCGAAAACGCTGCAGCAGCCCGGCGCAGTGTCCCCACCAACCGTCTGCCGGCTGGTGCGGTTCGGACTCGAACGGCGTGTGCGGTGAGTCCACGCCGGTTCGCGGTCGGCTCCGGACCCGCGGCGCTGACTTTTCCGTGCCGACCTGCCCGGCTTCGGCACCTTCCGGTGGATCGAACCGCCAAGTGCGACATTCAACCCGATGAAATCGCATCGCCCGATCGATCCGCTGCCACAGGTCGCGGTTGCGGATCGGCGTCATCTCGCCGTAGCTTTCCCAACGCCAGTTGTTTTCGCGCCATTGTTCCAAGCCGTAACGAAAACCCCGACTCAGGTAGCGACTGGGCGAGACCACCGTCACCCGGGACGGTTGATCCAGCGACTCCAAGGCCCGCACCACGGCCAGCAACTCCAGCCGATTCTCTTCGGTCTCCGGCTCTTCGTCTTCCGCTTCGAAACGGGCTGAGCCGTCGACGGCCTCCAGCACGAAACGCCATTGACCCGCGTGCGTTTTGCCGCGCCGGCCAACTCGCCGCGGGGCACACGACTCCGAAAACAAGAAGAAGTGGGGTGCTTTCACATTCATCGCAGGGAATCCCCCCCTGAACGGCCAAGAGGAAGTCACTTGCCCCATCCAGTGGGAATCCGCTACGTATCCATACCACCGTTCCTCGGAAAACGGCTCAGCGGGCAAACGTCGCTAGCTGTCTGCCTCGAGTCTTACATATCGGCAGGCAGAGCGCACCTTCTCCAGCTTGTGCACTCAAGAACTCTTACCGACGTTTTCGGAAAAGCAAACCCGAAACTGCGCAGCCCGGCCGTGCGGCTGTTCACGGCACGACGGGCGCGGGTTATAAGCTCTGCGTAGTCCTACGCCACCATCATACGCAGCTCGGCGTACGGAGCTTGGCGAACGGAAACGCATTCGATGAATTCCTCGAAAATTCGGATATCCAACGCCGAAGCCGAATCGGCCTCCGGGTGGAACTGCGTCCCAAAAGCGAACCAGTCCGGCATCTCGCTTTCAATGGCTTCGATGATGCCATCCGGGCAACGGGCGGTCACGGCGAAACCGGGAGCCACGTCATCCACCGCCATGTGGTGGGTGCTATTCACCCGAATCTCACCGTCGCCGTACACCCGTTCCATCAGCGAACCGGGAGCCACTTCCAGGCTGTGCCGATGACCGGGGTCCTGGAGATCCTTGTGGGGAATCGCTTCCGGCCGGTCTTCCGGAATGTGCAGCAGCAAATTGCCGCCTTGCGAGACGTTCAACAACTGCATACCAAGACCGATCCCAAAGCACGGCATCCGCCGCTCGGAAATCAGCCGGATCAGCATCCGATCGAACGTCTCGCGCCGCCGGTCCATGGCCCGCACCGAAGGGTGCATCATGAAGCCATCGCGCCGCGGATCCAAATCCTGACCGCCGATCATCACAAACCCTTGGAGCGTATCCAGCACGGTATTCAGGTCGTGTTCATTCTCCAACGGGGGGAGAATCACGGGAATGCCGCCGGCCTGGAGAATCCGGTTATAGTAGCCTGCTAACACGAAGGAGTAGGCGGGTGAGTCTTTCTTGGCGGGGCGATAGTCTGCGTTCAAGCCAATCAGCGGTTTGCGTTGCATCTGTAATCCCTTCAGACAGCAAAGGTTAATCGGAACACACCAGACGGTGACCTGGGTTCGAGGGGGGCCAACTGCAGAGAGGTGGCGGTGTGAAGCCAGAACGGCGGACCAGATTCCTCGGCGGGCCGCGGCGTGCGGTCAGCGATTCGTCAGCGAGCCAGGTGCCTGAGGCCTCGTCTTGAGGCGCGCGACCTTGCAGCGCTCCACGATCCGTGATGTCGCGAGGTTCTACCCCGTGTTGTGGCGCCAATCCCGGGCGCTCTCCGGCAGAACGATGTCCCTATCGGTAACCTCGAACTACTTCCAGAAAACAGATGCCTGAGCTGCTTACGAAGGGGGATGCAGCGATCGGGGCAAGTCTAGCAACTCTTCGCCAGAAAAAAATCTGCCAACAGGATTTTGCGGATACGGGATGCTAGCACTACCAGATCCTGTGCAAGCAAGCCGGACCAAGCTCCCGGCAAGGCCTGTGCGCTAGGCCGCGGATTCGGCAGTGGTCGGTCTTGATCGGAACGCTGCAGAGAAATCGAGATCACCGCAGCCCGCAGCGTCAGCGTGGAAACGCCGCTCTGCCTCGCTGATGCTTCGGGTTACGGTGCAACATTCCGATCAAAGCCGGCGGTGGTCACGCACCTGCCTGTCCAAAACCCCGCCACGGCCACTTGCTTCGCCGAATTCGGCACCTTACATTGCCAGACATTGCCAGTTCCTAAAGAACAAGGAGCCTAATCATGAGCAAGTGGCCGATTGGAGTATTCACGAGTATCGACGCAGGTCTGGGAGTCAAGCTGGAAGTCGCCTATGAGCTGGGAGTGCATACGATCCAATTGCACGCGCCGGCCCAAGCGACACGGACGCCGGAAGACGCGGATTGTTTCTTGGCGAGGTTGTCCGAACTGGGAATCACGCTGACCGCGGTATTTGGCGGTTTCGAGGGCGAAAGCTATGCCGACATTCCCACCGTGGTCCGGACCGTAGGTCTGGTTCCGCGCGCAACCCGCGCGGCGCGGATGCAGGAAATGAAGGAGATTGCCGATTTCGCGCAACTCCTGGGCTGCAAGGTCATCGCCTTGCACCTGGGATTCATCCCGCACGATTCGAGCGACCCCCTGTACGCGGAGGTGCTCCACTTCACGCGCGAGATCTGTGATCACGCGCGGGGGAACGCTCAAGACCTGCACCTGGAAACAGGCCAGGAGTCGGCGGAAGGCTTGCTGCGGTTCATCCAGGACGTGCAGCGTGACAACTTGTTCGTCAACTTCGACCCGGCGAACATGATCCTCTACGGGACCGGCGAGCCGATCGAGGCGCTCCGCCAGATTGGCCGATATGTACACAGCGTCCACTGCAAAGATGGCAAGTGGTCCGCGCGGCCCGGTGTGGACTGGGGCCAAGAAATGCCGCTGGGCCAAGGCGACGTGGGGATGGAGCAATTCATCCGCACCTTGGACGCCATCGGGTATACAGGCCCGCTGACCATCGAGCGGGAGATTCCTCAAGAACCCGAGCGGCAAAAAGCCGAGATCGGCCACGCGATTCGGTTGCTGAACGAGTTGAAGCAGAAGTTGGCCACCTGACCAGGGGACGCGAGCATGAGTGCGCGTCCCCTGTTTCGTGGCATTTTCTTGAGGTCAGTTGTTTTCCGCGTCGAAGTCTTCGGCGCGGCTGATCAGACATTCCTTCAAGAGGTTCTCGATACGTGAGTTCAGTTGGTCTAATTGGGCGAGCACCTCGTCCTGCCGCTGATCGATCTCGTCCAACAGACTGCACTGTCTTGTCGATTCAGGCATAGGACGGGCTCTAGGGAACGAGTAAACGGGGAAGGAAGGGAGATCGTTCCGGGAGGTTAGTAGGTACTGATCGGCCATTTCTGCGGCGGCACTGAGATCACCGCCCGGAATTAGGCGTGTGTGGGCTGCGCAAGCTGGAGCGATCGCGGGCAGCCTGTACGGCCGGAGAGAAAAGAGTAAAGTCCGGCGTGCCAGCGGGTTAACTTGGATCGTACCGGTAGGGTGGGCCAAGAGAGCGGAACATCTTGGTGGGCTTTCGCAATCCGTCCCCCCCGTAGTTCGAAGTGCGACGACGCAACGAAGTTTGACCGCGACTGCGGCCCACCGACGACAGGGCTTGCTCGACCCACCCTACCAAACCGCGAATCATCCGGGCTAACTTGGATTGTTCATGCGTCCCGAGTGAGCGTACGACCGGACGTAGTCAATGGCTCGGCCCATGAGCTGGCGATCCACCTCGTGCACGTCAAACGGCTGGCCGATACCCCGCAGCATGGTCAACGTCAACTGGCCGCCGAGGTGCTGGCGGAATTCCTCCAGTCCAGCAAACAGCGTGTCGGAATCGCCGAGTTGCGGATGATCCAACGTGAAGCCCAGTTGGATAAGGCAAGCTAGCACGCGTTCGGCATCGCTGGGGGCCAGGCCCAAGGTCAGGGAGGCATAGACCGTGTCCATGGCGACGCCTATCGCCACCGCCTCCCCATGCCGCACCGCAAAATTGCTCATCGCCTCCAATTTGTGCGCCGACCAATGGCCGAAGTCCAAGGGGCGCGCTTCGAGCATCTCAAACGGATCGCCGCCGCGCGTGATGTGGTCCAGGTGCAGTAGGGCCGACTCGCGGATGATGGGCAGGCAGACGGACATCTCGCGGCGGCGAATCCGGGGGGCCACTTGGCAAAGCTCGTCGAACAGGGAGGGGGCTTTCAAAAGAGCCACCTTGACGGCCTCGGCGAAGCCTGCCACGAAATCGCGGTCTGACAACGTCTCCAGCAGGGCCGCGTCGTTGATGACGGCCCAGGGCGCGGCAAAGGCCCCCAGCCAATTCTTGGTGTTGAAGAGGTTAACGCCATTCTTGACTCCGATACCGGAATCGGCCTGTGCGAGCGTGGTGGTCGGGAGTCGGACGAGTCGCAAGCCACGATGTGCAATCGCCGCCGCGAAACCGACGGCGTCCAGGACTGCGCCGCCGCCGATCACCACGACGTAGCTGCGGCGATCCAGATGGACGGCGTGGAATTCCTTAAGCATCCGTTGCAGGACGTGGATCTCATTCTTCAGCTCCTCGCCGCCCACCACGATTTGGACCGGACCGGTCAGCGTGATCCGATCAGCAAAGGTAGCGGCAAAGCGGCGGATCTTCCCCAGCAGGCCCTGATGCGATTCGGCGACATGGGTATCCAGCCAGAATTGCACGCGCGCCGCCTGGCCTCCCGATGGCTCCAGCACTTCGGCGAGCACATGCGAGTCAACTCCCAAGACATCCCGGGTGAACCGCAGTCGATGCACAAACGGCACGGAGAAGGGGACGTCGATGGAAGCGGATTCCCAATCGCTGTTCACGGTACTTTGCCCACTCCAGAAGCCCGGTAGTCTTCACCTGTTTGATGCTGCTGCAGCATAACCTACCGGACTCAGGGCTTCCAGCTCCTGAAGTGGGTCGCAAACTGCTGCTCCAAGTCCGGCAGCCGTTGACGCAGCCGCTGACTGAGTTGTCCGGGCGGGGTGAGGGCCTGGATGTCAGCCAGAAAACGGCGCAATTCGTCGCGGGCTTCCGGCGGGCCGTGCAACATGAAGTGCACCCAGGCCCAAGCTTGGCGATACCGTGTGCGCCCCATTTCATTGAGATCACCGACCCGTTCGAGTGTTTCGAGCCGCGGCACCTGTCCCAGACGCGCATTCCATTTCACGAAGGCCAGGTGCGGGTTGCCATAGACACGCTGTTCCGCGGGCACTTCGAAGTACTCCGCAAGTCCTTCGTCCAACCACAGCGGCACCATCGGCAACGCGGCGTTGAGCAGGGCATGCGTACACTCGTGCCGCACATCCTCCTGGAACCCGTCCCCGAGATGCGCAAAGACCATGCCAGGACCTCGTCCCTTGATGAACAGGGCCTTGCGAGAAGGGACGTCGGGAAAGTACTGCTTGACGTACGTTTGGTAGGTACTTTTCTTCTGGAATAGGAACAGATGGATCGGTTCCCGCGATGGCTGGATGCCCAGCGCCTGCCACAGATCTTGCTGGTGCTCTGGGATGCTGTCCAGCAGACCGCGGTAGGGGGCCAAGCGGAAGTCCGCGTGGCAGATAAATTGGCCTGCCTGATACTCATCCGGCCAACCCGCGGCGTACGCCGACGGCCCGGTCGCCAGGAGCAACGCGATCCACAGCAGAGGCGGTCGGGGATGTGCTATCCCGGGCCAGCACGAAACGGCACGAAGGCCTGGGCCAAGCCGGCGTACGATCTCCGACCCGTCGCGTGCGGACCGGTGGACGGGTGGGCGAGATTGTCCGTCCAAATGGCAGGCCATCGGACTTGATCCCTCTATTTCTGCAGTCGGATTGTCGGAAGTATCTGCCGCCGCAAGGGGCTACGCCACACATCGCCGCTTGAAAAAGTGAGCGAAGAATCCGTGGCGTTTTCGCGGGTACTCTCGGACCTTGACTGCTTGGCCCGCAGCGACGGCAGCCGGATTCCGACAACAGAAATCAAGGGCGCACTCTCGGCCCACAAGCTCCTGTGCGAGCTGGAAGGCACGACGCATCAAAGGCCGACGCGCAGTGGGACCGTGGGCGTCGGTCGAAAGGAAGTGGACCAGACCCTGTTCCATCACCCACTCCGCCATTTCCTGGCAGGCCGGCCCGAACGTGCCCAGCAGACTCCCGCACGTAACCTGCATCAGACAGCCGCGCCGAACCAGTGGTTCGATGAGCCGTGGTTGCTTCAGCAGCCCCTGATTACGTTCGGGATGGGACAGGATCCCCACCAGCCCCGCACGCTGCAGTTCATCGAGCACGTCTTCCAGGGGAAAATAGAGCTCGTGAGGCAGTTCGAGCAAGACGTGTTTGCCGTGGTCTCCAAGCGTCAGCACTTGGCCGGCACGTAACATCTTGACCATGCCAGACTCGATGCGTACGTCCGCGCCGGGCAAGATCCGTAGTGGCACTTGATGAGTTTCGAGGAATTGCTGCAGCTCGGCGGCGCGCAATCGGATCAACTGGCCGTAATTGTGAGCGTAACTTCCCAACTGGTGAGGCGTGACGACCACGGTCCGGATGCCGTCAGCCACCGCCATGCGGGCCATGGCCAAGGATTGCTCCCAGGACTTGGATCCGTCATCAATGCCAGGAACCAGATGACAGTGAATGTCGACAAACGGTTCTTCGTGGTTCATGGTAGAGCCTCGCGAAACATGGGTCCCAGGGCCTACGCGTCGTCTGGATTGCGGGTAAACGAGTCAATGTCGACTGCGAGCGATATTGCAGTCCCAACAAGAGCTGACGATCAGGCTTAAGCGGGGCGGAGTATACCGGCTGTTCGAAAACGGTCAAGAGAAGTGCGGTAGAGTCGGGGGAGAAGTTAAATTGGGTAAGCCGTGATTGCCTTTGTTGGGCCTTGATCGGAAGGTGGCGAACTGCTGTCATTGCTGACAAGAAGGTGGGTGGCTGGTGGCTGAGCCTAAACGACGCCCCAGTCCACTGGCGCTGGGGCTTCGCTTAGGCTCAGCCACCAGCCACCCTGCTGCTAGCCTTCTGCAACGTTACAATCCCGCCCCTTTGTTGGGCAACTGCATTGACCGACCACGGGACGATGGGTATCGTGGGGTGGGATTTTGCTCGTTCCTGATGAGGGTCTACATCCGGTGAAGTACGCGGCGATCGGGCCTATTGCGGTCCACTACCCAGCGAAGGCCGAAACCAACGAGCAGTTGAAGGCGGACTTTCCCAACTGGGATATCGACCTGATCTACGAAAAAACCGGCATCGCCGTGCGGTATATTGCCGGTCCGGACGAGTGTGCATCCGACCTGGGGGTTGCGGCAGCCGAAAAACTGTTTAGCCAACACAACATTGATCCGGCTAGCATTGATTTCTTGCTGTTCTGTACGCAGACGCCGGACTATCCCTTGCCGACCACCGCGTGTCTGATGCAGACCCGGCTCGGTCTCCGAACTTCTGCGGGTGCGTTGGATTTCAATCTCGGCTGTTCGGGCTTTGTTTATGGTTTGGCCTTGGCAGACGGGCTGATTCGCACCGGTAGCGTTCGTCGGGTGTTGCTAATTACGGCCGAAACCTATTCCAAGTACATTCATTCGACCGACCGCAGCCTGCGGACTATCTTCGGAGATGCGGCTGCCGCAACCCTGATCGAGGCGGCCGACACGCCCACGCTTTCCGCCTTTCAATACGGTACCGATGGACAAGGGGCCGATACCTTGCTGGTCACCGCAGGTGGTGCGCGCCACCCGCCGAACGCGCACAAGCCGCGACACCGGAAGCGGTGGCCAAGTGCTCTGTACATGGACGGGCCGAGCCTGCTCAATTTCACCGTGGCTGCGGTGCCGAAATTGGTGGAGGACATCCTGAAGGCCGCGGAATTGAGCAGCGAGGCCGTAGACCTCTACCTCATGCACCAAGCCACCCGGAAGTTGCTCGAACAGTTGCAGCAGCAGTTGGGGCTGGATGACGAGAAACTGCCGATTCGACTGGAAGACTGCGGCAACACCGTGTCCTCGACGATTCCCATCCTGATCCGGCAGCTGCGCGACGTGAAGAAGTTGCAACCTGGGATGCGCAGCATGCTCGTCGGTTTTGGCGTGGGTTTGTCTTGGGCCGGCTGTCTTTGGACAGAAACCTGGAGCGGTGGATAGTCACCTCGCTCGCGATGTTGGCGTTCCGTTGGTATACTGCCCACGGTCAGGTTTGCGTAGAACGGATTTCAATCGGTTTAGCGCAGAGCGGAACGAATTCCGCTCTGCGAAGGGACAAACCAAGCCGCGGGCAGCAGGGCGTGGTCGGCGGATCAACAGTGGAGGGGAGTCATGCATTCCCTGCGCGGTCATCTGCTGGTTGCAGCGCCGGATCTTCGAGACGCGAATTTCTTCCGTAGCGTGGTCTTGATCATCCGCCACGACGAGGACGGGGCGGTCGGGCTGGTGCTTAATCGTCCTACCAACAGTACGGTGCGTGAGATCTGGACCACGCTCGTCGAGGCGCCGTGTGACGTCTCCGGACCAGTCCATTGGGGAGGTCCCGTGGCAGGCCCGCTGATGGCCTTGCACGCGAATCAGGCCTGCTCGGAAAGCGAGATTGTGCCTGGCGTCCATTTTGCTGCGCACAAAGACCAACTCAACCGCATCGTGCGCGAAGGCGAGCAGCCCGCGCGCATCTTCAGCGGTTATTCTGGCTGGACCGCGGGACAACTGGAGGGTGAACTCAAGGTTGGCGGTTGGATGTCTCTGGAGGCGACCTATGATTTCGTCTTTGGCGAAGCGGACACGCTCTGGAAAAATGCCTCGCAGGCCATTGGCGAGCAGATCACCAGAGCGCTCCTGGAAAAGTCCAGGCTGCCGACTGAACCGTCTCGGAACTAGAAGTCAGTAGCGGGCTGGGGCATCCGGGTCCGAAGCCGGCAGACGGCGTGGTTGTTCGGCGACGCGTTCCGCGGGAAGTTGCGACGGCGCGGGCGGGCTCGCCAGATCCGAGGGGGATCCCACCGGCGGCTGAAGCTTCGCTAGCATGCCCTGGGCTGCCGTCAACGACGGATCGATCCGGACTGCTTGCACAAAGTACTCCACGGCGGCGGCGTCGTTGTGGAGCTGACACAACACGCAGCCAACGTTGTAGCGCGCCACGGCAGGCGGATGGACTTTTTCCAACTCCAGGACGGCTTGTTCCGGATGCTGCGTCTGAACCAAGACCGCGGCGAGATTATTGCGATACCGCAGTTGGTTCGGCTGGAGGGCTACCGCTTGGTTCAAGGCCGCCAGCGCCGGCTGCCACTGGTTTCTGCGTGCGTGGAACAGCCCCAGGTCATTCCAGACCATGGCGGTGTTCGGCTCAACCGCCTGGGCGCGTTGATAGATCCGCAACGCATCGTCGGGCCGGCCCGAACGGTCCAGGAATCTGGCATAGGAAAGCAGGGTGGCCACGTCGCGAGGAGAGATTTCCAAGGCCTTCTCGTATTGGTTGGCCGCGGCAGCCGGGTTGCCTTGTTGTTCAGCACTCCAAGCGGCTTGCGTGTAGAACTCAGCCGGAATCGGCTTGGGTTGGCTAGCCAAGCTCACAGGATCAGCGGCCGGGATGACTTTCGGCTTGATCGTTAGCGAGTTGGAGACCTGCTTGCCAAGTTGCTTCGTCTTGGTCGAGAGGTCGCTGAACGACGAGTTCGAGACGCAACCCGTTAGACCGGCTAACAAGGCTGTTGAGAGGATCTTTCGAATCCAGTTACGATTCACGATCGGGGACCTCCATGTGCCTCGCGTGCGACAGGAGCGACTGCCTGCGTCGCCCATCCCTGCTTTGTCTAGGGGCCTGTCGAGGAACAACTTCGTGGGGCGGAACCTATTCCGCCTGAGCGGAATAAAGTTAGCTCTACGACGAAATCACAGCGTTGTTTCTCGGTAGGCACTCACCTCACCCGCCGGAACCCGTTCCGGCCTGCGATCCTTGCGCCGGCGTCGTGGCCGTACTCTGAGGTGGTCCTCCCGCCCAGTTCGTCGGCGTCGTGGATTGGCTGTTGGGACTCGGCGTACCCGGCACGGTCCGGCCCGCGTTTGAGCGTAACGCCGTCGAGCGGTACACGCCTTGAACATACCAGCCTGCTCCGACGGGGCCAGGAATGCGGGTCGTCAGTACGCTGCACGGCTGTTGGTCGGGTGCGATTTCCGCCAAACACTTGTATACGGACGCCACACGCACGGACGTCACATCCTGTGTTTGCCCTTCTAACACAAAGACTTGCCGACGGTGCGGTGGGAACTCGTTCAGCATTTGCCTCAGCTTGATTTTGCCCGCAAGACTGAGTTCGTTGTTCTCCTTGTTGAACCACTCGTCATTGAACGTGTTTTGCTGTTTCCAGCCATTGTCGGCCATGCTTCTGAACGGATCCCGTACGGCTTCACGATCGGGAATCACGAACGGCTCGGGCCAAGCCTCGACGCGGCGACGGTGCAGGTCGAATTCTGCCCAGAACTCGTCCCAACCCGCTCGCGCCGGCGTATTTCCGCCGACCATCAAAGTGGCGGCCAACAAGAGAAACGCGCAAATTCGCATGGCATACTCCGCGATGTGCCGGCCTGGTTACCTCGTTTCTATCTTCGGCCGGATTCCGGAACGGACTGTGGTTGCGGACCGTAAGACGGTGATATACGGCTTATCCTGATTGTGCGGCGGAGGTCAACCAGGACGCCTAGACATCCAACGCCGGCATCAGGGTGCGCACAATATTGATTGCCGCGGGGCCGACGAGAACCACGAAAATCGCTGGAAAAATGAAGAGCACCAGCGGAAAAATCAACTTGACTGCCGTCTTGGTCGCTTGCTCCTCCGCTAACTGCCGACGTCGCATGCGCATGGAATCGCTGTGGACGCGTAAGGCCTGCCCCACCCCAGAACCGAACTTACTCGATTGAATCAAGACCGCCACCAGTCCCCGTAGATCGTCTTCGCCGTTGCGCTGTCCCAGTTCGCGCAACGCTTGGGTACGGGGCGTACCCATCTGCAATTGCATGTTGGCGATGTTTACCTCAGCGGCGATGATGGGATAGATCTTCCGCATTTCTTCGGCGATTTTCCGCAAGGCTTGATCCAGCCCCAACCCCGCCTCGACACACACGACCATCAAGTCGATGGCGTCCGGCAAGCTCTGAAAAATCGCTTTCTTGCGACGTGACGTCAGAAAATAGAGAACAACGTCCGGCAAGAAAAACAGGCTGCCAGTGACGGCGCAAATTCGCAGCAGGGCCGGACTGGAGGGTCCCATCGCAAGCACCATGGGCCCCCCGACCAGGAATAAGCCTGCCATCGCGCAAAGCACTCTTAGAGTCAGGAAAATCGCGGGCGCCCGCTCGGACCGGAAGCCAGCATGAGACAAACGCTGCTGCAGGTGGCCGGCTTGATCCTGGTCCTTAGATTGCAGTGGCTTGGCAAGTTGAGGACTCGCCTTTGCGAGCCAATCGGAGAATGTGCCGGACACCGTATTGAGCCCGCGTTCGCTGCCTGACCCGGCTCCGCGGCCGAGTTTCTCACGCAACTGCTCCAGACGCATTTCAGCCTGATTTCTCTTGCTCCAGAGTGCTTTGGCAACGTGCCAAGTGATCACGGATACGCCCGTGAACACGGCGATCGGCACGAGCGTTACTAGGTCGGGCACATACGGCAACATGGCAGTCCTCTCACACCCGGATATCGACGATCTTCTTAATGACCAACGAGCCGAAGAGCATAGAAACAATTGCGCCACAGGCCATCTGCTGGCCCAGGGGATCTTCAAACAGCGGCAGCAGATAAGCCGGATTGCGGAAGTACATGTAGCTTGCCAGGAGGAAAGGTAGCACCACGAGGACGACGCCGGATAAGCGGCCTTCCCCGGTGAGCGCCCGAATCTGCCCGCGAATCTGGAATCGTTCGCGGATCAAGCGTCCGATTTTGTCGAGGATTTCGGCCGCGTCACCCCCCGTCTGTCGCTGGAGAACAATGGCCGTGACGAAATAGTGAAAATCTATCAGGGGCACACGTTTCGCCATTTCTCGCAGTACGTCCTCCAACACCCTGCCGAGTTGCTGTTGTTCGTGGCAGCGGGCAAATTCCCCCGCGATCGGTTCGCTCATCTCTTCGGCCGCAAGTCGAATTCCATCCACCAGGCTGTGGCCAGCCCGCAGTGAACGCCCCAACAATTCCAGGGCTTCGGGGAACTGCCGTTCGAAGGCCGCCAACCTTCGTTTGCGTTTGAACCAGACCCAGGTCAGGGGCGCTATGCCCCCCAGCACACCCAGCAACGGCGCCGTGAGCAGGGGCACGGGGGAAACCATTCCCAGCGTGGCACCGGCCAGGACGCCACCCCCACACGCCAACATCAAATTGACGGGCGAGATACTCAGGCCCGCCTGTTCGATAAATTGGCGCAGGTCGATCAATCGCGAGAGGAACTGTTCCAGTCCCCCGAACCCGGCGTGCTCGGTTCGTAGCGACTTGATCAGCGAGCGGACGTAGTCGTGCTGGACCGCGTCGTTCGCGATCGGACCTGACACTTGCAGGCGGGCAAACCTCGCTTCGGCCAGGTTCGATCTGCTCCCTGCGGAAAACAGCAAGAGGCCGCCAACCAAGCAGGTTACCCCGAGGAAAATTGCAGCTGCGACTAGGATCATATCAATCTCTCATCATCACACGTTGCCGGAAGACACTTACGGGCAAACGCACGCCAGCGGACTCCAGACGATCCATAAACAAGGGTCGCACGCCGCTGGCTTCGAACCGCCCCGTGGCGCGCCCATTCTCATCGATGCTATCCTGTACAAAAACGAAGATGTCCTGCATCACGACCGTGTCCTGCTCCATGCCGACGACCTCGGTGATTTGCGTCACCTTCCGCGCCCCACCCTGCAGGCGGTGGACCTGGACGATCAAGTCCACTGCGCTGGCAATTTGCTGCCGCATTGCCTTGATGGGCAGTTCGAAGCCCGTCATCGCAATCATGGTTTCGATACGAGAAATAGCGTCGCGAGGGCTATTGGCGTGAATCGTGGTCAACGATCCTTCGTGGCCCGTGTTCATGGCCTGCAACATGTCCAGAGCCTCCGGCCCTCGACATTCCCCAATGATAATGCGTTCCGGACGCATCCGCAGGGCATTGCGCACCAGATCGGTGGCTCGCACCTCGCCCTTGCCTTCGATGTTCGGCGGCCGGGTTTCCAGACGCACCACGTGATCTTGTTGAAGTTGCAGTTCCGCAGCGTCCTCAATCGTAATGATGCGCTGGTCATTGGGAATGAAACTGGACAGCGTATTCAGCAGGGTGGTTTTACCCGAACCTGTGCCGCCGGAGATAATGATGTTCAGCCGCGCCTTCATGGCACCTTCCAGGAGCATGACCATTTCGGGTGTAAAGGCTTTGTAGTTCAACAGGTCTTCCAACTTCATGGGACGCGTGCCAAAGCGGCGAATGGAGACCGCCGGACCGTCCAACGCCAGGGGGGGAATGATGGCGTTCACACGGGAACCGTCCGGTAATCGGGCATCGACCATCGGACAGGTCTCGTCCACTCGCCGTCCCAGTCGGGACACAATGCGGTCGATGATCTGCAACAGTTGCGCATCGTTGCGAAATTCGACGTCGGTCTTGACGAGCTTGCCGTCGCGTTCCACGTAAACATTCTTGGGACCATTGATCAGAATGTCGCTGATCGAGCCATCTTTCAGCAGTAGTTCCAGGGGTCCCAAGCCTAGCGACTGATCGAGAATCTCCTCGATCAATTGTTCGCGTTCTTTCCGATTGAGCAAGCTCTCTTCCAAGTCGTACAGGTGTTCGACCACGACTCGGACCTCACGGCGAAGTGCCTCGCCCTCAATGGTGCCGATGCGGCTGAGATCGAGCTTGTTCACCAGCTTATTGTGGATCCGTTCCTTGAGCGCCTCGTACTCGGACGTGGAGTTTCCGGCGGTCTTACGGGTCGGAGTCAGGGTTTTGTTCAGCATCTGCATTTGATCCAAAATGGGTCGGAAACAGTCAGTTCCAAACGCGGGACCGATTCTCGTAAGGAATCATAGCTCACAAAGTTGAGCCTCAGGCGGCTGTGCTGCGAAGCTTGCAAACGCACGCCGAGAGAAGGAAACGGTGCGTGCGGCACAGCCGAGCGACGCAATCCAGGAGCGACCAACCCAGGAGCGACCAACGGCAGGTTGCCAAGCGGAGCGTCGGCCCTTGGCTGTCGGCCTTGGGCGAGCGGACAAGGGTATTCACGCCCAACGCGCAAGCGAGGGATTCCTCGTTGGAGCGCCGGGCTGGTGTAGGCAGCGGATACCTATTTTTCTGTCCGCTTGCCGTACCGTCGCGACGAGGCGGTTGGCCACAGCCCAAACCAGCGGCCCCGTGACAGTGCCGGGGTAGGCTTAGCCGCTTCCGTGAGTCGCCCCGCGGATTCGCCAGCGATGGCCTCGGCGAGTCTCACCAGTTCTCGCGTGATGGCAGCGTGTGGCGCCGCTTCGATCAACGGCACGCCGTTGTTGCAGACCTCGACCATCAGCCGATATTCGTTGGGTAGCTCCCAGAAGATCTCGCGCCCAATGATCTCCTCGGCTTTCTTGCGGCGAACGGTTTCTTCTTCCAGACCCAGGCGGTTGACGACGATCTTTACTTTTTCGTCAAGCCGGCCTAGTTCCCGGAATGATCTCAGCAAACGGATCACATTTCGCAGATTGGGCAGACTCAATTGCGTCACCAACAGGATCGTGTTGGCGGATTGCAGGGCGGCTAGGTCGAGGGCGTTGTAGGCTTTGGACACATCGACGACAACATGCGAAAAGGCCACTTGCAACAACCCAAAGACGCCCCGCAGGACCTGCTCCGTGACCAGGTGGGTGTCGATCAATTGCTGGGGCCGCGGCAGTAAAAAGAGTCCCGACTTCAATTTCGTGAGCGAGCGTTGCAGCAAGTCAAAGTCGAGACGAGAGAAACTCTCGGCAATATCCACCAGCGTGGAGTGGTCCGGTTTGGCATCCAAGTACACATCGGCATCGCCCAGAGACAGATCCAAGTCGATCAGGGCCGCGGACTTCGAGGGATCACCGGCCAGAATCGAGCCAAGGTTGACCGCGACGCTGGTCGAACCGACCCCGCCCGATGTGCCGGCGACAGCGATCGTCGTGCATTCTCGAACCCTGCGTTGGCTGGGATCGCTGCGTACAGCAATTTTCTTCAGCGCCAACACGATCTCGTTCACGTCCAAGGGCAAGGTCAGGAATTCGCGAGCTCCTGCGCGCATGGCACGCAAGCCGTGTTCGCCGGCGTTGGAACTGCTGATGGCGCAGATGGCACAATGGGGAGCCTGAGCATGGATGTTCTCGATCAACTGGATCGCCTGGTCCGGCGCGGAGTCGATGCGGACCAGGGCGATGTCCGGATGGGTGTCTTCGACTACTCGAAGAAATAACTCATACCGCGAGCACTCGCCTTCGAACCACATCGCGTCGATGCCCGCGAAACGGTCCATCAACTCTCGACGAGTCCTGTCGTTGGGATCAACAATTGCCAATCGAAGCAGCAAGGCCATGATTACTCGTACCCTTCACTCGTGTCAAAACATGGAAATCGAATGGGAATGTTCTGCCACAAGCTTAGGTCGCGAATTCCAGAAACGCCGCTGGCCAACAAAATGCTGGGCCCACCCCTCCCTAACCGTCTCCTACCGGCGTTTGCGGAAGGTAAATACTTCGCACTGCGATGTTCATCTCAAGATCTTTCTGGAACTGGACTTGCGTCGGAATCTCGGACGGTCGTTAACGCTGCCGCGGATCGTACACAAGGGCCTTGATCGGAACTTTGCGCATGGTAATCCGAAGCGTCAGCGAGGAAGAGCGATGGGTGGGAGCGCGCTCACTGCGGCTTCCGCAGGCAGCAGTTCTTGAACATCTTGCCGCTGCCGCAGGGACAACGGCGGGTGGGCGAGGCGTGCTCTGCTCGCTTGAGACGCGCCGCCCGTTGCTTGCGCAGAGCTTGCAGCATTTTCGGGTCGCGCACCGGAGCACTCGGCGGATCCCGATACCGCGTCCGCTCACCCACTCCCCGTTGCAGGAACTCGCAGATCAGCGAGCTCGGGTCGTAGTCCGCGTCCCGGCTGGTCGACACTTTTTTCCAGTTGGCGCTGAACGCCGCCAATTCCGCGGGCGGCACCGAACCCGCGGCGAGGCCCGCTCCCCCCGTCGCGGCGAAATCCTCGAACAACACGAGGCGAGTGAGGATCAGGATGCCGGGCGTGGCCGATTGCGAGAGTCCAATATCTACCAACAGAAATCGCTCGTCGGTCGCCAGATCGACCAGCACCAACGCCACCCCCGGCTCGATCTGGTCCACGTAAAACAGCGAATGGATTGCGTGCTGCATGGCGTGCAGGCAAGCCCACTCGTCGGTGCCGGGAACTGGCGGGTTGTCGCGGCAGTACTGTTCGACCATGTTGCGCTCGTTCCGCCGCACATGGTACAGACAGTAGTCCATCAAGACCGCCGTATCGAGCTCGTCGTCAAACACGAAGATGCCGTTTCGCAGCATCCCGAGTTTCCGTCCGCCCTCGTTCAGGGCATCTTTCGGAAGCCGCTGCACCATCGCGTCATTGAGTTTTCGAGACACCGCTCGCATTCGCTGGTAGCGTGCGACCAACTCCTGGCTAGAAAGCGGGCCGCGAGTTGTTTCCGGCCGTCGAATGAGGTCACTGATGGACATGGCTTGCTCTCCTTGCATGGAATTTCCTGCGGGTCAGACATCCAACACGTGATCCGCCCACCGCGTCTATACTGCCCGCGACCAGGCTGGTCCCTGCGTAGAGCGGAATTCGTTCCGCTTCACTGAACGGATTGAAATCCGTTCTACGACAAAGCTGCCCGCGGGCAGTCTACACCAGTGTAGCCGAGTCCCCGACAACGCGCCAAGATCGGGGGTAACCACGTGGACCGAAGGCAAAGGGCCGCCGCGATTGTCGCATCAGCTACGTGAGCGTCGCCACCGGCCACGGGCTGACGAGGGCCAATTGCCGGGCCTCGGATGCGGATGGCACAAACAAGAAAGCCGCCTGGGCGGGCAGTTCCCGGAGCGGCAGGTCGCCTAAGTGACGCCACTCCTGCTCCTTGCTCCAATCCAGCACAGTACCGCTGGGGGTCTCAGACCGCGCCCGCTGAAAGAACGCTTGCTCCTCCGCGGGCAACGTCTGCCACAGCGCATCGTCGCCGTATCGTACGGATCGGGCCCCGCGCGACTCCAGCCAGTCGCGACGCAGGCAGATGCCGTAGGGTTCGAAGTCCCACCGGGCCAGGTGCGGACGGAAACCGCGCAGGCGTGGCAAGTCACCCAGGGGCACCGCCGTGAAACTCACCACCGGCGTCCCACCACGAATCATCTCGGCCGAGGCCATCAGCCGCTGCGTTTGCACGATCCGCCAGAGCGCCGCCCAGGCCGAGTGGTCGGCGCCGGCGCGGTCCAGAATCAGGTCGTCTAGAAAGTCCGCCTCCGCCTCGCCCGGCCACGGACCGCGTCTCCGCCGCGTGCAATGCGTCAAGTACTGCTCGCCTTCCGCACGAGGCCAGGCGATCACCGGCGCCGGCGTGCGAGCGACGTTTTCCGGCAGCGTCCACGGCCCTGCCGCGACTTCGTCCGCATGCCCCAGGGTGTTGAGCACCAACCAACCGACCGCACCGTGTCCCATCAGTTCACCGGCCAACTCCCTGGGAACCAGTTCGGATCCCAGGGCCAGAAACACACTGGCCGCCGGAAATGCTGGATCCTTGAGCCGGGCCCGCAGCAGTCGGTCGAGGTTCCCGTTACGCCGGGCGTGCAGGACCACCAACCGCTCGCTCAAGGCCGCCACGGCCCGATCCGCAGCCGGCAGACGTGGCAGGCCCTCGGACTCGCGCCGGTTCAACTCCGGCGAGATGCAGACACGCTGGGAGGCGGTTGGTTTCGAGTCCTCGGCCGCAAGCAGCTGCGCTCCCCAACGTTCTGGAGAAAGGCGGTCGTCGCGATCCAGCTCCAAACTCAGCACCCGCAGTCCGAACAACTCGCCGCAACGCTGTACGAATCGATCGGCCGTGGTCTGTTCGGCGGTGACCAGCAGATCCTGCCGCGGGTCGATCTTCATCGAGACCGCCCGCAGCACGGTGAACCAAGCCTTGTGCCGGTCGAGTGCCTGGCCCAGCCGAGAACTCACTACGCCGACGAATCGGCCGGTGGGAACGCCGCGGGGCCACCACGCCAACCGGTTCCCCAACCAGCGATCGAAGCGGTCCGCGGCCGCACCGGGGACGCCATAAGTCAGGCTCGCCCCCTGCTCGTGATACCTGGTCAGCCGGATCAGCACCGACTCGCGACGCGCAGCTTCATCGCGTCGCCACGGTCCCGGATGGGCAGACCAAGTCTGGAGGACCAGCGGCAGCAGATTGTCCTGCGCCGGCGCTGCCACGACTGACGGCGGAAGGGACGCTGCGGCGGGCAAGAGGCCGGCCAGCTTCAAGGTCTCGGAAATCCGGCTCATGACGCACATTCCGCGGCTGTGACTCTTCGTAGCATGGCTCTCCAGAGCCGTGTGATTCGACCCGGATTACTCTTCGTAGCATGGCTCTCCTGAGCCGTGCGGTTCGACCCGGATTACTCTTCGTAGCATGGCTCTCCTGAGCCGTGCGGTTCGACCCGGATTACTCTTCGTAGCATGGCTCTCCAGAGCCGTGCGGTTCGACCAAGATTTGCGAGACCGTTGAGCATCCGTACCGAAATCTGAAGTGTCAGGCGACAGCGGCGTCTATCGTACACGGCTCTGGAGAGCCATGCTACGCGGTGTGGCACTGTGACGCTGGAGGACCGACCGCTACGGCCAGGACAATACCACCTTAGCCGACTGGCCCGCGTTCATGACCGCGAAGCCTTGTTCGAACTCGGTGTAGTGGAGACGGTGGGTGATTACGGGAGCGATGTTCAGGCCGCCTTGGATCATGACGGTCATCTTGTACCAGGTTTCGTACATCTCGCGGCCATAGATGCCTTTGATCGTCAACATGTTGAACACGACCGCATGCCAGTCGATCGCCATGTCCGCCGTGGGGATGCCCAACATCGCGATGCGGCCGCCGTGGCACATATTCGCCAACATCTCGCGGAACGCGGCCGGATTCCCGGACATTTCCAGCCCCACGTCAAAGCCTTCGGCCATGCCGAGTTCCTGCTGGGCGTCCCGAATCCGTTGGTGCCGGGCGTCCAGCGTCAGCGTCGCACCCATCTTCTTCGCCAATTCCAGGCGGTAGGGATTCACATCCGTGACCACCACATAGCGGCAGCCGGCGTGCCGCACCACGGCGATCGCCATCAGCCCGATTGGGCCGGCACCGGTGATCAAGACATCCTCGCCCAGTACCGGGAACGATAACGCCGTGTGGACCGCGTTGCCGAAGGGGTCGAAAATCGAAGCCACGTCCCGATCGATCGACGGATCATGGTGCCAAACGTTGGTCATCGGCAGCGCGATGTATTCAGCGAAGGCCCCGGGCCGATTGACGCCGATGCCTTTTGTATCCGCGCACAGATGGCGGCGTCCGGCCAGACAGTTCCGGCAGCGTCCACAGACCACGTGGCCTTCGCCGCTGACGACCATGCCCGGCTGGAAGTCGGCCACGTTCGAACCGACTTGCACGATCTCGCCCACGAATTCGTGGCCCACGACCAAGGGCACCGGGATCGTCTTCTGAGCCCAGGCGTCCCAGTTGTAAATATGCAGATCCGTGCCGCAAATGCCCGTGCGATCCACTTTGATCAACACATCATTGATGCCGATTTTCGGTTCCGGCACATCCGCCAGCCACAATCCTGTCTCTGATTTGCTCTTGACCAGTGCCTGCATCCGTTCCGCTCTCCGCTTTCCGGTAGGTCAACCTTTCCAGGCTGACGGTGCTTCCGCGTCAGGCTGGAAAGCCTGACCTACTTGTACGAACCGCCCAACAAAAAAACCGGCACGAACTCGAAAGTTCCCGCCGGTTTACCAGTGGAGGCGAAGGGGCTCGAACCCTCAACCTCAGCATTGCGAACGTTCCTTGAAACCACGTCAAGAACCACGATTTCCTTGGAGTTTGCGTCATCTTACCCCGAAACACCGTTTACGCAAGCCTATGGTTGACTGCGCCAACCCCAACTTTGCATCACCCTAGCCCGTGGCTACCATAGGCTGTCGCGGGTGGGTGGCGGAAGGATTGCGTAAGGGAAAGGCGGGCTGGTATGGCTGGCGGATCGGTGGCGATTCGAGGATTCCTTGTTCAGACGCTGATCGGGCTGCTGGAGGCGCTCGACGACAAGCGAGCGTGGAACAGCGTCACCCTGGAGCCGGACGTCGACTCCGAAAAGGTTGATATCCTCTGGGAATACCCGGATGGGACGAAGAAGGCGGTGCAGGTCAAGTCGTCGCAGAATCCGTTCGTCGAGACCAAAGTCGAGACGTGGGCGGCCGATCTGGAGGCCTGGCAGCAGGCCGACGAGTATGAGTTGGTACTCGTGGGCATCGTCACACCAGCGGTGGCGAAACTCCACCGCATTGGTAAGGTGGCCGTCCCTGCGCCGAAGACGCTCGACATTCTCGCCCTCAAGGAACAGGCCGCCCAGAAGCTGAACCATTTCTTGAAGCAGCGGAGGCTTCCCCACGGAGACCCCGATCACCTGGAAATGCTCGTCGGATCGCTGGTCGATCGGTTGGAGACGTTTTCGACAGATGGCACGCCCCTCAAACGGGAGGCGTTGATAACGAAACTCCGGACTTGGCTTGCTCCGCTCCCTCCAGCCCCGCCCGACGCTTCGGCGATCGAGCTGGTCTTGCGGCGTTACTGCGAGGAACGAGTGAAGGAATGGAATGAAACGCGGGCCGATCCCAAAGACCGCGACAAGCTGCTGCACTACGTCGAGCCGCACTACTCGCTGCTACAGCCGGGACGGGCGGTGGTGGAGGCCAGCAGCACGGCAGGGCGGGGCGGTGCCGATCCGGAGAAGCGAGACGATGCCTATCAGCCTGTCGCGGCTGAGGGCGACGACGCAATTGCCGAACTTGTGAAGCTGCTGAACGCCAGCCGGCGGCTGTGTATCACCGAGGATGCCGGCGCAGGCAAGTCGATCTTCACGCGCCGGCTGTTGGCGTTCCTGTGCAGTCCGGAAGGTCAGCAGGCGTTGTTCGAGGGCAAGCCGTACCTTGCGGTGCGATGGGAACAACGGGTGCGAAGCTGGCCGGAATCGTTCACCCGAGCAGGGTTGACTGCCGCGCTGGCGGAAGCGGTCGCGACGACCATCGAAGCCACCGGTGCCAACGTATCGTCTACGGAAGTTGCCGAGTGGACGCTCCGGGAAGGACGTGCCTTTCTGATTCTGGACGCCCTGGACCAGGTGCCCCACAAGCAATCCGTGGCTTCACTGGAGCAATCCCTGCACACCGGACCGGCCCAGACATGCCATATCGTCCTGACCAGCCGTGCCTACGCCGTGACGGATCACGCGACGCTCTTCCATGAGACTCGCGGCTGGAAGTTTGGACGCCTTGACGCCTTCGACAAGCAGCAGCAGGAGCAGTACCTGGCCGGCTTGTACCAGGGCGGTCTCAAAGCATTGTTCCCCAACTACCCCGAAGTCGAGCAGTTGTTGCGTATCCCCGTGGTGCTGGCGATGATTCGCGAACTGGCCGAGGCGAGCAAACTCAAGGCATTCCGCACGCGGGGTGACCTCTACCTCCAGGTCCACGAACACCTCACGGCGCGTGCAGCCAGGAAACGCGGCCCGCAACCCGACAGCGATCAACTTGTCCGCTGGTGCGAGATCCTGGCGGCCACTGCCTGCGAAATGATGGTCCGAGGCGTTTACAATTACGCCGTCCAGGGTGCCGACATTTCCCACTGTCACGAGGATGGCGACTTTGCAGAGCTACTTAAATTGAACCTTGAAAAGGCCGGGCACACTGCTTGGGTCGATACAGAACGCCTCACGGTAGGCGTCGACTGGCGCGAGGAAATTGACCAAGCAATCCGCGACGCTTTGGCCCTGATTGCCATCATGACACCTACCGCGAGGTCTTCCGAATATGTGACGTATGAATGGGCGTTTGCTTGGGGCGTCGGGGTCAAGGTCATTCCAATACTTCTTGCGAACACTCAGCTACACCCAAGGCTCGAAGCGCTTCAGTACCTCAATTTTAGCAATCGCGCAGCCCGACCCTGGACTCAACTACTTGCCGTGCTTGAACAGATCAAACGAGAGTCGGCACGGTAATCGATCAATCCTAGAGGATTCCACCTAGCGGATGGACCACAGCGGTCGGCGCGGTCCGGGATTGAATCATGGCAGATGATGGCCGCGTGGTCATCCGTAACGTTCGGGCACTAATGCGGGTCCGCTGAGATCTGCGGCCTGGTAGGTCTGCTCCAACGGGACGTCGATGTAACACGCTGCTGGATGGTGTGTCGGCTTCGTAGGCGACATGCGCCGCCGTGTGTCACTTCTCAACCTCCACGCCCGGCGGGGCGGTGATTTTGGATTTCACCGTGCTGTCCGGCTGGCGTTCGTGCCGGACGTGAATGGCTCCCAGCGGCGTCGGATAGTCACCCTCGACCCATTGGAGATTACCGAGTTGCGGCGCAATACGCACACGCTGGAACCCGGGTTCCAGCGGTTTCACGCCCAGCACATTCTGACTCAACCAAGCCGTCGGCCCGCTCGCCCAGCCGTGGCAAAGGCTGTGCCGGAAACCCACGTAGCAATACGCGCCGTAGTCGCCGTGCAAATCCTTCTTGCCAGGCGGCACCAGCTCGTCGATGCGCGCGTCGTTGTTCGTCCACTCCAGGTTGAAATCCTCCCAAAAGGTGGTCGCGCCAAGATCCAACATCGCGCCCCAGTAGGTGCGGATGAACTCCAGCGCGGTGTCGGTGTCGCCCGACTTCGCGAGCGCCTGCAACACATAGAAGCCGTAGAATGTCGAGACACCCTTCGGCCCACCTACCTTCAGCACGGCCTCGGAAACTTGTTTCGCCTCCAGCATGCCGGCCAGCGACAGCAGCGCCGCACCGGATTTGGATTGGTTCACATCCGGAACAACCTTCCGCCCGCGTGCGGCGGCCTCAGCGCAAAGTTTCGCCGTATCTTCGTCGCCCAACGTGGTCATGAGGCGCGAACCGCTGTCAAGCGTCAGCACCAGCAAACCTTGCAGGCCGGCCGTGACGCCGGGCTGGTTCGACGAACTGGGCCAGTCGAGAAATCGCATTCCGTCAATACGTTCCTGGCCGTTCGGCCCGATGAGACCCGCCAGACGCCGAAGCAGTGGGGTGAGGTAACTTTTTTGCGATTCCAGGTATTCGCGGTTGCCGTGGTGCATCCAAAGTTCCTCGTGGATCAGCACCCACCACATCGAATAGCTGCTGATGCCGTTCATCCATTCGGTGACCGGGGTCACATCGCGGGTCAGGTCGAGCGAGCGCGGCACAACCTCGTTAAGACCGAACACGGCGTTGATGGTGCTGACCTCGGGATGCATGTCGCCAATCCACACCAGCCGGTCGCGTTTGATGCCGTCCCAGAGGTATTCCTGCATGTTCAGATGCACGGTGTAAGCGCCGACCTGCCAGATACGGTTCAGGCGTTCGTCGTTGCACCGGAACGAGCCAACCTGGGGCAGGTCGCGTAACTGCAGCACGGCGCGGACCTGGCTCAACTGCACGGGCAAGTCCGGGTCAACCTGGTCAAGGCGAACGAACCGGAATCCGCTCGGGCCGACGATTTTCTTGCCGAGCCACGGCAGCGTGATCACTTGGTCGCGAATGGCGTGATCGTTGCCAGCGTTCTGTCGGCCACCGGGTTCGGACATCGCCTCCGAAACTGACTCGCCGAATCGCACCCGCACGCGGCGCAGCTTCGGCTGCTCCGGCATCAGGGGCGTGAACAACTCGACGTAACCGTGCAGTTCCCTGCCGAAATCCAGCAGCAGGCCAGCGGGCGAATTCGACGAAGCGGCCAAAACACACGCCGGCCGCGGTTCCTTGAGCACGGCCTGACCAGCGTGGGGCTGGAGCAACGAGTCGGCGTTTTGCACGCCCGCGTCGCTCTGCCAGACGACTCGCGTCGGCGCGATGAAGAACGATGAGATCGGCGAACGCTCGGCACGTTCGAGTCCCGGCGGCGACGCGGCTGGAGCTGGTGCGGCGTGAACTCCCGACGTGAGCTGCGCCAGCCAGAGAGCCGCCAGGGCGATGTGTGTGAGGTGGTATTTCATAGAGGTTGATGTGGGATCGTACTACATCGCGGGGGTCGCCTTGAGGAAGTTCCCGTAGCCCACAATGATCGTGGACAGGACGAGCACGGCCAGGCCGATGACGATCAGCCTGAGCGTTCGCCGGCTGCTGCCTCGCCACTCGTGCAACGCGACTCCCCACAAGGTACTGAAGATGATGATGCTCGCCATGTGCAGGGTCCAGCTGGCAAAATCGTACTTGCCCATCTGGGTAGCACCCATCGTGTAGAAGAAGAACTGGAAGTACCACGTGGTCCCGGCCAGCGCGGAGAAGAAATAGTTGGGCAGCAGCGGCACACGATTGTCGCCATTGAGGACTTGGCCGCCCGGCGCGTGGAGTACGACTTCTTCGCTCGGCGCATCAAAGGCCGTCTCGATGATGGTCTCGTCTTCACGCTTCGGCAATTCCTGACGCAAGGTCGGCGAAAAATACTGGTAACCCGTCTGATTGCGGAGGTTCAGGATGACGCACCAGACGAAATTCGTCGTAAACCCGCCCAGCAGTACCACAATCAATACCGGTAGCCCGGTCCAGAGCTGATGCTTGCTGTGGAAACTGGGGAAATCGGCTCCCGACTCGATGGCGGCGACGGCGACTTCTTTACGCGTCAGATCCTTGAGTCCGGCGATCGTGCTCAATTCAGTCGTCTTCCCGCGCAGTCCTTCGAGATTCGCTTGATACCGCCTCAAGCGTTCCGCCAGCGTTCCGCTCGCTTTGTTCAGCGCGGCGAGCTTTCCAGGGAAGGCGGCGATTGCGGCGGCCAGGTCCGCTTGCAAGTCCGTCAGCTTTTTCTGGTGCTTGGGCCAGTCGGCCTTGTCCGCCTGCGCGTCCAGTTCGGCGATCTGCGATTCCAGCTGGAGCGGTGCTTCCAAGGCGTCGAT
>JAPLNJ010000857.1 GCA_026692885.1 Planctomycetota bacterium | reverse complement strand
CAAGGCTTTCCCTGCCGCCGCCCCCGCCGCTTCGCGGCGGCAGGGAAAGCAGCCTTTTTCTAATCTCGTGTGGTAGTGCAGAATCATCGCTCCACCGAGACAAGCTCGGCGGGGGCGGGAGCCACTGTCCAAGGGGCTACGTCCCTGTGTTTCTCTGCCGATTCCACTACAAACATTCGTCCTAGAGCGAAACAATTTGTACCCTGACGTACCCGTTCATTTTCCGCACTCAAGACTAACTTTGCATCACCCTACCCCAACCCTCTCTCTGGAGTACCTGGGCGAGGGAGTTATTCTTCGGCCGAGCCCAGGCACACGGCTTGCTCGACCCACCCTACCTTGCAGACGATAACTCGGTGATCCGAATGTTGCGGAACAGGAACTGACCGCCGCCGGGGATTTCGGCTTGCAGGGAGATGTAGCCGCTGGCGGGCTCAATCCCGCTGACTTGCCACGCTGGTTGGCCGTTGACTTTCAGCGCGGCCGTGTTGCCTTTGACCGTCAGCTCGAACTTATTCCACTGGCCCACCTTCGTCGGCACCTTGTTCTGGGCGTCCTTGTTCGAATCCAGGTTGCCTTCCATGCCTTTACGCAAATTGACTTGGTAGTGCGGGGGCCACGGCTGGCCTTTGGGTACGGCAGTGTAACGGAAGTAGACGCCGGAATCCCAGTTGTCCGGCTTCAATGCCTTCCACTCATATTCCAGGACGAAGTCGCCGTATTGCTTCTTCGCCTGGACCAGCCCATTGCCTGCCTTCAGCAGGATGCAACCGTCCTCCACGACGGCTTCGCAGGTCAGGACGTCCCAACCGTCGAGTGTCTTGCCGTCGAACAGAGTCACAGGCTCACCGGCGTACGCCGCTGCGGACGCGAGTAGGACGACGAGCGATGCCGAAACCAAGGCGATGCGAGCGATCCGAGAATACATGAGTTCCTCCCTTTCGTGATTGAAACGCCACGCGGATAGTCTACCACAATACGAGGATGAACGTCGCAGCCATGGGGAGTTGTGGTTTCAGTTTCCAGGTTCGCATGGATCGTGTTTCTCCTGCCCGTCCTTCAACCGCTGTAGCATGTCCTTAATGTTCAGCGAGCCACGGATGGCGACGTATACCGTAATCGTCGAGTACCAAGCCAGTACGGCAATCGTCATGACGCCCCAGAACGGATGGTGGGTCAGCATGGCTGTAATTTCGTGCATGGCAGTCTCTCCTGTATGTTCCTACGCACTTCTAAGCGGCGTTCGTCTTCGTTTACACGAATTTGGTGGTTTCCTGTGGGACGGATTGGAAATCCATCCTACTACGAGTTGGTTTCCTGTGGCTTGAGCAACGAACCCGCGATCATGGCCATCGCGGCGGCGGCATACGTGCCGATAACGGGAGCGTGGTCGCCTAGGTGGCAGGCGGCCCAACCCTGGATAACCGGTTGACCTGCTTTGAGCAACGGCACCCCGGCCTCGTCGAGCACCGGCACTTTCAGAAACAGGTTCAGGGACAGCGTAAGGACAGGCAACGCGGCTCCGACGACGATCGCGGCAATCGCCCCCCAGTTGTTCGCGCGATTCCAGTAGCAGCAGGCAATCAGCAGGATCGACATGCTCGACAGGTAGATGGTCCCAGTTGTCTGCAGGTACTCCCACAGGTTGCCTTCGAGCTTGTACCACAGGCCCCAGAATAGCAGGAACAGGCCGATCAGCGCCACAATGCAGCGGTTCCAGAGGATGCCCTTCTTCTCGGACCACGCCGTCTTGCGGAACGGCGCCAGGATGTCATTGTAGATCACGCTGCCCCAGGTGAGCATGTAAGACGAGTCGGTGGACATGTCCGCAGCCAGCATGGCCGCCACCAGCAGGCCCATCATGCCCGCCGGAAGCATCGTACCCAGCAGATACGGCATGGCGAACAGCGATCCGTCTTGCTCACCGAACTGCAGACCAATCTCGCCCACCACGCTCGCAGGAACCAGTGCCAAGGCAGCGATGCCCCACACACCCGGAATGATCCAGCGGCAGATGAAGAAGAAGGCCGTGCCCGTATAGACCTTGCGGCCAGTTTGGCTGTCTTTGGCTGCCAGCAGACGGGCGATGCACGTTTGCCACGTCAGCACGGCGGCCGTGTTGGTAAGCAGGTTAGACAGCACGAAGGCCCAGCCCAGCTTTTCGTTGAGGAACGGATTGAAGCCGCCCGGGCCGAGACGCGAGTCCACCGTATGGACGATGCCTTCCCAGCCCACTTTGCCCAGGATCAGGAAGGTGACCACCAACAGTCCCACGCTCATCACGATGAACTGGAGGAAATCTGTCACCAACACCGAGAGCATCCCGCCCATGATCGTGTACACGGCCACGCCCACCAGCAGCACGGTCATCGCCAGTTCCAAATACTTCAGGTCCATCCCGCAGCACACGACCAGGAACTGACCGCCGACGCGCAGAAACACGCCCATATTCAACAACCCGCCCAGCACGATGACCACACCAGCCAGCCAGCGGACGAACTTGCCGAAGCGTTTCTCGAACAGCTCCGGAATCGTCATCGCACCGGAGTCGCGGAGGGGTTTCACACAGAAGCCGGTCCAGCCGACGACGAACATCGCGATGGCGTTGCAGACGCCGGGGATCGAGCCGGCAAAACCCCGGTCGTAGCCCGCCTGAGCGGAGTACATGCACGTCACGATGCCGAACTCGGTCGCCGCCAGCGATGCGATGCCGAGATAGACGTCCATCTCGCGGCCGGCGACCAAGAAATGATCGACGCGATGCCGAGATAGACGTCCATCTCGCGGCCGGCGACCAAGAAATGATCGACCCGAGCCACGTACTTCCGCACCATCAGACCGGCCACCATCGTAGCCAACAGATACAGACCGACGATGCTGCCATCCAGGAGCCAATCGAAGTTAGTCATGTCAACGCCTTCCCATCAAGCAACTCACAATTCGCTCTTGGCTTTGGCCAGCAGCTCGTCGAACAGCACTTTCTGGTCGGCCAGTGCTTTCACCCGATCTTCGGGACGGTCGCCCGCTTCCAGCAGCCACCAGCCGCGATAGTTCACTTTCAGGCACAACTTCATCAGTTCCGGAAAGGGATAGCCGCGTGTGTTCACTGGCTTGACGTGGGTCGTGGCACCTAGCCGAGCCTTCACCAGATTGAAGTTGTGCTCCAGGCCGGGCTGCTCCAAATCGTCGCCGTTCGAGTTCCAGCACACGGCCACGTTCGGATGCGTGGCGACGTCCATGATCTGCTTGATGATCGGCAGCTTGGCGCAGCCCCCGCCCCCGTGCACCTCCAGACGAATCTGCTGACCGTAGTCAGCGCCATAGGCCCCCACGACGTTCAGCGCCCGGCCGATCTGCTCGATCGTCTGTTCCTGCGGGATGCCCTTGGGCAAGTCGTTCGGCCGGACCTTGACCCCACTGCCGCCCACGTCGTGGCTGAGCCGGATGAACGCCTTGGTGTTCTCGATCGACTTTTTCAGGGCCGCCGGGTCGGGGCGGTGAAAGTCTTCGGCGCTGCCCAACCCGACCAGCGTCACTGGGCTGTCGGCAAACCGCTGCTTTACCTCGGCCCGCCCGGCGTCGTTCAGGGTCGGTTCGACTTTATGGGCATGCGTGGTCCGCAACTCCACGCCCAGCACTTTGGCGGTCGTGCAATTGGCGATCAGCGTCGGCAGGTCCCAATCGTTGCCCCACTGGTACGTGACCAGTCCGAGCGAGATTTGTGGTCCCGCTTGGTCGGCAGCCAGGGCCGGAAAACGGCTCAGCGTCCCGGCGGCCACGGCCGCCGCGCTGAGCGCAGTCGCCTGCTGGAGAAAGCCACGTCGCGATGTGTTGGTCATGATCAGTGATCCTTAAGCAACGAAGAGTGCGTTCAGCGGACCCCACGGAGATTGATTACGATGGCAAACGCGGTGGACGTTGTCAACACGGGCGAGCGGGGGGGGGGCAGCCGCACGGCAGTGAGCATCTTGGAACCCCTCGTTCCCATGCTCCGCGTGGGAACGCAAGTGCCTTGACGCTCCGCGTCGTCTGTCCAAGGACGCAGAGCGTCCGTGCCTTACGTTCGGACGCAGAGCGTCGGAACGAGAAGGAACTCGCACGCGTCCGGCTTGCAGTAAACCGGGTCAAGGTCAACCGCAAGCGGTATAACGTTCCCCGTTCGCCGACTGTGGTCGCTACAGCGTCCAGCCGGCACGATAGGGTGGATTCACGTACTGGTTGGCATCCTCGCAGTTCGTGAACCGCATGGCTTGCGTGTCCCACTCCAGCTTCGTACCCGGCAGCTTGATGGCGATCACGCCCAGCAGGGCGACCTCGGTGAGCGGCCCGCCGTAGGAGAAGTCGGAGCCGGCTTTGGTGCCGTTGCGGATTGCCTCCAGCCAGTCGTTGTGATGCCCACGCGTCCGCGGAATCGTCTTCTCCGGCTGCTTGTAGTCCTGCATCTTGGCCTCGGGGATGATCCGGACAGGGTTCGCGCCGTGCGAACCGTACATGATCGCACCCTTGTCGCCCAGCACAATCGCGCCGGTGTCCACTGGCTTCCGATCCTGCTCCAACTCCTGGGGCCGCGGAATGCGCTCCGTGCCGCTGTACCAGACCATGGTTACCGGCCCGCGCTGGCCCTTGGCCGGGAACTCGTAGGTGATGATCTCGCCCTTGGGGAAAGCGTCGCCCTGCGTCTTGGGATCCCAGTCCTTGACTTGGGCCTGGACCGTCTTTGGTGCGCCCAGGTCCAGCGCCCAGAACACGGGGTCGACGACGTGGCAGGTCCAGTCGCCGACGGTGCCGTTGCCGAACGGCACCCAGCCGCGCCACTGGTACGGATGGTAGGCCGGATGATACGCTCGTTGCTGCGAGGGACCCAGCCAGAGGTCACAATCGAGCGTCGCGGGAACCGTGGGTTGCTCCTTCAATTGCGGCAATCGATCGACACCGGAGTTCACGGCCGCACAGCCGGCGTGGATCGTGTGGACCTTGCCGATCGCTCCGTCCCAGACCCACTCGCAGAACATGCGAATGGTGTCGGACGAGTGGCCTTGATTCCCCAATTGCGTAACGACTTTGTGCTCCTGGGCCGCTTTCATCAGCGCGCGGACTTCGTACACCGAGTGAGCCAGAGGCTTCTCGCAGTACACATGCTTGCCGCGTTTGATCGCCGCCATGGCGGCCACCGCGTGGCAATGGTCCGGCGTGGCGACGATCACCGCATCGATGTTCTTTTCCAGCTCGTCGAACATCTTGCGGAAATCCGCAAACTTCTTCGCGTTCGGGTAACGCTCGGCGGTCTTGCCGGCGTACCCCCAGTCGACGTCGGCCAGGGCCACGACGTTGTTCTGGCCGCTGACGGCGCTCAGATCGCCGCCGCCCATCCCGCCCACACCGATGCCGGCGATATTCAGCTTCTCGCTCGGCGGGGTCGCGTTGCTGCCGGCCACCGCGTGCCGAGGCACGATTGTGAACGCCGCCACCGCGGCTCCCGCCGCACCCACAAACTGCCGACGCGTCCAAGTTGTCTGCTTCATCATGAGAGTCTCCTGAGGGTTGAATCATGCCCGCCCCAAGAACCAGGTGGGGTCCTGCATGTGTAGGGCAGTGCCCTCCAACTGCAGCCGCTTGTGGTGGACACAGCCCACCCTACATTAAATCGACGGGCCGCCGGTTCGGCAAGAGCCTGGCCCTGGCCGTTTGAAAATGCCGTAGGGACTCACTGTTTGGGGTTTCCAGGGGTTGGTGCTCGCACGGATGGCAGAGTCAGAGCACGGATGCGGACCGAACGAGAAAGAAATCCGTGCTCTGGCTCTGCCATCCGTGCATCCGTGCGAACAAGGCAAGCAGAGTTGCACTTGGGCCAGGTACGCAGTCTGGCTGCCAAGATCGGGTTCTCAACAGGCCCGCCTCACGCTCCGTCCGTTTGGGAAGCAAGAATGTCACGCGCAGCCGCTTGCAAGCCCTGGACCCTTGAAGCTTACTGGTGAAGATGCGACCGCCGGAAACGAGACCACGGAACGTAGTCCGGTCGGTATTGCAGCCGTGCTACTGCGACGAGCATCGACACCAGGGAGTGCGTTTTTCATGGCCGCCGGATTACCAACCTTTGCATCGGTTTCGGCCGGAGAGCATTTCGCGAAAGCGGCTGCGTCCGGCCTCCTCATGGCCCCCCCATCCGCCTCGGCAGAATCTTCCACGTCCGCGGCCCACCAGGCGGCTCGTGTCTCCACCAGCCCGGCCCAGCCATCGGGAGGTCCTTTGCGGGCGATCTCGGTCGGCCCCTGCCTGGTGCGCGGCGGGGCCGAACAGTGGCTGATCTACTTGACGCGGTTCATCAACCCCCAGCGGCTGCAGCTTGTCCGCACGGTCGTCACGCGTCCGGACCTGGTCGACCCGGCCTTCGTGGCGGAGGTGCCGCTTCCCGTCGAGATCGGCGGAGCAGAAGCGGTGCGGCGCGCCGCCCAGGAATGCGATGTGCTGCTGTGCTGGGGCTTGGCGTTGGACGAACTGTTGTTGGAGTCTCGACCGCCGTTGTGCGTCTTCGTGGCCCACGGCGAAGGCGACTGGACCCGCATGTTGCTGGGCCAAAGCCAACGTGTGGTGGATCACGTGGTCGCGGTCAGCCAACGCGTCAAACACCGAGTCTGCGCCGGCTTTCCCACCACGGTGATTTACAACGGCGTGGATACCAAGCGGCTGAGTCAAACTCGCAGCCGCGAAGACATGCGGCGGGGTCTGGGCTTCGACCGTGATGACTTCGTGCTGGGATATGTGGGGCGGTTCTCCGGCGAAAAAGGGGTGACACGCCTGGTGGAAGCCGTCCACCGGCTGCCGCAGAACTTCAAGGTCCTGCTGGTGGGTTGGGGTGCCGAACGGCCCGCACTCATGGATCAGGCTAACCACCAGATCCCGGGCCGCTACGTGTTTGCGCGCGCGGACGACTACCTCGGGGACTACTACCAGTGCATGGACGCCTTCTGCCTGCCCTCGCACGAGGAAGGTTGTTCGCTGGCGCTACTGGAAGCCTTGTTGTGCGGTCGGCCGGTGATCGTCAGCGCGGTGGGAGCCGCCCCGGAACTGGTGCAGGATCGCATCCAGGGATTGGTCGTTCCCGGTGATCCCGAGTCGCTTTGCCAGGCGGCTCAGTTGCTGCACGACCACCCGCGGTGGGCCGCGGGACTCGCGGCTGAAGGCCAGGAACTGGGGCGGCGCGTGGGCTACGCCCCACGCATGGCGCGGGACTACGAGGAACTGCTCGACCGTCTGTGGCAGGAACGCTACCGGACCGGCGGTTGACGTCTGCGTTCCCTAGCACCAAACGGTTTTCGGGGTTGTCGGTGTCAAGCAGGGGGTTTTACGGTTTCGCAGAGACAGACCGCCAGCTGGGGTCAGACGTACAGATTTCAGTTTTCGCGGGCAGAAGGCTTTCCCTGGGCTTGGGCATACGACCGCGAAAACTGAAATCTGTACGTCTGACCCCTTGTCTCACGCCCCGTCTCTGCTGAACCGTTAAGTCTCATGCTTTGCGCGCAGGGGCCAAAATAGCGTTGGGTGCTAGGCGTCAATCGTGGTAGCCGGCCAGCAACTCATCCGGCGTGTACAACGATAACTTGATCGGATGGACAAAGTCGTGGCGGGCCAGTAGCGACAGCAGTTCGGTGAGCGACTGGTCCCGCTGCGGCCCCCACAACGCCAACCCGTCAAGCTTCCCCAGTCGCGACGAATTGTACAACACGGCGGACGGAATCGCGGCTTCATGCCACACGGACAACAGCCGCGCAAGATCCGAAGCCAGCCTGCGCAAGAACGAGAAGCGAAACACCGCGCAGTCCGCGAAGCCGAAGAACATGGGCTGCGGCGGGGCGTCGAGCAGTGGCTGACCGCCGTACCCCGCCCAGTTCCGCAAGAGTTGCTCGCGTGACCAATCCCGTGTTGCCGCCAGGTAGGCGGGATATCCCGTGGCGTGGTGCGCCCAAACCCAGTCCTGGGTTTCGCGAGAACAGTAGAAGATCGGCGGCGTCAAAGCCTCGAGTCCGGCGCATCGGCGCCGCACCGCCGCGGCATCGATGGTGGGGGACAGCAAACAGTCATCTTCCGTGAACACGACGAACTCGAACCCCTCGTCGGTCTGCGCGATGTCGATCAGCCGCGGATGAAAACAGTGCTGCAACGCGAGATGTCGTCCCAGTACCCCAGTGCCGCAGATGCACTCCGGGCCGTCGGGCGGCGGAGACCACGACGCGACGATGTTCCAGCAGGCGGCGTCGAGCGGGCACGTCGCGCTCACCGCGAAGGCCACGCGATCAAATCGGCCACGGTACAGCGTCCCCAGGACGGAACGGTTCGCGTAGCTCGCATCCGCCGCGCAGTTCAAGACCAGCAGTACGCGCTGGCTCATGTTAGGCTCTCCGTTTGAGTTTGACTGTCAGAAGTTGTTAGGAAAGACGCTGAGCGTACCACTAGCCAGCAGCGACTACAATGTCGCCCAGTCCGTTAGCCGTCCCTGGGCCGTAGCGGGTAGCGGAGCTCCGCACGTCTTGCAGCCACCGCCCAGGAACCGGTATTCTGCTGCTTGGTGTGTTGCCAGCGACAGCCGAGTAATCCGCTACGGAAAGGATACCACGCGACCATGTCCGATCGTGATCTATCGAGAACCCAGCCGCCTCGGGTCGTGACGACGGCGGCAGAACTCCGCGCAGCCGTCGCAGCGGCGCGAGCGGCCGGGAAGTCCATCGGCTTGGTGCCGACGATGGGGGCACTCCACGCAGGACATCTGACCCTGGCGCGCGCCTCGTCGGCCGAGTGCGGCTATACGGTGGTCACGGTCTTTGTCAACCCGACGCAGTTCGGTCCGCGCGAAGATTTCGGCAAGTATCCCCGCACGCTTGACGCCGATTTGGCGGCTTTGGCAGGCACCGGCGCCGACCTGGTGTTCGCCCCCGCCAGCGACGAGATGTATCCCGGCGACTTCTCCACCTACGTCGATCCGCCTCGCGCGGCGCAGCGCTGGGAAGGCGAACGTCGGCCGGGCCATTTTCGCGGGGTGGCCACGGTGTGCCTGAAGCTGTTCAATCTGGCCCGCGCCGACGTCGCGTTCTTCGGTCACAAGGACTACCAGCAGTCACTGGTCATCCGCCGCCTGGTGGCCGACCTGAATGTGCCCATCACGATTCGCGTCTGCCCGACAGTGCGCGAGGCGGATGGGCTGGCCCTGAGTTCGCGGAACCGATACCTGAACGCCAAGCAGCGCGAACAGGCCGTGGCGCTGTGGCGCAGCCTGCAGCGGGCGGCCGAACTCGTGCGGCAGGGACAACGCCACGCGGAGACCGTCCAGCAGGAGATGGGTCGAGTGCTGCGCGAGGCGGGGGTCAGCCGTATCGACTACGTGGCGCTGGTTGATCCCGAAACGCTCGAGCCGCTGACCGAAATCGCGGGCCCCGTCATCGCCCTGATCGTTGCCTACGTGGGCGACACGCGGTTGATTGACAATCTCCGGCTGATTTGAAACTCGGCCGCAACCGGTTGTCGCGCCCGCATGCCTCCAGGGATCATTTCGATTCCTCATTTCGGATGCGCACGGTGCTGCCAGAGAATCGCAGAATACGGTAGACTAATTGCCTTGGCGGCGTTAGTGGCTGTAAAGAAACAAATTCGTAGAGCGGAATTCGTTCCGCCCGAGCGGACTTAAGTCCGCTCTACTACGAAACTACGGAGTTGTTTCTTTACAACCGCTTAGCTGAGATTGCCCTGAGGAGGAACCATCCCGTGGATTTGCCGTCCCGCACGTTGGTGACCATCGCCACGTACAACGAGATCGAGAACTTGCCGCGTCTGGTGGACGAGATCCAAAGCCTTGCTCCGGAAGTCGAGATCCTGGTGGTCGACGACAACTCCCCGGACGGGACGGGGCAATGGTGCGACCAACGCGCGGCTCAGGACGCGAGATTCTACGTCGTGCATCGGCCGGGAAAACTCGGCTTGGGAACGGCGATCATGGCCGGCATGCGCTACGCCATCGACCAGGATTATGCTTGGATGGTGAACATGGACTCGGATTTCAGCCATCACCCACGCTACCTGCCGGACCTGCTGGCCGCGACTCGGCGGGAGGGTGACGACGCGGTGGACGTTGTGATCGGATCGCGCTACGTGCCCGGCGGCGGTGTGGAAGGCTGGCCCTGGCGACGGCAGCTGATGAGTCGTGGGGTGAATGTTTACGCCCGCGCGTTGCTGGGACTCCGAGCGAAAGACTGCAGTGGCGGCTTCCGATGTTATCGCACGGAACTGCTGCGGCGTCTGGATTTCACCGCCATCCGCTCGCGGGGCTATGCCTTCCAGGAAGAAGTTTTGTGGTATCTGAAACGGCTGGGCGGCCGGATGATCGAAAGGCCCATTGTGTTCGCCGACCGCCGCCAGGGGACGTCGAAGATCAACGCGGGCGAGGCTCGCAGCGCGTTGTGGATCATCTTTCGGTTGGGCGTGCAGAACTGGCTGGGAATCTGAGGCAGGCGGGTTGTCGGTCAGGCGTTCCAGCCTGACACTTGATTCGCGTCAGGCTGGAAAGCCTGACCTACTTGGTTGCGGTCGCGAGCCGCCTCGGTTGCGGTCGCGAGCCGCGTTAGGAGCGTTCCCATGAACCAACTCGTAGGTGGCATCGAAGCAGGCGGTACCAAGTTCGTATGTGCGGTCGGGACCGGCCCGGACGACGTGCGTGCAGAGGTGCGTTTTCCCACGATCGCGCCCGCTGAGACGATCGGCCGAGCGATTGACTTCTTTCTTCAACAACAGGTGGAGCACGGCCCGTTGGCGGCCATCGGCATCGCGGCTTTTGGGCCGCTTGATCCGCAACCCGGTTCGCCCACGTTTGGCACCATCACCACGACGCCCAAGCCGGGCTGGCGCGACACGGATTTCGTCGGCCCGGTGCAGCGTGCGCTGCGGATTCCGGTCGGCTTTGATACCGATGTCAACGTGGCCGCGGTGGGGGAAGCCCGCTGGGGCGCGGCGCAAGGTCTGAACAGCTTCATCTACCTGACCATCGGTACGGGCATCGGTGGTGGCGGCTTGATCGGCGGCCAATTGCTGCACGGGTTGATTCATCCGGAGATGGGCCACATTCGCCTGCCGCACGACCGGCAGGCCGATCCGTATCCTGGCTGCTGCCCATTTCACGGCGATTGCTTGGAAGGTTTGGCGTCCGGTCCGGCCATTGAGGGCCGCTGGGGCCAACCGGCCGCCACGCTGGCGGTCGATCATCCCGCGTGGGCGTTGGAAGCCGAATACTTGGCTTTGGCGGTGGTCAACTTTGTCTGCACGCTCTCGCCGCAGCGAATTGTGTTGGGGGGCGGAGTCATGGACCAGCAGCACCTGTTCCCCTTGGTCCGCCGCAAGGTCCAGCAGTATCTGGCGGGTTACGTGCAGTCCCCGGCTATCCTGGATCGCATCGCCGATTACATCGTGCCGCCGGGCCTTGGTTCCCGCGCCGGAGTGCTGGGGGCGCTGGCCCTGGCGCAGCAGCAGCTCGACTGAAGTCTGCCGACGAGGGCCTTGATCCGTCACCAGAACCCCTAACTTCCACAAACTCGCCCGGAACCGCAAATCTTGCCGGCACTCAACTCGCGGCCGAGGAATGCCGAAATCAAACGCATTGGGTCGACGCTTCGCGGCCCCTCGCTCTGGGCGATTCAAACAAGGGCTTCACCGATGAAATTTCGTCTGCTCCTCCTGCTCGTTCTGGCTGTGCCGAGTGTGGCTGAGGCAAAGAAGTACACGACGGTCAAGAACGGCAAGGAGGTTGTCGTCCACACCAGCCTCGCCCCGGTCGTCGTGCACCGAGCACTTCCGCCGTACGGGTTGGGTAAGCACGTGTATGCGGGGCGACTGCCGTAGCCGTGCGAGGGCCTTGATCGATGAACCAGGTGCAGACCCGCCGGAAACCGTCGCGGTGCGGAGCCGCGGATGGCAAAGGCAGGCCATTTGCCGGGGAGGAGGAGCATGCCAGATAGTTTTAAGAAGGTGGTCGCGACGGTGGGTATGGGTCAGCCGACGATTGCCACCTGCTGGTGGGCATCATATCGGATGATCTACCAATACCTGAAACGCAGCCTGACCGAGGTTGATACCAAGCTGAACTCGATAGGGATCGACGTCAACGACTGTAAAGAAAACGGATTGGCCGACACCGATTACTTCAAAGCGGCCAACGTGCTCGGACTAAAGAGTTGGTCCGGACTGGTGTTCAGCAAGCCGCCCCTGTTCGACAGCGGACTTTCAGACGGAGCCGAAGCCTTCCTCAAAGAGCTGGATTTGGGTCCGCTCTGGGTTTCCCGGATCGCCGAATCGCGCCCAGGCAAGATCAGGGGGAATCACGTCGTGGTCGCGGTGGGTTACGACAAAGACAGCAACAAGATCATCTACAACAATCCGTGTACGGGCACAAATAACGCCAATGAAGCGAAGTTGTGGGCGAATTATTTTGTGCGGAACATCACCGCAGCGGCCGGGTCGGTGCAGGGTTGGCGGTACAAGGTCGGTGACGAGTAGGTCGACGCCACGCTGTAGGTCAGGCTTACCAGCCTGATCCCGGATTATTCATGCTCCTGTAGGCCGGACTAAGCAACCGGAAGCAGTGCCGGAAGTTCGGTCGCTTCCGGCGCATGAAGTCTGCACCAAGCGGGTTCTTCCCACGAGCGACGATTGCGCCGTTCCGGCACAGCCTTGCGCGACCTCGTTCCGGCCTACACGACTAATCCGGGATGGTCGGTTGGCGTCAGGCTGGAAAGCCTGACCTACTTGGTTCCAGACGGGCCGCGTTAGGAAGGGGATTTGCGGGGCGTGAACGGGCAGACGGCGTCGGCCAACGGGACGCCGCGCACTTCGATGCGGCGGAGGTCGTTCGTCCCCACGCCGACGGACGCCAGCAACCGCAAATGATTGTCGCCTTGGAACGGCGCGTGCCCATGCGGAGCTTGCGGGTCGAACCCCATCACCGCGGTGCAGACGGAATCGGTGCAGACGCCGTTGCGGCCCACGACGAGCAGCTTCGGCTCGATCAAGCCGATGCCGCCGTTCCAATGTCCTTCGCCGCCGCGGATAGTCCGGATGCCGTCCACGATGCCGAGGTCGGCGGGGCGGGCACCGTAGATGTCGGCCGTGATGCGGGGGACCCGAATCGATCCCTCCTTGGGTAGCCCGTGACTCAGTTCGGCCGGTGCGCCCGCGGGCGGCTGTTTCCCGCCGCCGTGGAACATCGCGGCACGGTGCTTCAGCGCGTGCTCGCCTGGCCCGTCATCGCCGTAGATCGAACTGGGCGTGTTGCCGAAGAAGTTCTTCACGACGCCGGTGATGCCCGCCGTGGCGTGCTGCTTCAGCTTGGCCAGCGAAACCAGCACGTCCGTCTGCTCGAAGCGTTGGTTCATGTCGAACGCCGGATAGACGAAGCCGCCCCAGGGGACTTGAAAGCGACTGTAGCCACGGAATTTCCCGCGGTTGCGCGTGTCTTCAAAACGCACCTTGTGCTGGCCGGCCGCTTGGATCGCGGGGAGGTTCCAGCCGGCCTCGGTCAGCACCTGCTCGAACGGCTTGACCCAGTACAGGTTCTCGACCAGGACGATCTGCCGGGCGCCGGCGTCGGCCAGGATGGCGCACAGGGCCGCGACTGTGTTGGGTTGGGTCTGGTACGTTTCCTGAGCAGGCAAGCCAAACACGGGGTCCCACGTCATCCCGGTCAGATTCAGCTTGACCGTGACTGTCTTGTGCTGGACCAGTTCCTTGATCCCGCCGATCAGGTCCAGGGCCTGACCCAGGGCCTGCCGCAACGCTTGCGGTTCATAGGAGTCGCACCGCTGGACGGCCACGGGTGAGCTGGGCGCCTCGGCCGAGCGATCGGTCTGCTCCGGCAGCGGGTGCTCCTGCGATTCTGCGGCGCGCAGCGTCCGGCCGCACACCAGTGTACCGGCCGCCCCCAAACCGCCAGTCAACAACGTCCGCCGGGTGATCTTGGTTGTCACGGTGATTGCTCCGTTCGTGGTCCTGCGTGTGGTCCCCTGCCGAGTGCCTTGGCCTCATTTTGTCGCGTGACGCGGCTTGACGCTAGCCCGGATGATTCATGGATGACACATGGTGTGTCGGCACGCGTTGCCATCAGAGGCTGATTCAGCTACATTTCGAACTTGGAACTACTGAACTTGTTCTTTGACGGTCGCTTAGCATCGTTCGAGAAATAGGTGTCAGGTGCCAAGTGAGCGGCAAGGCGCTAGCCGCCGGTATTACCGCCAATCGGGTCGATCAGGAACCGGCGGCTAGCGCCGTTCCGCTCACTTATTTCTCGAACGATGCTTAGTTCGGCGCGACCGAAGTTGCCCCTCAGCACGAAAGCCGTTCCATGACTGAAGCTCAACTGCACGTGGTGACCGGAGCCTTTGGCTACTCCGGCCGGTACATCGCGCACCGTCTGCTGGAGCGCGGCCAGCGGGTCCGGACGCTCACCGATTCCAGCGATCGAGCGAATTCGTTCCAAGGCCGCGTGGATGCGATGCCGTTCCATTTCGACGACGGAACACGGCTCACCGAGTCGCTTCGCGGCGCCGCGGTGCTGTACAATACGTACTGGGTCCGGTTCAATCACCGCATGTTCACGCACGGCCAAGCCGTAGAGAACACGCGCAGGCTGTTCGAGGCAGCTCAGCGGGCCGGCGTTCTGCGCATCGTGCACGTCAGCATCACGAATCCGTCCGAAGACTCGCAATTGGAGTATTTCCAGGGCAAGGCGGTCTTGGAACGGGTCCTCCGCGAGACCGGCCTGCCGCACAGCATCCTGCGACCCACGGTGCTGTTCGGCAAAGAAGACATTCTGATTAACAACATCGCGTGGATGCTGCGTCATTTGCCGGTCTTCGGCGTGTTCGGCGACGGCCAGTACCGGCTGCAGCCGATCTATGTGGACGACCTGGCGAAACTGGCGGTCGAGGAGGGCGCTGCGACGGGCGCGCGGACGATCGACGCGATCGGCCCGGAGACGTTCACATACCGGGAACTGGTGCAGGTGATCGGCGAGATCATCGGCAAACGGCGGGCGATTCTCTCGGTGCCGCCGACGCTGGGCTACTTGGTCGGCTGGTTGGTCGGCAAGCTGGTGGGCGACACGGTGGTCACGCGGGAAGAGATCACCGGGTTGATGCAGAACCTACTGGTCACAAACTCGCCGCCCGCGGGAGCGACGAAGTTGACCGACTGGGCTCGCGAACATGCCGCAACACTCGGCGTCAAGTACGCCAACGAGTTGGCTCGGCGACGCGACCGCACGGGGGCTTACGAAAGGCTGTAATGCCCCTACTGTGAGCATCTTCACGCATCTCGCGTTCCCACGCTCCCAGGCTGTGGAAGAATGTGCGAACACAATTCTAAGAAGCTGGCCTTGCTTTCGCTGGTGGGCCGCGAGTACTTGGCCCATCCTACGATTTTTTCACAGCCTCTCCGCGTGGAAACGAGAAAAATCGAGGACTTGAACAACCGCAAGATGTTCACCGCAGTGGGCTGCAGCGCTCTGCCGGACGGATTGTGGAACGCGGCATGCAAGGTTATGCTGGGATGAGTAGTCCAGTCCCAGATCGAAGCCAGGGTCTGACACTTCGACGGCCTTTCTGCGATCGCCGAAGCGGTCCCAGGCAACTCGCGCGGGCCGCAGGATCGGCGTGGCAAGTGTCCGACCCGTGTACCCGCTCACGGCCATGCACGACCCGGACTGCAACACGACGGTAATCGCGAACGAGCCGCTCTTGGGACAGCGCGGCTCGTGGCGGACCATGTTCGTAGCGGCCCTTGTGGCCGCCGTCGGTTTCGTGGCGTGGGCGGTCATCCAGCAGCCAGCGGGGACGGGTGACATGAGCCAGACGACAGACGCCGCAGGAACGCCGGCCGCAGAGGAAAAACGGCCGGAGGAGCAGGATCGTTTTCTCAGCCAGCGACGGCGGATGGTGCGCCGTCAACTCCAGGGACGCGACATCACGGACAGGCGGGTGCTGGAGGTCATGGAACGTGTGCGGCGACATCGCTTTGTGCCCGAGTCCTGGCAGGACTCCGCCTACGAAGACCATCCGCTACCCATCGGACACGGGCAGACCATCTCGCAGCCCTACATTGTGGCCTTGATGACCCAGTTGGCCCAGCCCCAGCCGAAGTCCCGCGCGTTGGACGTGGGCACCGGATCGGGCTATCAGGCGGCGGTGCTCGCGGAGTTGTGCCAGGAGGTGTACAGCATCGAGATTGTCGAGCCGCTGGCCAAGGAGGCGCGTCAGCGACTCGCCGAGCTCGGCTACAAAAACGTTCAAGTCCGTGGCGGGGATGGTTACCGCGGCTGGGTCGAACAAGCACCATTCGATATCATCCTCGTCGCCGCCGCCCCCGACCATGTCCCGCAGCGACTGGTCGAGCAGCTTGCCCCCGGCGGCCGTTTGGTGATCCCGGTGGGTCGGCCCTATCAAGACTTGCTCGTGGTCGAGAAGCAGGCGGATGGCGAGACGCGCCGCTGGAAGGTTACCGACGTGGCCTTTGTGCCGATGACGGGCGAGGCCCTGAAGAAGCGAACGAAGGAATAGGGACGAAGGACAAGAACAGACGGCAGGTCCCAGCGTCTGACGGGGCAGCTGGCGTACTTTGGCGGCTGTCAAAGCACAAGTTCGTCGATGGCCCGTAGGACGGACTGGAACTTCTTCCCCCGTTTACGGGCCGAAGTGCCAATCCGTCCCATCCGCGGTTCGCTAGGTTATTCCTTGACAGACGTTTACTCCACAAGTTCGCAGGTTTAGAGTGGGCAGTGGGCAGAGGCAACTCCCCACAGCGGTGTGCGAACGTGAGACAACAGGCAGAGGTAGCCCTAGACTCGCGGTATGCCGAGTTGGTCGCAGATCGTCCGAGCTGTGGTATCCTTGATTTCGCGATGCCTGGGGACCGCGGCACACCTGCCGTTGGCGGGATTGCGATAAATGGAATGGTTGGCGCCTTCTCGGTCGAGGTAACAACCTTGGTCTTCCAAATATCGAATGAGGTCTCGACGTTTCATGACGTCGGCACTTCCACGGACAAGGTCTCCCAGATGGCATCCCCGGCCGCATCTTTCGAGGCGTTATCGCGATAAGCCTCCAGGAGCAGCTCTACCGCATCCTTGATGTTGGCCCGCGCCTCAGGCAGGTCGCGACCTTGGGTGACGGCACCCGGCAACTCCGGGACAGTGGCCATAATCCAGCCATCCTCAACGGTCGTAAACACCACGTGGTAATCGTGTCTCATGGGGAGTCCTCTGGAACCGAGATCGCGTTAATCTTCTGTTTCTATCATGTTGCCATCACGAGCAGCAGAGTCCACAGGCTGAACTGGAAAGGAGTATTCCGTTTCGGATGCGAGCTGTGGTTGGTGCACCGTCGCCAGTGGCGAACGGCGGTTTCCAGCGTGCCACATTGGCCGACACCTTGGCCGACGCTTGACGAGCGCCGATCTACCAGGTAGATCGCTGGCTCGATGCACCCTAGCAACGCTCACGAAATAACTTCCCCGTTTGCCGCTTCACCCCTCACCCCGGCCCTCTCCCCGGAGTACCGGGGCGAGGGAGTTGTTTCGTGAGCGGTGCTACGAGCAGGATCGTCGCGAATCTCACGTTGGCTTCGGCGCGAAGCGGTAGGGTTTGCCAGACTTGTAGAGCTGCAACAGTTCTTGCGCCTGCTTGATTTCATCGGGCTGGTCGGGAGGAATCATTTCCAGCGATTCGGTCTGCGACTTGACGGCCTCCTCGAACTTGCCCAGTTCAGCCTGCGCTGCCGCCAGGACCTTCAGATCGGAACTGTGCTTCGATGGGCCGAGCTTGCAGGCGAGCAGCGCAGACTGCAGGGCTTCCGAAGCGTTGCGAACCTTGTCGTCAGGACAGGTCGCCAACAGCCAAGCTCTGTTTCGTAGCGCCATCGCGTACTGAGGCGCGAGCTTGATGGCCTGTTCGAAGTCGGCGAGAGCGTCGGTATATTTCCCCAACAACTGGCGGTTGTAGCCACGGTTGTTGTACGCCAGAGCGAACGCCGGATTGAGGCGAATCGCTTCACTGAAGTCCCGGACGGCCTGCTCTGGTTGGTTTTTCAAGAACCACACGAAGCCGCGGCTGTTGTAGGCCTCGAAGTCTTTGGGATCCCGGCGCAGAACTTCCTCAAAATCTTTGATTGCCGCATCGAACCGCCGCTGATCTCCCAACAACAGCCCGCGGCTGTGATAGGCCAACGGATTCTTGGGATCCAAGCGGATGGCCTCGGTATACTCGCCAATCGCCTTGGCATCCTGGCCCAAGGCCGCGTACGCCATGGCGCGATTGATGCGCAGCGAATAGCTTTTCTCGCCCCGCTGCAGGGCTACGTCATAGTCCTGAATCGCCTTCTGGTAGTCGCCTTTCCCGAAGTACGCCACGCCGCGGTTGAGATGTACCGAAGGAGCTTCGGATCCCCAACGCAAGGCAGCATCATAATCGGCGATCGCCTCGTCGTACTTGCCTTCCGTGGCTCGTTGAACCGCACGATTGAGGTAGGCGCTGGCGTCCTGCGTCCCCAGTTCGATCGCCCGCTGGTAGTCGGCTAACATCTTGGCCGTGTCACCGCGGAGCGACCAGACCGTGGCGCGTCGCACATAGTGCTTCGACTCTTGTGGTTTGGCCGTGATTAACGGATCGTAGACGCTGGCCGCTTCCGCCAGCGTGGCCACGGCAGTCTTGGGTAGCCAGCCTTCGCCGCCCTCGGCAGCTCGCACCCACAGGAGTTCGCCCTGCCGGCTGAGCACGGTTAGCACCGCTCCCGCCTCGACTTTGCCGGTCACCTTGTCCCCGACCTTCAGCGGTTGCCCGCTGCGAGCGACCACCGTTCCCTCCTGCTCAGCGCCGAAACCCGCGGCCCAGAAGCCGGTGGATACCAAGAAGATTGCCAGACTGAGGCTCTGGAGTCGTCGCATGCCCATTCTCCAACTGCGTAATTCGGGAAGGTTGGGTTGATTTTGCTACGCCCTAGCGTAGCGGAATTACGCGGAGAGTGAAGAGGGGCGTGCGTGATCCAAGCCTGCTACGCGGTGATCGGTGGGGCGACGCTGAGTTCTTGGGCGACTGCGTCGATCGTGTCCGCATCAATGCGTTCGAGCTTGCGACCAGCGCCGGCCACGAGGGCCAACTCAGCCAATTGGCAGACGCGACGCGGAACACCGTCGGTCACTTCATGCAGTCGCGCCACGGCGGACTCGTCGAAGACCTCGACGCGGCTTGCGCGGCCGGCTCGGGTTAGACTGGTGTGCAAGTAATCCCGGACGTCGGCCGGATCCCAGGCTTCCAGGCGGATGTGTAACTCGCATAGTTGGAGCAGATCAGGACCCAATCGGGACAGGCGGGACGACGCCGCGGCAAGGATGATCATCGGGCTCTGGTCCACGCGGGTTTTCAATAACTGAAGCACGTGGATGCGAACCTCCTGGGAAGCGAGGTCCACATCATCCAACAGCAGAGTCTGTACCTCTCCCGTGTAGCGGCTTTCTCGCAAACGATCGCCGACCTGACGCCACAGCGCAAAACCGCTGTCGGTAGCCCGCGGGTTGGTCCCCAGACCGGCCGCCAGTGCCCAATCGAAGCTGTGCACGTCGAGGCCGAACAGGTTGATCACGCACGCCGATCGTCCGTGGTGACGCAGCGTACGTCCAAAGATCTGCAGTGCGAACGACTTGCCGCTGCCGTCGCCGCCGGAGACGATCCCCAGCGAACGCTGCTCGCCGGCCAGAAACTGGAGCCGTGCCAAAGCCTCTTCGTGGGTGGGGCTGGCGAAGAAGTAGTTCGGATTTCTGCCGTTGCGGAACGGTGACTCACGCAGTTCCCAATAGCCCTCGTGCCTCATGCCATTTCCTCCACTTATTCCGTATCGCTTCCCTTATCGGTAAAATCGGTAAGGTTCCTTCACCAATTCGGCAGATCGTCCACCATGAGCCACAGATTCTTTGTCGTTTCGCCCATTTTGGGACCCAGCGTCAGTCTGACCGGTGCCGAGGCCCATCATGTGACTCAAGTGATGCGGGGAAAGGTGGGCGATTCACTGGTGTTGTTTGACGGCAGCGGCGCTGAATTCACGGGACGGATTGCTCGCCTCAGTCGCCACGCGGTGGAACTGGAGGCATTGTCGCGTCAGGAGGTGAATCGTGAGCTGCCCAGAGAACTGACGCTGGGCGTCGCACTGCCCAAGGGTGAGCGACAGCGGTGGCTGATCGAAAAGGCCGTGGAACTGGGGGTCTTCCGTGTGGTGCCTCTGCAAACTGCGCGAGGTGTGGCACAACCGTTGGAGCACGTGTTGGATCGTCTGCGCCGCGCCGTCGTGGAAGCCTCGAAACAGTGCGGGCGCAACCGTCTCATGGAAATTGCCGCGCCGCAGACGCTTGGGGAGTTCCTGGCCGCGGCGCCGCACGCTGCCTTGCGACTGCTCGCTGATCCGGATCCCTCGGCGGTGTCCGTCGGTGGCCTTAGCGTACCGGATACTTGCCTGACGATCCTGGCAGCGGTTGGTCCGGAGGGCGGCTTTACGGACCAAGAACTGCAGGCTGCGGCTGGCTGGCAGAGAGTCAACCTGGGACCTCGCGTCCTGCGTATCGAGACGGCGGCGATTGCCGTCGCGGCCTGGTTGTCATTAGGGACCGCGTGTGCCTCCGCGGGACCAGGCTAGAGTGCTACCTGCAAGCTGCGCGCATCTTCGTAACCTGGCTCTCTCCAGAATCGGGCAGTATCGGGCGCGACTCGCCACGGAGGAGTCGCTCCAGCACGGCTCTGGAGATTCATGCTACTTGGTGGCGTCCAGCGCCGCGTTAAGAGCGGGCGCAAAAAGAAACCCCCTCGGGCTTCGCAAGGAAGCCCAGGGGGTTAGGTGGATTCGTCACCAACCGAGACTTGGTTTCGCGTCTCGGCCCGGACTGTAACGTCCAGGGTTAGACGCTCGAACTACATGGCGTCGCCGATGGCCTTGAACTTGGCCTCGACCTTCGTGCCCAACGTAGTAATCACTGACAGGCACACGACCACGATCAGGCCCAACATGACAGCGTACTCGACCGCGGTAGGACCATCTTCCGACTTCAGAAAACGCAGTACATTATCCATTCTAGCAACCTCCACTTGGGGCAGCGGATAGGAACACGATTCGTGTCCAATCACTGCCTGGAATAGGGATGAGAGCTCCTCCGAACGCGAAGCTGCCTTGTGGCAGCTCTTGCCTGCAGTGCGGCCGTTGGAGCCCGATCAGGGAAAACACAATTGACACCTCTTCCTCAGATCTACCCACGTCCGATGGTCACTCGCTTCGATCCAGTGCCATCATCCTTTCGGTAACCAGGCCACCGCAGCGGCGTGTTCGCCATGCGGCCCTTGGTTTTGCGTCCCAGCCTTGCGACTGGTTTGCCTTTGTCGAGGACAGAAGGCGGCAGGGCTTGGCAGCCAGCGAAGCATGGTGTGCTTCGCTGGCCTGCGAGATCGATGCGGTCAGCATCATGTTCTCGCACTGGAAACCTATGTCAGATTCCCCACGTGTCAAACTCGGCGCTGGAAAAAATAGAAATCGTCGCGAAATGGGCGACGCTCCGCAACCCAGTAGGTCAGGCTTTCCAGCCTGAAGCGAACCGAGCGTCAGCCTGGAAAGGCTGACCTACGACAGGCGTGCCCCTACGCTACGGATGAGGCGAGCGGCAGGAAATAACTTACCCGCAGGTTGGCCTTCCCGGGCCAATCGGGACGGTCTTGGAAGACCATCCTACATTGAGTTGGGTAAACTATTTCCTGCCGCTCGCCTGACCACGCGTTCAGAGCAGGACCCCCAATTCATCCAACGAACGGTGCAATTCCTGCGGGTCACGGTAGACGCGAAAGGCGCCGGCTCGACCTAACTCGTCTTCGCCATAGCCACCGCTCAACAACCCAATACTCAACATGCCCGCGCGCCGCGCGGCCAACAGATCCCAGACGGCGTCACCGATCACGTAACAGTCTTCGACACGCACCCCTAACCGCTGCTGACAAGCGAGAAAGAGGTCGGGTTCAGGTTTGGCCCGCAGGACATCGCCGCGTTCGATCACAACGGTCTCGTCGCCCACCTGCAACGCCGCCAGCGATGCGTTGATTTGGGGCCGGTGCCCGGAGGTGGCAATGCCGAAGGGAATCGCGGCCGCGCGCAGAAACGCCAGGAGTTCCACCGCACCGGATAACGGCCGCCGTTCGGGCAGCAGCTGGGCAAATAGTTCTCCATGGCGTCGTTGCAGGGCTTCCGCTTCCTGAGGGCTGATGTCGCGATCCAGTTCACGCCCCACGGCCCGAGTGAAGAGACCGCCACTCATGCCAATGCGACGATGAATTCGCCAGCCCTCGATCGCCATACCAGCTTCCGCCAAGGCCCGTTGCCACGCGAACACATGGGCATAGACGGTATCAATGAGAGTGCCATCGAGATCAAAGATGAGTGCTCGCATGCTACCTCCAGGGACGCTTCTGAAACGGCGCCAGCCCTCGTGATCAACTCGCCCGCCGAGCGGCACAACGGTCAAGCCGGTACCGAAGAAAAGCACGGTCAACGAGCAGTCATCCTACCAACATCAGCACCGATTTCCGCGGCGAACGCCTTGGGAATCCTCCGGACGAGGTGGCCCGCGCAGAACTGGGCGGACGTGTGGCTAGGGGTCGGGTGTACGAATTTCAGATTTTGCGGCGAGTAGGTATTTCTTGGTCACGGACTTGGGGCCGCAAAAACTGAAATTCGTACACCCGACCCCTGTCTTCGCGCGGCACAAGAGCGGGATAAACTCCCCCAAGCTTTACTCCGCAGTTTTGCACGGCCCAGGGCGAAGCTATTCTCCCAGTTCTGAACGCGGGCTCCCCCGCCAGCAAGAGTCAACCGCGAGTGTCGCGCGGGAACTGCCACCTCAGCTCGGGGGCGGCTGCTTGCCTGGGAGCGTAGTCCGCATGCTCTCGACCACTTGATCGACGAGTCCGTAGTTCTTGGCTTCGTCGGCGGACATGAAGCAATCGCGATCGGTATCCTTCTCGATCTTTTCCAGGGTGTGCCCGGTGTGCTTGATGAGGATTTGATTCATGCGCTGCTTGATCCGCTGGAATTCACGCGCGTGGATCAGAATCTCCGACGCCGTGCCCTCCATGCCGGCCAGCGGCTGGTGAATCATGACCCGAGCGTTGGGCAACGCGTAGCGCTTGCCCTTGGTGCCTGCCGTCAGCAGCACTGCGCCCATCGAGGCGGCCTGACCGATGCAGTAGGTGGCCACATCGCAGGTCACGAACTGCATGGTGTCGTAGATTGCCATCCCCGCACTGACGCTACCGCCAGGTGAGTTGACGTACAGGTGGATGTCCGCTTTGGGATCATCCGACTGCAGAAACAACATCTGGGCGACGATCAGATTCGACACGTCGTCGTTGATTGCCGTACCAAGAAAGACGATACGGTCCTTGAGCAACCGGCTGAAGATATCATAGGCCTGCTCTGTGCGTCCGCTTTTTTCTACGACGTAGGGAATCGATGGCATGGCAAACAGTTACTCCGTACAGAAACCAGCCGGGCTACGGCCGTCGAACCTGTCAATTTAGCTGAGTGTCGTCTGCGTGGGGATGAGCTTCCAAACTGCCAGGCAGACAGGAAAGCTGGCTCACAATGGCAGCGGCTCAGTTATCGATCCCTTCCGCTTCCTCCGTGGCTGGCGGCTTGGCCAGGATCTCATCTACCAAGCCGTACTGCTTGGCTTCCTCGGCGCTCAGGAAGAAATCGCGGTCTGTATCTGTCGCGATACGGTCGATGGATTGCCCGGAGTGCTTCGCCAGAATCTCGTTCAGCACTTCCCGGTTCCGCAGGATCTCCTTGGCCTGGATCTCGATGTCACTGACCTGGCCGCTGACGCCGCCGTAGGGTTGGTGCAGCATCACGCGGGCGTGCGGCAGGGCAAAGCGTTTGCCCTTGGTGCCACCCGCTAGCAACACGGCCGCGCCGCTGGCCGCTTGGCCGACGCAGTAGGTGGCTACCGGGCAACTTAGGATCTGCATCGTGTCGTAGATGGCCAGCGTCGCGATCACCTCGCCACCCGGCGAGTTGACGTAGAAATGGATGTCCTTGCGACGGTTCTCGCTCTGCAGGTACAGCAGCTTCATCACGACTTCATTGGCGTTGCCCGTGTAGATTTCACCCTGCAGGAAGACGATCCGGTTCTCCAACAACAGATCGCCCAGGGTCAACTGCCGCTGCCGCTGGTACGAGGGGTATGAGTACGAATCGAACAAAGGTCCCGGCGCACTTCCGCTCATACTTCCTCGATCCTTCTCATCTGAGTGGCCGGGGGAACGGCCCCTGGGCTGAACAGCATATTTGTTATTCGGCGTGGGACCGCGCATCGCACCAGGTTGCGAACGTCGTCGCCATCCGCAAAACGGCCGCCTACTTGTGCTCGGTTTGCCCCGGCAGCGATTTGGCCACGTCCGAATGCGTGGCTTCAGGGATCTCGACGGGCTCTCGGTCGCCGCTCACAACGTGATCCACGGCCACCACGTCATCCGCAGCAGGCGACTCCGCCGGTTTATCGGTCACGAGCGAGTGGCTGGTAATCAGCTCAATCACCTTCCGCTCGATGATTTGGTTCCGCAAGGAGTCCATCTCGCCGCGTTTTTCCAGGCGGGCGCGAACGCGACGCGGCGGGATGCCGTTCTGTTCGGCGATCAACTGGATCTCGCGATCGAAATCCCCGGGATCCGCCTCGATTTTTTCTTCCTCGGCGAGACGTTCCAGGATGAAGTGTTCCTTGAGCGCCAGGTCGGTGTACGCCTGACTGTTGCGCTGCAATTGGTTCGAGTGCGTCTGGATGACTTCGTCGCTAAACCCGCTGGACTGCAGTTCCAGCTTCATCCGCGCCAGTTCCCGGCCTGTTTGCTTCTTGAGCAGTTTGGGCGGCAGCTTCCAATTGGCGTTGCGAGTCAACTGGTCGGTAATCTGTCGCCGCACGTACTGCTGCTGTCGATATCGATTCTGACGTTCCAACTCTTCGCGAACCGTGCTCTTCAAATCCGCCTCGTCCGCAAACCCGCCAATCGTCTCCAGAAAGTGCGGGGTCAGCTTGGGACACTCGAGACGCTGCACGTTGACGATCTCGAACTCCGCCGTCACCTCTTTGCCACGCAAGGCCTCGCCTTCCGCGTCCTGGCTGATAGTGAGCTTGGCCTCACGCCTCTCGCCAGCCTTGGCACCGGCAATCAAGTCTGCGAAGCCGTCGAACTGGGCGTCACGAAAGCTCAATTTCGGCTTCAGCGCCAGGATTTTGTCCTCGACGCGCGACAGGACCTCACCATCCAGGCGGAAAGTTATGTTGAACGTCGCGTGATCGCCAACCTCGGCGGGCCCGTCTCGGTCGACCAGCTTGCCATGCCGGACCAGCAATTTTTTCAGATGCTGTTCGACATCCTCGTCGGTGATGGTGGCTTCGGGACGCACAAGTGTCAGCCCCTTCCATTCGGGCAGATCGAAATCAGGCCGGACCTCCAACGTGAACTCGAAGGTCAGCGGACCATCGTCGGGCATCTTGATCGCATCGAACTTCATGTCCGGCTCGCTGATGGCCGAAAACTTCTGCTCCTCCGTGACTTGGCTCATCGCGTCGACGACCAGCTTGCCCTTGACCTGATCCTTCACATTGTCCTTGAAGCGGTTCATCACCAACTTCCGCGGCGCGCGACCGGGCCGGAATCCGGGAACTGCCGCTTTGGGGACCAATTCATCGAATTCCACCGCGATGTAACGCTCGATGTCTTCGCGCGGCACCACCACGGTGACGTGGCGCTCGCAGGTGCTGGGAATGGCGACAGAAACCTGCAGCTTTAGGGGCTGCTTTTCCTCAGTTTCCACCGCTGTCACGTCATCCGGAAGGTCAGTATGTTCGGTATCTGTCTCGCTCATGGATGCTTGCACGTCCTACGCAAAACAACTGTCAGGAAAGCAAAAAAGAGCGGGTGATGGGATTCGAACCCACGACAACGACGTTGGCAACGTCGTGCTCTGCCAACTGAGCTACACCCGCACTTCGACGGCCGATTCCGATTACCAAGCCCTGCGACCAGCGTTCGTTACTCAAGAGACGCTGACGATTATATGCCTGGAATTCTGGCTTGCAAGGGTACTTGGACCGGCAAACCACGGGTAGGCCAATCCAAGCCGTAAGGCCCGAACGACCAAAAACTTAACATTGCGGGCCGGTTTGTGGTGAGTTAGACTTATCCGCTGTCTGAAAAAAAATCTGTCGCGCCTCGGCGGATGGGGCTTTTTTGACCCTGTATGGAAGGAAATTCCAGCTCCGCCCGCCTGAGCCTCTCCACCCCCCAGCACCGATTCGGTAGAGATAGTCCGATGGACGCGAAACTAGTCATGGTCTCCGGCTCCACGAAAGCCAGCGAATTCACCTTGCGGCTTCCAGCGGTGTTGGGCCGCGGTCGTGAGGCCACGCTGATGCTGCCTCATCCGTTGGTCAGTCGTCGACACTGCGAGATTTTCGAGTCGAACGGGTACTTGGTGGTCCGAGACATGGGGTCTCTGAACGGCACGTTCATCAACCATAAACGGGTCACTGAGGCTGTGCTTCCTCCCGGGGGACTGCTGACACTGGGCAGCGTCACCTTCCAAGCCGTCTATGACTCGTCGCCAGCCGGAGATGCACGGCCCGCCGCAGTTCCAGTTGCCGCATCACCGGCTGCTACCGCTCCCAAGGCGGGCGGAGGCAACATCGCCGACCTTGGTGATTTTGAGATTGTGGAGGTGTCCGACACGCCCGGACCGCGCGGAACGACGATGCCGCCGAAACGGGTCGCTCAGGCCAGCCCAACCCAGCCCAAGAGCCCAACCCAGCCCAAGAGCTCGGCCCACCCCGACAGCCCGCCGCAGCCTGGCCCCGTCAAGGCCGACGACGACAGCTTGGACGATTTTCTGGCGGAATTCCCCTAGAAGCTTCGCGTCAGGCGCCCCCGCCGTTTCAAGGGACGTTCTCGTACTGCAGCGTCCGCGGTATGATGGTCGCGTGTGGACGCAGGCTGCCGGATGCTTCCTCGAAGTCACACCCAGGACACGTGGCCCCATGAAAGACTTGGTAAACTTGGCGATCGAGTGGATTCTCCACCTCGACAAGCACTTGGAGACACTCACGCAGAATTATGGTTCGTGGACCTACCTGATTCTGTTCCTGGTCGTATTTTGCGAAACCGGGTTGGTGGTCACGCCGTTTCTGCCAGGCGATTCCCTGCTGTTTGCGGCAGGCGCGATCGCTTCCTTGGGATCGCTGGACGTCGGATTACTGTGGCTACTGCTGGTCGTAGCGGCGGTGGCGGGAGACACGGTGAACTACCACATCGGGTACTTCCTGGGTCCCAAGGTGCTTCGCGGTGAGTCGTCCCGGTTCTTCAACCGTAAACACCTCGACCGGACCCACCGCTTCTTCGAGAAATACGGTGGCAGCACGATCATCATCGCCCGGTTCGTTCCCTTTGTCCGGACGTTCGCGCCGTTCGTGGCGGGCGTCGGCGCGATGAGCTATCGGCGCTTCCTGGCCTACAATGTGATCGGCGGTCTGGCGTGGGTCACGGGTTTCGTGTTTGCCGGCTACTGGTTCGGCAACCTCCCGTGGGTCAAGGAACACTTTGCGTCCGTGTTGCTGATGATTATTTTCATCTCGTTGCTGCCGGGCGTCTTGGAGTACTTCCGGCAACGCCAAGCCGACCGCAATTCGCCTCCGCAACCGCGGCCCCGGACCGCTGCCGAACTGTCGGGCGAGGAGTAACGCCGGACGTTGGATGACGAAACAGCCCGCCCAGTTCGATGAGCCAACTGGCTATCAGCAAGTGGCCTTGATCGGCACAAGACGACTGGGGTCGAAGTCAGACAGTCGAACTATTTCGCCCCAGCCCACAGGCTGTTGACCAGTTCCACGGTGTGATCCACGAGGATCTGTCCACCTTCGGGGCCGACCAGACTGCTGTGCACGATGGCGCTGTAATGGCCGCCGCGGACGGCCTTCTCGGTGGGCAGGTACGAGCCGGGGCCGACCAATTGGATCACGAACGTCTGCCCGGCCTTGCTTCGCGCTTTGATGCGAATGCCGTAGTCCGTGAACAGTTCGAATTGGTTGGTGCAGACCACGGCGTCGCCCAATCGCAGCACATGCAATTCCATTTCCAGCTTCGGCTGCGGATCGGTCTTCTGTTTCTCGAACCGCTCGACGGTGACGGCGTACCACTTCAGTCGCCGAAAAACCTGGTCGGCCTTCTTCGGATCTGCTGCCAACTGGGCCGTGGCCTGGTCGCACTCGGCTTTGGCTTCGGCATATTCCGCCTCGGTGACCAACCGCATCGGTAGCGAGAGCGTCTCCACCTTGTGGACCAACGTCGCGTCCGCGTGGCGATTCTCCTTCACCGCCTCGTAGGCTTCCTCCACGGCACGCACGATGCGCCGCGCGATTTCCTCCAGGCGGTTCAGCTTGCGGAGTTCACGCATCCGTTCGTCGGCCGCCTTACGGTACATCAGGTGCGGTGACTGGTCGCCGGCTGCGCCGATCCAGCCCAGCACGCACAGGTCGGCGCCGTAACGCTGGCGCAGCGCCTCGCGCACCGGATGCCAGTAGTCGGCATTCACCGTCGAGCGCCCTTCGACTTCCTGTGCCGTGCAGGCCACGTCGATGCTCATGGCGATCAGCTTCCCCTCCTTGTCCCAGAAGAAGAGCGTGTCGATGTCGTGGTCTTCGTAGCCTTCCAGATTACGGAACTCCGGCACATCGGTGCGGCCGTACATCTGCGACGAGCCGTTGGCATAGGCCGCGCGGCGGTTGTAGGCCACCACCGCGTGGCTGAGGCCCCACGTGACACTGCCGGCGCGACGGCCGTTCCAGGCCTGAACGATCGCTTCAGCGACACGTTGGGCGAAGAAGGCTCGATACGCATCGACTTGCGTGACGCCTTCTTTCGGAATCGGATACTCATCATTGCCCAAGACCGGCGCCGTGTGGGTATGGGTTCCGTTCAAGAGGATTTTCTTCACGTCCAGATCCGGCAGCCGCTGCTGCACCTGGTCGCGCACCTGCGCGAGGAACTCGGTCGGGATGCCGACCAGATCGCACGAGACCAGGATCGCCGTGTCGAGCGTCCGGTCTCCCTCGCGCGATTCCAAGGCCACGACATTGGCCGTCAGGGGTGTCTCCGCCGTGCGGGCGATTCGCAGGTTGAACTGCCCCGTCACCGCCACGGGCAGCACCGGAGTAATGTCGGCGGTCGCCGTACCGACCTGCAATTCGGCGGCGAGCAGCTGCACTGCCAACGACTGTGTGATGAGCAAGAGACCGACTGCGATTTGAATCAGGTGCCGCATGGGATTCTCCGTGGAATGAGTAAGGGGCCCGCCGACGACCGAGATTATAACCGCGTCGCCCGTCGCCTGTCTGCCTGGCTGGCGAGGACGAATTGACCAACCCGCAACGGGGCTTTCCGCAGGCCGGTCCAGACTCCATAATCGCAACTGCACACTCCCACTCGCGGTTTCGCAAGCAGCGTCTACATCTTAACGGAACTGGGAAGCCGTGATCCGCGCGTGGTCGCAGCGCTGGGGGCAGGCTGTGGCGGGCTGGTGGATCGACGGCTGTTACTTCGCGGACCAGATGTACCGTTTCGAGGACGAGCCGAACTTTGTCAGCTTCGCCGCCGCACTCAGGGCCGGGAATCCCGCCGCGATCGTGGCCTTCAATCCGGGTGTGAAAGTACCGGTGGTGGCCCACACGCCGTACGAAGACTATGCCGCCGGCGAGGTGAATCTGGACCTGCTGCCGCGGGCGGTCGAGGCCTGCCAGGGCCGCTGGCTGGCGTGTGCAGGGGCCAAAGTTCAGTTTCACATTTTGAGCTTTCTGGGCACGACTTGGTGCGGCGGCCAACAGCCCCAATGGCCGGACGACAAAGTCATCGGCTTGACGCGGCAGATTGTCGACAAGGGCGGCGCCGTGACCTATGACGTGCCGATCCAGAAAACCGGCCTATCCCGCAGCCGTTCGTCGAGCAACTGCGCGCGATCGGAACTACGCTGAAGTGAAGTCTAGGGACGGCTTCGCGGCGGGAGGGGGGTGCTTAACTGAATCGATCTCGTCTGTTAGGATCACCTGGTAGCGTGATGCCAAGTTCCTTGCCGGACGACCGGTCTGCCACTAGGTAGGATCAAATGCCGAAGCGACAAAGTACGGAAGAACCGATCGATCTACGCGAGATACTACGACGCTTGAACCCCAACGTCCCCGCAGGATTCGACGCCTCTGCGCTTCCGCGGACGGCAAGAGAGTCCACGGCCATTCGCCAGTTGCGTACTTCACTGGCGGCCGATCCGTATGCCAAAGCTTTGCTGACCGGTCACATTGGAGTTGGTAAGTCAACGGAACTCTGGCAGTTGCGTCAGGACTTAACTCCCGATCGATTCGTCGTCTGGACCTCGATCGCCCAGTCACTTGGAGTCCACAATGCTAACACGTTCTCGTTGCTGATCGTCATCCTTGAGGCTCTCATCCGCGAGTGGGTCTTGCAACTCGGTGAATTACCACCGGGATTGGTGGAAGAACTGGTGACGCACGTACGAGACCAGAGACCTTCACGACCAGCGCGTCGAACTGCCGTCACCGCCGGACCGGTCGGACTACCGATCGGACCAAGTGTCTGGGAGGAGCTGCTAGAGCGAACCATCGGCGCCGCGACCGGGACGCAGTTGGCGGATCTGTACTCGGATATCCTTCAGCGTCTGGCCCTGCGATACATCTCCCCCGGACAACTGGTAACTCTGGATGTGAGCCGGGTCGCACGCAGTTGTGAGGTAGTCATCAAAGAGTTAGAGGGCAAGGCACAGAAGCCTGTCCTTCTTGTCATCGATGATTTGGACAAGGTTCGAGACGAAACCACACAGCACGAACTATTCATCGATCACGCCATGGCTTGGATGCGATTGCCCTGCGGCGTCCTTGCGACTTTGCCGCTGGACGGGCTGTTCACGCAACAGGGCCGAGAGCTCGATCACGTCTGGGGAGAGATTGGCGTTCTTGATCCTCTGCCCGTACCTGAACCACACAAATCGGATGCCAGGGATGCGAATCTGCAGCCCTATTTGAACATTCTCCGTTCGATTGGCGGGCAGCAAGCGTTTTCCGCGCTCCAGTGCCGCCAGCTCGCATACCTCTCCGGCGGCTTGCCGCGCGCTTTCGTGCATGCGTGTGCGGCCTGCGTCGGCTATGCCCTGGACGCGGGCGATGCCCATGTTCTAAACCAACATATCGATCTTGTTCAGCATGCGATGACGGATCGCTGGCGGGGAAGACTAACCGACGACGACTATGCGGCGATTGTGGACGTCTTGGATTCCGGCGGTGCCAACGTTCCGTGCGCGATCCAGTCCGTCCGTGACGGATTGTTGCTTCGCGACGGGAGCGCGCCGCCGGACAAACAATTCCGTCTAGCCGCGTGGGCGGAGCCGCTCGTCGAGGCGTACCGGAAGCGGATGTCTAGCGGCAAGGCCGTTTCTTCCTAGGTGCAGGAGGTTTCGTTTGATCTACGGCATAGATGATTTCGTGGACCTGCTGCTTGTTCGAAAGGGTATCTTTGCGCTCGTGAGTTGGGAACATCGCCCGGCCATGCTGGCTCTCCTCACGAACCTGAAACGCAGTGTACGCCGAACAGAGCGTACCATCCGCACCTCGTTGCTCAGCGGCGAGAATCTAGTCGCGGAGCAATTCGTCGTGGCCTTGCATGGCCAGTTGAAGTCGCAGCATGCGAGTGCAACCGTCCTGGTACTCTACGACCTCGAAACGCTGCTTGACGGGGCAGGCCGTATCTTGAATGGCTTGCGAGAGCAGCTGCGCTGTTTTCGGGCAGTGATTCTCGTCCTTCGCGAGAACCGCCGCGGTGACTTGTTTGCTGCTTGCCCGGACTTCATGGATTGGTTTGGTCCCATCATCTACTATGCAGAGGCACTTTCGCGCCCTTTCACGCCGTCAGATGTCCGACGAGCAATCCGGTCATTCGAAGCGAAGCACGGGATGAGCAGCAAAGATTTCTCGCGGAAATGGGAAAGCGGCCAAGGCACAGGCATTGACGATGGGTGGATGTGGAACGAGTTGCTCGCCCTCTACGGTGACATGAAAGCACGTGCACAGACATGACGGCCGAACTGACCCCCAAGAACTACCTTCAACTCCTGGGTGCGTGCGTCCTCGGACTACGGTCCCTGGCACCAGGGAGAAGGACGCTTCAAATTGTTCGCTCCCAGAAGAGTGAGAGCTGGCTTGTCAAACGAAGCGATACCTACGATGCTCCTGGCCTGCTTGCGGGCTGCCCCGCCGCTCACGCGCCATTCGAGTTGGCCAAGGGTGGCCGCTTGGACCTATTCTTGCGCCTTCGCACGAACGACAAGGGCTTGGCAGAGATCGCGACCTATCGCCTCGCCGTGCGTCAAATTCCTCCGAATATCAACAATATCGTGTCCTTGAGATTGGACAAGAAGGAAGGTCAACCCCGAGGTGACGGATGGGACCCTAAACTGGGCGACAACCCGCAGCATCCGTGGGCGCATCTGCATCTGAACTTCGACAAGTCCGACCGGGCGAATGAATTGCGAATACCGACGGGCGAGGTCGAACCGATCGTTCTTCTGATGTCCTTCGACCACTGGTACTGCAACACCTTCGACGTGTAAATCGCCGACGAACCCCGCGTTCGTTGGCCATGCTCGGTTCGGGCACCTCCCGCCGCTCACGCCCGAAGTCGGTTTCTCGGAAAGCCAGGGTCTATGCAACCCCCTGGCCCCTGGGCGAGCACTACTAGCCGCCTCAAGAGAACTTGGTAAGGCCGGGGTGCGGTAGGGAGTAGTTGCCCTGGGCGTCGGGCTTGGTCGGCGGATCGGCGTCCAGCGCCAGCCGTGGCGGCGCGAGGACGTACTTGGAGTTCAACGCCTGGTCCCACGTGATCAACTGGCCGGTGTAGCAGACCCAGGTGGCCATGATGGCCAGCAGGCTGCTGCGGGCCATGTACAGGCTGTTGTTGACGGGCTGGCTCTGGCGGATCGCATTGAACAGAGCCACGTGCTCCAGGTCGAAGCGGTTGCAGTCCGGCCCCGCGTAACGCCACTTGTGCTCGCCGTCGATGCGGCAATTCAGCAGGTCGCAACTGCCCTTGGTGCCGGTAAAACGGTCGGCGATGCTGGTCAGACAACCGTCCTGCTGGCGGCAGTAGGCATACATCCGCGTCCCGTCCGCATACTGATACACGACGGCAAAGTGATCCCAAGCGTCGCCGTACTCGCGGCCGACCCGGGTCTGCCGGCCGCCCATGCCCCAGGCGTGCAGCGGCGGTTCCTCGCGCATCGCCCAGGCGGCTTTGTCCAGGTTGTGCACCATGTTCAACCCGGGCAGATCACCGGCCAGCCAGTTGAAGTTGTACCAGTCGCGGAGCTGGTACTCCATCTCGCTCCAGCCGGGCTGTCGGTGGCGTGAGCGGAGTGAGCCCGTGTTGCAGGTCTCCTCGATCGTCACGATCTGCCCCAAGGCTCCGTCCAGGACGCGTTGCATGGTTTCCCGGACGCCCGTGTGGTAACGCCAGGCGAGGCCGGAAACGATGCTCAGACCCTTCTGCTTGGCGATTTCGCCGGCTTCCAGCAGGAGCTTCACACCGGGCGCGTCGAGGGCGTGGATTTTCTCGCAGAACACATGCTTTCCGGCGTCGACGCAGGCTTTCAGGTAGATCGGGTGGAAATAGGTGGGCAAGGCCAACAGCACCACATCCGAGCATTCGATGACCTTCTGATAGGCGTCGAAGCCCACGAAGCAGTGGTCATCGTCCACCGCCACCTGCTCGGGTTTTTCCTTTTTGAGGTTCGCCCGAGCCGCGTTGAGCATGTCGGGAAACACGTCGGCCAGCGCCACCAGTTTCGCGTTCTGGTCCGCGTTGAGCGCGTTCACGGCGGCCCCGGCGCCGCGACCGCCGCAGCCCACCAGGCCGACCCGCAGGATATCGCTGCCCGCGGCATGGGCACTGCGGGCCAGTGCAAGCCCCGCGGTCATGGCCGCCCCGACCGCTGCCGTGGAGGTCCTCAGAAAATCTCGCCGGGAAGGATCGGACTGGTTGTTTGTGGGGGCTGGAGAGGACATGGTGTGCTCCTTGATTGAACGCAGGGGAGGACGAAGCTGGCCAGTGAAAGACCGGACCTCGACAGGCAGGCTGCCAGACCTAGCCCACGTCCAACTTTTCTTACGTTCTTAGTACGGATGGCAGAGCCGGAGCACGGATGAAGACCGAACGAGAAAGACATCCGTGCCCCGGCTCTGCCATCCGTGCTAAGAATATGACCTGGGGACCCAAACAGTGACTCAATACGGCATTTCAAGCGGCCAAGCTCAGGTTCCTGCCGAGCCGGTCGCAACGCAATCGCTGGCCGACGCGTGGGTGGCCGACACACGTCACACGGGCCAGTATGACGGATCGTGCCAGCGTTGGGAATCAGAGATGTTTGTGGTACAATGTTCGCGACGGACCGCGGGGCTGGCTGGGTGGCGCTAACCTCGTGCTCTTGACACAGCCCGTGAACTCCTTCAAGATCGCCCGACGACTGGCACCATACCTGGAGTCTCTCTACCTGGAGTCTCTGTCATGCAACGCGTTGCGATCTTGCTTATCGTCTGGGGACTCTCGTCGGCGGGCGGGCGGGCAGCCAGTCCCGAGGCGGCCTTGACACGGCCGAGGTTCACCGTCTCGATCGACCACGGGATGTGGAGCAAGTGGGGCTTCCGGTATCCCGTCACCTACGTCTTCCAACTCGCCAACGTTCAGCCCGACGCAGCCGTGCGACGCCGTGACTCGGGGGCCGCGCCGTGGAAACCGTTGGCCCGCACAGCGTCCGCTGAGTTGTTCCAGGGGCTGGAGTGCGTGCGTTTCGACCGGGCCGGAGACAGAGTTGCCGGAGACAGAGTTGCCGGAGACAAGGCTGCCGGAGACAAGGCTTTTGTCTCGGTCGGATTCCAGACGAGCAACACGGTCGAGTTGGAGTTCGTCGGAGTGGGAACCGCCAAGTTCGACTCGGTGGCCAAGTACTACGACGGGCGGAAGGCGGCGTACACGTTGTCGTTGGATAACTGGGGCTGCAACCCCTGGGCGCACCCTGGGGCGGCCTGGCAGGGGCCGACGGACGACGCGTCCGACAACTACCAAGCCGCCCTGCACATCTGCCGGAGCTTTCACTTGCCCGTTTCGATCGCGATCAACAGCCGCAGCGCCGGCGGCGACGGCACGTGGCGCAACATGCAGGAGGAACTCGACCGGCGCGACTTTAGTTGGGAACCCGCGGTGCACGGGCAAACACACCCTAAGAACGCGGAAGCGTATCTGATCCGAGGCTATCAGGACGAGATCCTCGGCTGCCGCGAGGACATCCTCCAACGGCTGCACAACATCCCGTACGGACAGCATGTTTTTGAGCATATCCTGACGCACGGCTACGTGGACGAGACGCTCTTGAGCACCGACGCGGGCGAGTTTCTCTTCCTCCGGGGCTTCAATTGGGGCGACAATCCATCGAGCACGGACTACGCGCCGTGGCACGAGAAGCACCGGTTTTACGGTGTCGGCGGGCTGAATACCAAGGGCTATGACACACTGCTGGAGAAGAGCTATCCGCCGGGACGGTTCATCCGTTCAAACGTCGCGGAGCTGAACGAAGGCTTCGACCGGGCGTACCAAGCCGGCGGCGTAATCTACGCCCTCTGGCATCCCGACCGGTTCCAGAACAGCGTGCTGTACGACTCCCGTTCGGGCGTCGATGGCATCCAAGGCTCGACCTTGCTGCCGCACTTAGCTTACGTGGCGAACCGCCAGGACATCTGGTATGTTGCCAACGGCTGGCTGTATTCTTACCGTTACGTGGCGGAGCACGCCCGCGTCACGGCACCCTAGAGTTCACTGGGAAGAGGAAAGGGAAAATCATGGGCAAGATCAGTGTCGGTATGAACCTGGAAGCCACTCGCCACCACGATAAGCCGTTCGAGTGGGGATTGGATCGAGCGGCGGAAATGGGCTACGAGTACGTGGAGCCGATGGTCCACTTCGGACGCGAACTGATGAGCGAGGCGGGCTATTACCACACCTACTCGCTGTTCAACGATCCCTGGGTCATGCGCCGTCTATGCGACGAGCGGGGCCTGAAGATTTCCGGGTTGCAGGCTCACGGCCCGTTGGGCCGGCCCGACTACCACGGTGAGTACCTGAAACTGGCGATCCGTTTTGCCGCCGAATGTGGTGCACCGGTCGTCAATACGGACGAGGGCCTCAAGGCGCCCTGGACCACCGAAGCGGAAGACTTCGTGTTGATGCGGTACACGCTCCGTGAGGCCTCGTTCGTCGCCGAGCGGCGCGACGTGAAGATTGGACTCGAATGCCATGCCCAGTACTCGCGCACCCCGGATGGGCTGGATCGCATTTGGGGACTGGTCGATTCACCGGCCATCGGCATCAACCTGGACACCGGCAACGCCTACCTGGCCGGGCAGGATCCCTACACCTGGCTCGAGCGCGTGGCCGATCGGTTGGTGCACCTGCATGCCAAGGACATTACGGTCGAGCATTCCGCAGCGGAGCGTGGCAAGGTGACCGGCACGCCGGTGGGTTGCGCCTGCGGCGACGGGATCATCGACTGGAAACGGGTGATCGACATCGTGCGCAAGTGTCCACGCGACATCGTGATGTCGGTCGAATGCGGCACCATCGACCAGGCCGACCGCAGTTTGAAGCACCTGAACTCGCTGCTGTAGATCGGCGTTGGATGCACTGGGATATATTCCCACTGCTGTGAACATCTTGGAAACCCTCGTTCCCAGGCTCTGCCTGGGAACGCCCTGCATTGCCGGCTCTGCCGGCCTGCTTGCGAGGCGGAGTCTCGCGTCCAGCGGGTTACGAGGCAGAGCTTCGTAACCAGAGCGATTCACGGATTTTGGACGATGCAAAGATGTGCACAGCAGTGGTGGCCGCTCGAAATAGTCGTCTTGCCTCACGGTTTCGGTCGTCCCGGAGATCCCACTCGCACACGACGTCCTTCCCGGCGGAACCCTCATCATGTCAACCGTTTTGCTTGGGATGCTAGGCTTCGCCGTGACGGCCGCGGAAGTCCTCGGCGTGGTGACTGCCATCCACGCGATTATGGGCGCCAGAACGTCCCAGGGGGCCATCGCTTGGGCCCTGTCGCTGGTGATGTTCCCCATCATCAGTCTGCCGCTGTACTGGGTCCTGGGCCGCAATAAATTCCGGGGCTACGCCGACTCGCGCCGAGTGGGAGCCCTGCAAATCCAACGTGTGGTGCAGGAGGCTGGCCAGCGGGCCCAAGCGGACGGTCTGCTGCGGCAGCCCGAGACGCACAATCATCAGGTATTTGAACGGTTGGCCAAGATGCCGTTCACGCACTACAACCGCGTGGACCTGCTGATTAACGGGCAGGCCGTGTTCCAGGCGATTTTCGAGGGCATCGATGCGGCCCAGGACTATATCCTGGTACAGTTCTTCATCGTGCAGGACGATGCGCTGGGCCGCGAGTTGAAGGCCAAGCTGCTCCAGAAGGCCGCCCAAGGGGTGCGCATCTATTTTCTCTATGACGAGATCGGCAGCCATTCCCTGCCCCGCGCCTACATCCGGGAATTGATCCAGGCCGGCGTGCAGATGCGGCCGTTCTACACCACCAAGGGCTTCCGCAACCGGTTCCAAATCAACTTTCGCAATCACCGCAAGATCGTCGTCGTGGACGGACGCCTGGCCTATGTCGGAGGACTGAACGTCGGTGACGAATACATGGGCCGGAATTCCCGCATCGGCCCCTGGCGCGACACGCACGTGCGCATCGCTGGGCCGGCCGTGCACGCGGTCCAGCTGTCCTTTATCGAGGATTGGTACTGGGCCACCCGCGAGGTGCCGCCGCTGGACTGGAATCCTCGCCCGGCTGAGGGCGGCCGACATAATGTGCTGGTGCTCCCGACCGGACCGGCCGACGAGCTAGAGACCTGCAGCCTGTTCTTTGTCCAGGCGATCAATGCGGCTCGGCACCGGGCGTGGATCGCCAGTCCCTACTTCGTCCCCGATCCGCAAGTCATCTGCGCCCTACAGCTGGCGGCGATGCGCGGCGTCGATGTCCGGATCGTGCTTCCCAACAACCCGGACCATCTGCTGATCTACCTGTCGGGATTCTCGTTCTTGGAAGAAACCGAGCAGGTGGGGGTCAAGATCTATCGCTATCAGCCTGGTTTCATGCACCACAAGGTGATCCTGGTGGACGACGACTTGGCCGCCGTGGGCACCGCGAATCTGGATAATCGTTCGTTTCGGCTGAATTTCGAGATCACCATCCTGGTCGACGATCACGATTTCGCCGAAGACGTGTGGAAGATGTTCGAACGTGACTTTGCGGAGTGCGAACTGGCCAAGCCGGAGGATCTGGCTCGGAAATCATTCTGGTTCAAAGTCGCCGTGCGGATCGCCCGTCTGCTGGCACCGATTCAGTAGGGACGAGCCAATCGTGGAGTTGCTGCTCCAGCTGCGGAACCTTCGCCAGCAACTGCGCGGCCGCCCGCGATGCCGTCTGCGGCTGGGGCGGAAAGGTACGCATCCACTGGATCCGCGTCCGCCCCTCGCGCATGATGCCGGCGAATCGGTAGAATACCAGCGGCTGGACCAATCCCTATTTCCCCGGCGCGAAGATGAAACTGCCTACCGAAGGTGCCCGTTGGTTTGTGCAACTGCGATGGCTGGCGTGCGCGCTGGTGGTTGGAGCTGTGGGCTTGGCCTGGGCGTTGGGCGTCGTGCGTGAGCCGGGCCCGCTGTTGGTGGTCGCGACCGCGATGGCCGTCGGCAATCTGGCCTTCTGGCTGACGTTGCGCGAATGGGACGCGGGCGAAGGGAATGTCGATCGGCATATTGTGGGACAGATCCTGGCCGACGTGCTCACGCTGTCGCTGCTGCTGGTTTTCTCCGACCTGCCGCGCAACCCGTTCCTGTTCTACTTCGTGCTGCCCATGATCATCGCCGGCATGTACCTGCGCGGCCGAACGGCGCACTTGTTCGGCGTACTGACGATGGGCTTGGTGGGCGGCTGCCTGTGGCTCGAGTATCTGGGTTGGATTCCGCGTTTCCCCCTGTATTTCTCCCAGGAACCGGTACCGCCGCTGGGCAGCCTCTATCTGCTGACCTTGTTTGCGGCCTTTGCGAGCACCTTGTGGATTGCCATCTACTTTGCCACCTCGATCCGAGCCTACGTGGATCGCGCCCACGATCAGATTCGGCAAAAGGAAAAGATGCTGGGCATCGGCCAGTTGGTGGCCGGCATCGGGCATCAAATCGCCAATCCGCTGGACGGCGTGCAGAACTGTCTCCGCCGCATTGGCGAGCACGTCCAAGACGACCCGCGTTTGAGCGAGTACGTACAGATGATGGAAGAGGCCCTGGACCGGATCGAGAAGACGACCAAGCGGGTCCAGGCCTTCGCCCGTCCCCACGGCATCGAGTTGCAGGACACGTCGGTCAATGCCGCCGTGGAAGCGACGTGGCCGTTGCTGGAAGCCCATCACGCACCCAATATCACCATCCGCACCGAACTGGCGGACGTACCGTGGGTACGTGGTGATCCCTACACGTTGCAGGAGGTTTTGTTTAATCTGGGAATGAACGCCATTGCGGCCATGCCCAAGGGCGGCGTGCTTACGTTTCGCACGCTGACCCACGGGAGGCAGGAGGACATGGTGCCGGGCGACGTGGCGATCGAGGTCTCCGACACCGGGGTGGGGATTCCACGCGGGCAGTTTGAAAGGATCTTCGAGCCGTTCTACACCACCCGCGCGGAGTCCGGCGGGACGGGCCTGGGACTGGGCTTGTGCCGGATGCTGATCTCGGAGATGGGCGGCCGTATTCGAGTCCGCAGCAACTTGAACGAAGGGACCGCGTTCACCGTCATCCTGCGGCGATCCGAGGTGCTGGCCGGCGGCCCCTTGAAGAAGGCGTAACTATGCGAATCCTGGTCGTGGACGACGAAAAGATCAAACGCGTGACGTTGGCCGATGATTTGATGGGCCAGGGCCACGAGGTGGTGACCGCTGCCGACGGCCAGGAGGCGTTGGGACTGCTGGAACGCGAAGTCTTCGACGTGCTGGTCACCGATGTCAAAATGCCCAAACTCGACGGCATGGAGTTGCTCAAGCGGCTCAAGCACGGGCCGCTGGCCGATATCGCAGTGATTATGATGACGGCCTATGGCAGCATCCCGGTGGCCGTCGAAGCGATGAAATTGGGTGCCTTTGATTTCGTGACCAAACCCTTCCGAAACGAAGATCTGTTCCCGGTGATCGCCCGCCTCCAACGGCAACGACACGACACCACGCTAGAAGTCGCCCCCAGCCGTGAAGACGCCACGGCCGCCATTGATCGCGAGATCAGCGGGGCGTCCGAGGCCATGGCGCGCGTCAAACGGATGATCCAGATCTGCGCCCGCACCGATACGAACGTACTGCTGTGCGGGGAAACCGGTGTCGGCAAAGATTTGCTGGCCAACGTCATTCACACCCATTCGCACCGGCAGGCGTTCCCGCACATCAAGGTCGGCTGCAATCTGTTCCCGGCCACGCTGATCGAAAGCGAGTTATACGGCCACGAGGCCGGTTCCTTCACGGGGGCGGAGCAGCACCGCAAGGGCCGCTTCGAGCTGGCGGAAGGCGGCACGATCTACCTGGACGATGTCGATGACATCCCTCTGGAGCAACAGGCCAAGCTGTTGCGGGTGATCGAGGAGAAAGTGTTCGAACGGGTGGGCGGCGCGAAGCCGCTCAAAGCCAACGTGCGGATCATCGCCTCGACGAAACGGAATTTGTTGGAGAAAGTGGCGGAGGGCACGTTCCGTCAGGATCTGTACTATCGGCTCGACGTGCTGCGCATCCGCGTGCCGCCGCTACGGGATCGTTTAGAGGACCTGCCGGCGTTGACCGACCGCCTGTTGCGGCGGATCGCGAAAGGCCAGAAGTGCGAGCTCGATGCGGCTGCGCTGGCCGCCTTGGGACGCCATAACTGGCCGGGCAACGTCCGCGAGCTGTATCACACACTGGAACGGGCTTACCTGTTGGGCGGTGGCCACATCACGGCGGAGCTGCTGGAAATGGAGGTCGGCGGGGTTGATTGGCCCGCACCGGCCGGCACGCCGTCCAGCGGACTGCCCGAGGGCGGTTTCCAAGCTGCGATGCAGTACGCCGAGAAGCAGTTGCTGATAAATGCTCTGGAAGCTTGCGGCGGCAACAAGACCGCCGCCGCCGCCTCGTTGGAGATGAAGTCCTCGACCTTCCGCGACAAGCTGGCTAAGTATGGCTTGAAGTGACCGGGGTACAGGGAAGCTCGGAGGCATCCACATCCGCACCCACGTGGGCGACACCAACGAGTTGATACAGTTCCCTCTGACTCGTCGCCGCCCTGTCTGCGAGCACCAAACGGTGTTTCCAGGTGTCGGCATTCACTTTGGTATGTGAGGAATGCCCCCGGCTTGCCCCTCGTCGTTATACAGAAGTTTTCGCCCCTATAGGGGCAGACACATAACAGCCCAGGGCAGAGCGGTGCGGAGCGGCGTTAGCCGCGTAGCGCCGCCC
>JAPLNJ010000856.1 GCA_026692885.1 Planctomycetota bacterium | reverse complement strand
CAAGTCAACTGCCACTGGAAAGCGACGGCGGGCTACACGCTGTTGTTCTGGACCAATGTGGTGCGTCCGGGCGATCAGATCGACACGTCCGTCAATCCGGGCTTGCTACCCGACGAGCAGAATCCGATCACCGGAGCCTTGCGTCCGTCATTTGCCTTCCGAGACTCCACCCTGTGGGCGCAGGGCCTGAATCTGGGGCTAGAGTGCTCGTGGTAGTCACAGCAACTTCTGCACTGCAGCTGCTTCGTGCAGCGTCTGTTCCGTGCTGGTCGGGTCCACTTGGCGGCAGGTCTCGGAGAGGTGCTTCGCGATATCTTCCAGGTCGGCACGCCATTGGTCCTCGGCCACGTCCGGTGGGCACAGACTTGCGAACTCGGCGATCAGCAGAATCAATCGCAAGAGGTGCCGGAAGATGATGCCCACTTGCTTCTGCAAGCCCTTGCTGGTCACGTACTTATTGAAGTCCCGGCCATACTCGAGTACTTCTCCGGCCGCCCACACCGGCTGCGTGTGCACATCCTGGACGCCGGGGAAATCGTAGTCGAAAAGGCGTCGCAACTTCTCGGCCAGCGTCAGCACGAAGACGCGGTCCTCCGCAAACATGCCGCGGCGATCCTGGTCCTCCTGGTCTTCTTCCTGCCCCGCCCCTAGTTCCTCGACGGAGGCCAGCCCCAACTGCAACAGATGCACATCCAGCCGCGTGGTCGCCAAGGGTCCCGGAGGCAGGACTTCGTGTGGCGGCACACGGACGAAATGGGCTACGGACCCCGGCAGTTCCAGGACGCTTTCCATCGCCTGAATGCGTTCGTTGCGATCGGCGATCCCCAGGTGATTCAGCAGAAAGATTCCGTACAGGGGATGCACGCCCCGCAACACCGCCAGCCGGTCCAAGGCCGGGGTGGGGTGGGCGAGGATCGGCCGATAGGGCGGAGGCGGCTCGCCGTCCGGGCCCAGAATGACGGGTTCCGGCGGTAGTGGCTGACCGTCGAGACCAAGTAGTTTCTTGGGAGGTTCCGGCTCCAGTTCGACATAGCCGGCGGTCCACAGGGTCAGCAGCATAGCCTCCAGTGACTTCTGGCCAGCCGCCAAGTACGGCGGGTCGCTCAGCCGCTTGGCGACCAGCGTACGGAGGCGGTCGACTTCGGGCGAGGCTTGCAGCAGGTACGCCAGCATCCGCCACGGCAGCGGGCCGCGGCTGCGCAGCCGGGCCGGAGCGGCCCCCGTCAATTGCTTGAATTGGCCCTCGGTCCAGTACTGCTGATTGGTCCGCCGGTGGGGCATCTTCTTCTTCATCGCCTTCTTGGCCTTCATCAGCCCCGGATCTTTGGTGCCTTCCGGGATTTGGTCGTACTTTTCCCGCCACCGCAGGATTTTCACGTCGTCTTCGTGCGCCAGAGCGAAGACGTAGCCCTGACTATCGAACTGGGGCCGGCCGGCCCGGCCGAACATCTGGTGTGCGGAACTTGGTTCGACCAGCTTCTGTTTGTCCGGTGGTCCTTTCAGGAGGTTGGGCAGCACCACGCTACGGGCCGGCAGGTTGACACCGGCCGCCAGCGTCTCCGTGCAGACGGCGACCGAGAGCAGTTTGCGTTGGAACAGGTCTTCCACGATCCGCCGGTACTTGGGCAGCACGCCCGCGTGGTGCACGCCGACGCCACGCTGCAGGATCTGCTTCAGCTTGGGTCCGGCGCCCTGCGACCAATCGTGCTGTTCGAGTTCCTTGGCCAACCGCGCTTGCTGGCCTTCCGCCAAGAGTCGCTTGCCTTTGATCTGATCCGCGACGTTCCAGCACTCTTCGCGGTTGAAGCAGAACACCAACGCCGGCGTCAGGCGGGTGGTTTCGTCTCCCTCCGCCATCCGTTCCAGTTGTTCGTGGAGCAGCACGTCCCCAACCCACTGAAACGTAAGCGGGACTTTGCGTTGGTCGCTTTGCACCAACTCCAGCCGACGCTGATGCTGCATGGAGAGCCAGAGCACGAACTCGACCGAGTTGCCGACCGTGGCCGACAGCAGCAGCAGACGGATGTGACGGGGCAGCAAGCCCAAACTGAATTCCCAGACCAGACCGCGTTCCAGATCGTTGAAGTTGTGGAACTCATCCATCACCACGGCGAACACGTCCTCGAACGTGAACGTCGGGTGCAGCAGGCGATTCAGGAGGATCTCGGCCACGACGACCAGCACGCGGGCGTTCGGATTGATCCGGCGATTGCCTGTCACCAGGCCGATTTGCTCTCGGTCGAATCCCCAGCCTGCAGCGAGTTCTTGGAATTCGCGAAATTTCTGGTCCGTCAGTGCGATCAACGGTGTGGTGTAGTACAGTGACTTGCCCGTGTGCAACGCTTCGAACACGGCCGCTTCCGCAATCAACGTCTTGCCCATGCCGGTCGGAGCGCAGACCAGTACACCCTGTTCGGACGTGAACCACGCCAGCAGCGCCTCCTCCTGCACCGGATACGGCTCATATTCGAGCTGTTCGAAGTAGCGGGTGGCCAATTGATCCCGTGTGGGCGGAGGTTGGGGTGTCATGTGTGTTCCGGCGTTGGGCGGAAAGGGGTTTCCAGAGCGGGCTGCATTGCGAGCAACCGTGGCAGCCGCCATCCTAGACGACGGATACGCCGCGTTGAAGGGCCGCAGTCAAAGGGCCGCAGTCAAGCGACTTGTCCAAAACCTCCGCAAGGAGTACGCTTGGACAATTCGTTTGCCAGGATAATCCGCTAGACGATGGTCGTTCAGCGACTGCGAGGCACGAGGCACGAGGCACGCATGGCCAAGACGCGAGACAAGACGTTCGAATACGTGGAGCCGATCGGGGCGCGGGTGCTGGTGCGCAAAGATGACCCTAAACGCGCGACCCGCGGCGGTATCGCCCTGCCGGATCAAGCCGAGATTCCTACCATCACCGGGCGCATCGTAGCCATTTCGACGCAGGTGGCCAACGACGAAGACATGCCGCTGCGGCAGTACGACAGGATCCTGTTTCATCCCAAGAACGCCATCCCGGTCGATTTCGAGCAGGACAATCAGCTGTGGGTCGTTCCGGCCGAAGATGTCGTCGCCGTGTTTCGGCGTGAGGCGCCGGACGACGAGGCCGAGTAGCTGCGGTCAGCCCACAGAATTCCTGCCGAGTCCCTACGAGCGAGCGGGTTTGGACTGGCTCTTCTGGGCCTCCCGTGATGCCGTCGGCTTCGGCTCCGGTCGTTCCAAGAACTGGAACGTCTCGGCTAACGTCCGATCGGCCTCGGCAAAGCGTTCGAGCAATTTTTCTTCCAGCGTGAAGGCTAACGCGGCACACCGTCCCTTGTCGTTCACGATATGGTAATAGATCCACTGGATGGGAATCTCGCCGGTGCTCCCCGAGACCACCACGCGATAGATCTGTTTTCCCGCATCCGCCGGGGACTGGTTGGCTTCGACGAATTGCCCGAAATTCTTGCCCAGCGAACGCTGAACGTCGGCTTGAAAAGCCTCCATGGAGAACTTCTTGCCGGGTTCCAGATCGGACAGTTCGGAGATATTGCATTGTGCGATCAACGTGCCGCCATCAACCATCCGCAAGACGCAGAGGTTGGGGCGATCCAGAATCAAACGCCAACGACGATCGTGGATCAAACTGAAGTGGCTCTTCCCCGCCTGAAACGCCAACAGGTTCGCCCCGGCATTCGCTTCCAAGGACAAACCGGCCAGGGAGTTTTCGTCCAAAGCTGGCGATTGTTCTAGCCGAGCAGCGGAGGCGCGGATGCGGGTCGTAATTTCGAACCCCGGCTCGGCGTGGCTGATCGACCGGCTCTCTTTGAAGGACACCGCGAACCACGTCATGCGATGCTGTGCGAGGTCGAAGTTGTACTTGGCTTTCAGTTGTATTTCCGTAGCCACGCCGCTCACCGCTCCGCTGATCGAGCCGGAAAGATCGACGAGCGCCACGTTGCCGTCCACGCTCGTCAAGGAACAACTCGCGCTGCACTGGGTTACCGCATCAATGCCCAGCAGCAATCCCAACGGCTCTTGATCGACTTCCCAACGATTGCCGACCGCGACCGGTCCTTTCGGCAACAAACACCACCACAGGAGACTGTTCCCTTGCGACTCGATCAGGTCCAGTTCGTCGCGTGTGAGCGGCCCTGCTGGCGAGTGCAGTGCGGAACCCTCCTTATCGACTTGCGCCGCCACGATCCGGCGATCGTCGTTCAAGGCGGGGGCCAAGGTGCCCTCGCCGACTTTGATGCTCGCTTCGGCCTGGTGGTAATAGCGGACCGCGCGCCTCGACCAAGGCGACGACTTGATGTCCAGCAACTTCTCGTCGTACCTCAGCTGAGCCTTGACCAACAAAGGTAGGCGGGTGACCTTGGTTCCGTCGGAGTCCAGCTTCAAATCGCCTTGGACCTCGACGACCGCCTGGATCTGCTGCATCTGGCCGACGGCGGAAACCGGTTTCAGATCGTAAGTCTTGTTCTCGGAACCCGTTAACGCGGACGACCAGATGGCCAACAGGATCGCCAATCCGACGCCGAGCGAGATCGCCGTTCGGAATTGGCTTTTTCTTCGCAATTTTTCTCGGTTAATCACGAATACTCTCCGAGGTTGATCGTCTAGGAACACGGAGATCTTCCCTATTTTCACTTGGATACCGAAATCTTCGAAAAGCGTTCACGGGAAAAACCGGGGGCGGCGGCGCGAACATTGGTCCCGGTTTGTGACACTTACCTGTCGGCAGACTATCGGAGTCCGAGGAATGCAGGCCACTGTCACACCTTAACTCTTTCTTTGAATGAAGGTTACACGATAACACCGAGTCGGGGGAACCCCAAAAAAAACAGGTTTCATGGTTCGTGAGAACCGCAGCGGGGCTTAGAGCGTATTAGACCCGGGCCGGAACGGGGTGTGGTATTCCGGCCAGGAAACGTCCCCAGGAAAGGGACGCCGACCACGAGAGGCGTGGATTTTGCTTTCGCGGTAAAAGCCGCAGGGAACAGAGTAAAATCCGTAGGTCGAGAAGGGGCACACCATGCATTCCGAATACCGCAGTTCAGTTATCAGGGAGCTTCGCGACCAGCAGGTGCGGTTCGCGCCGCGTGCTAAGAAGCTCGAACAAGTGGAACGCGCCGAACGGTTGCTCGGCGAACTTGACTCGTCCAAGACCTACAGCTACGAGTACCTGTGTTTCCGCATCACGGATTACCGGCCGGAGTCGTCCCCGAAAATGCTCGTTACCGGGGAAGCGGCGCGGCACGACGTGCGTCTGTTCGTCGAGGACGTGTCCGAGGCGGCCGACGTGCGGGTCGAAGATATGCCAGAACCCGTACATAGCGTCGACTCGCTGAGTAAGTTACTGCATGTCTCGACCAAGACCATCAACCGTTGGAGGGAACAGGGATTGGTCAGCCGACGGTTCATTTTTGACGGGGGCCAAAAACGGGTCGGCTTTCTGCAGAGCAGTGTTGATCGTTTCGTGTCTCGCAATCAGAAACGTGTCCAGCGCGGCGAGCGATTCAGCCAATTGAGCGAGCAGGAACGGGGCGAGATCGTCGATCGAGCGCGCCGACTGGCACGGGCCGGCGCCGGCCAATCCGAGGTGGCCAGGCGGATTGCAAAGCACACCAACCGAAGCGTCGAGGCGATTCGCTACACACTCAAGCAGTTCGATCGCAAGTTTCCGGTTCTGGCCATCTTTCCCGGCAACACCGGGCCGCTGACCGAAGAGCTGAAACGCAAGATCTATCAGGATAAGCGCCGCGGCTTGAGCGTTCCCGAGTTGTCCCGGCGGTATCGTCGCACGCGTACCACAATCTACCGGTTGGTCAACGAAATCCGGGCGAAACGCCTGCTGGAGTTGCCGTTGGACTGCATTTACAACGCAGTCTTCGACGCCCCCGACGAGGCGCAGGAGATTCTGGGACCGCTGCCGGAATCAACCGAGCCCGTCAAGAAAGCGCGCGGGCCGACGGGGTTGCCACCGTACCTGGCGGCCTTGTACGAAGTGCCGTTGCTGACCCGCGAACAGGAGTATCACCTATTTCGCAAATTCAACTACCTGCGGTTCGAGGCGGATCGCCTGCGCAGCGGCCTGCACCCGGCGCGCGCCTCGACGTCCCTGATGAACCGCATCGAGTCCCTGTACGGCGAGGCGGTCCGCACCAAGAACCAGATTGTGCAGGCCAACCTCCGGCTGGTGGTGTCCATCGCCAAACGACACGTGAATACTGGCGACGACCTCTTCAGCTTGATCAGCGATGGCAACGTGTCCCTCATTCGCGCGGCCGAAAAATTCGACTTTTCCCGGGGCAACAAGTTCAGCACGTACGCCAGTTGGGCGATCATGCGCAACTTCGCGAGGACGATCCCGGACGAGTACAAGTACCAGGACCGATACCGCACCAGCAACGAGGAAATGTTTGCGGGCACCCGAGACTCGCGTTCCGACCAGCGTGAGCAAGAGAGCGCTCAATTCTTGCGGGAGCAGCAGATCGAAAAAATTCTGTCACGCCTTGACGAGCGGGAACAGCGCATTATCATCAGCCGCTTCGGATTGGATTGGGCCCAGGAGCCGAAGACGCTCAAGGAGGTGGGGTCGCAGTTGGGCGTCACCAAAGAGCGGATTCGGCAAATCGAGGCGCGGGCGCTCGATAAGCTGCGTTTGGCAGCTGAAGAGGAAAAAATTGACTTGCCGGAATAGCACAGCACCCGGCCCGAAAGCAGTTGCCGCCCTGAAGCAGTTGTCGCCGTCAAACACCGGGGAAAACCGGCGGATTGTTCGCGTGCAGCTAGGGTTCCGTGGAGGCGCCGCGTGTTTTTTTTGAAGCTCATCTTGCGGGCCGGCCAAGATTCGCTAAACTAGCCCGTTTTCACAGCGGGGAACTTTCCCTCGGGTATGCCAGCGTAGCTCAGTTGGCAGAGCAGCTGATTTGTAATCAGCCGGTCGTGGGTTCAATTCCCTCCGCTGGCTCTTAGGACAGCGCGAACAACGGATCAAGACGGTTAGGGGATCGCCCGCAAGCGAAACCCTCCGGTAAATTTGGTTTATTGGGGGGGGTTTCCCGAGTGGTCAAAGGGGACGGACTGTAAATCCGTTGGCTAAGCCTTCGCAGGTTCAAATCCTGCACCCCCCACTAGCCAAGCAGGGCCGGCTTGGTGTCTATTATGCAAATCTGGTTTTGTGCGCGGGGGTGACAGTGACTGCGGGTGTTAGTGACTGCGGGTGTAGCTCAATGGTAGAGCGACAGCCTTCCAAGCTGACGACGAGGGTTCGATTCCCTTCACCCGCTCCTGATTGGCGGGTTGGGTGATGGGTAGGGCGCTGGCTGCTGTAGCTCAGTCGGTAGAGCCGTCCTTGGTAAGGACGAGGTCATGGGTCCGACTCCCATCAGCAGCTCTCGATTGGGGCCGCCTCGGCGGTAATTAGGATTCGTTGTAAACCGGTTGTGTTCGGTTCTTTCCAAGTAGTGACGCACTTAGAAGCAGGTAAGAAGCAATGGCTAAAGAGGAATTTAAACGGACCAAGCCGCACGTGAACGTGGGTACGATCGGACACATCGATCATGGCAAGACGACCTTGACGGGCGCCATCCTTGCGACCCAGGCGAAAAAAGGGTTGGCGAAGTTCAAGTCGTATGCCGATATCGCCAAGGGAGGTACGGTCCGCGACGAGACCAAGACGGTCACCATTGCGGTGGCCCACGTCGAGTATGAGACCGAAAATCGCCACTATGCCCACATTGACTGTCCCGGTCATGCGGACTTCATCAAGAACATGATCACCGGTGCCGCTCAAATGGACGGGGCCATCTTGGTCGTCTCCGCTGCGGACGGTCCCATGCCGCAGACGAAGGAGCACGTCCTTCTGGCGCGCCAGGTGAATGTGCCTGCACTCGTGGTGTTCCTCAATAAGATTGACTTGGTGGACGACCCCGAGTTGCTGGAGTTGGTCGAGCTTGAGATCCGGGAGCTGTTGAGCAAATACGATTTCCCCGGCGATACAATTCCCGTGATTCACGGCAACTCCGCGGCGGCCTACCAGAATCCGTCGGATCCGGATGCGACCAAGTGCATTCAGGCGCTGATGGATGCGATTGACAGCAGTATTCCGTTACCTCCCCGCGAGGAGGACAAGCCTTTTCTGATGTCGGTCGAAGACGTCTTCTCCATCGAAGGTCGTGGTACGGTGGCGACCGGGCGTATCGAGCGAGGTGTGGTGCATGTGGGTGACGAAGTCGAAATAGTCGGCCTCCGACCTAACCAGAAAACCATCTGCACGGGCGTCGAGATGTTCCGGAAGTTGCTCAGTGAAGGCCGCGCCGGCGATAACGTCGGCTTGCTACTGCGTGGCATGAAACGCGAGGACATCGAACGCGGTCAAGTGCTGGCGAAGCCCAAGTCGATTACGCCGCATACGAAGTTCGAGGGCGAGATTTACTGCTTGTCCAAGGACGAAGGTGGACGTCACACGCCGTTCTTCAGTGGCTATCGTCCGCAGTTTTATTTCCGTACTACGGACGTGACCGGGACCGCGAATCTGGTTGGCGCAGAAATGTGCATGCCGGGCGACAATGTGCGGATCTCGGTGGAACTGCACAAGCCCATCGCGATGGATGACGGCGTGCGTTTCGCTATTCGGGACGGCGGCCGTACGGTCGGGTCGGGAGTGGTAACCACGGGTATCGAGTAGGGATCACAGGGGTGTAGCTCAATTGGCAGAGCACCGGTCTCCAAAACCGGGGGTTGCGAGTTCAATTCCCGCCGCCCCTGCCATACGGTTTGCGTGGACGGCGAGTGGTTCGTACCACTCGCCGTTCCACGCGGCGATATGTCGCTGCAGGGAAGCGAAATCCAATGCCTCAAGATAAAGTTACCTCGTCGCGTATGTGGTTCGGTGAGCTTTTTCAGAGCGGCGTGTACAAACGCAGCCAAGGCAGAATTACCAGGCAGGTGACCTTTGCCGCAGTGGCTGTTACGGTTGCGCTGATGGCGTGGCGCACCCATGTCACCTTCGCGGCCAAGCTCGGCTTGCCGTTGATCTACAGTTTGTCCAGTGTGCTCTTGGTCGGTGGACTATGGATCAGTTACCGGTTGGTGAATGTCCCGCGATTCGCAGACTTCCTGATCGCTGTGGAAGCCGAGATGAACAAGGTCTCGTGGCCTTCGCGGGTCGAGTTGGTCCGCAGTTCGATGGTGGTGATTTTCGTCATCTTCGCGATGGCATTCGTGTTGTTTGGCTTTGACTTAGTGTGGGGATTCTTGTTTGAGCGGCTAGGTGTTCTCCACAAAGCCGCTGCGTAAGTATCCAGGGGGTAGGCCGTGAGTGACCAGGGTTTGCATGATCCAGCGACAGGGGGCGAGGCCATAACTGCCTCCGCTCTTGGTGCGCCGCCTGCCGATATGCAGGTGGTGGATCAGGCTGCCACGAGCGCGCCCGCGGTGGAGTCTGAGCCGACCAGTGCGGAGGGCGAGCCTCCGGCGACTGGTGACGCCGATGTGTCCGCGGAAGACGCCGTGTCCGAGGAAGCCGTGCCTGAGGAAGACGCCAAGAATTGGTACATCCTGAAGGTGCAAGTGAACCGCGAAGACTCGATCCGCGACGCACTGATTCGGCGCATGAAGATTTTGGGCTTGGAACATTATTTCGGCGAGATCGTGGTTCCGACGGAAGATGTCGCTGAGTTCAACAAGAGTGGTAAGCGGAAAATCGTCAAACGCAAGTTGTATCCGGGCTACATGCTTGTGAACATGCTCATTAACGACGAGACGTGGTTCTTGATTCGCGAGACACCGGGGGTAGGAGATTTTACCGGGTCGGCTGGGCGACCGACTCCGATGGAGGCCCGGGATGTGGAACGGATTCTGCGGCTCGGTGCGACGGAGGACGAGGACGGCAGTCAGATCAAAACGGCGATCCCGTTCTCGAGCGGCGATCGGGTGCGGGTCAAGGACGGTTACTTCCAGAACTTCGAAGGGGAAGTCGCATCCATTGATCACGCAAGCGGTCGAGTCACGGTCATGATTAACATCTTTGGTCGTTCGACACCCGTTGAATTGGAGCATTGGCAAGTGGAGTCGGTCTGAATACCCGGCAGGTGAGAACTAAGTGCGGGGAGCTAAGGTAAATTAAATGGCTAAACATTTGGTGGGACAAGCGAAATTTCAGGTGCCTGGCGGGCAGGCTACGCCGGCCCCCCCCGTGGGCACGTCGTTGGGCAAGTTCGGGGTCAATCTCGGACAGTTCGTGCAACAGTTCAACGACCGGACTCGCGAGTACAATGGGACGCCCATTCCTGTGATCGTAACTGTTTACAGCGATCGCACGTTCGAGTTCATCACCAAGAGCCCGCCGGCGGCTTCGTTGCTGAAGCAGGCCGCTGGAATCGCGAAGGGTTCTGGTGTCCCGAACAAGGAAAAGGTCGGTAAAGTAACCCGTCAGCAGATCGAGTCCATCGCTCAGAAGAAAATGGCGGACTTGAATTCGTCCACCCTGGACGCGGCTTGCCGGATGGTCGAGGGCACGGCGCGGAGTATGGGGTTGGTGGTCGACGGCTGAACGAACGTGGGGGCCGGGTTCGGTTTCCGGTAGAGATTCATTCCTGTTTTGTTTCCGTGGAAGCGGTGTGCGGACAGATGGCTAAGCATTCGAAACGATATGAGGCGATGGCGCAGAAGATCACTCAAGGTGAACCGGTTTCGCTGGAGACTGCGATCGCTCAGTTGAAACAGTGTGCCACCACGAAGTTCGATCAGACGGTCGAGATTCACGTGCGACTGGGCATTGATGCCAAGCAGGCTGAACAGCTGGTCCGCGGCTCCATCGTGCTGCCTAACGGGATTGGCAAGTCGCAGCGGGTAGTCGTTTTTGCGAAAGGCGAGCTTGCGGAGGTCGCCAAGCAGGCGGGTGCCGACGAGGTGGGCCAGGAGGATCTCGCCAAAAAGATCAAGGATGGCTGGACTGACTTCGACGTGTGCATCGCCGCGCCGGACATGATGGGTTTGGTCGGCCCCCTGGGACGTATTCTGGGGCCGCGTGGTTTGATGCCGTCACCCCGTGCTGGAACGGTGAGCCCCGATGTGGGCCGCGTGGTCAAGGAGTACAAGGCGGGTAAGGTGGAATTCCGCAATGACAGCGGTGGGAATGTTCACGCGGTGGTTGGCAAATTGAGCTTCGACAACCAGCAGCTGTTGGAAAACATTCGCACGTTCATCGACTTCGTATTGTCCTTGAAGCCGGCCTCGCTGAAGGGCAATTACCTTCGCGGAATTTCCATCGCGGCCACGATGAGTCCGGGGATCCGTATCGCGGCTTAATGGCTCGCAGGGGGCATCGAAGGTCGCAGACTGGCGGCGTTTTGGGTTCTCCCCGCTGCCGGCTTCCGTTCCTGAGAACTAGTACAAAGCGCTGGAATAATGAGCAAGTACGTCAAGAATCTCGTGGTCAAGGACATCGCAATTCGTCTGGATGGGGTCCAGGATGCGTTGTTGGTGAATGTTGTGGGCCTGGACGCCAATAGCACCATGGCGTTACGTAGGCAGTTGCGTCAGAAGGACATCCATTTGCTGGTCGTCAAGAACGGTTTGGCAAAACGGGCTGCGGAGGGAACCCCTCTGGCCGCAGCATTTGAGGGAGCCGGTGGGACGCTGGCGATGATCTGGGGGGCACAGGATTTTGTGTCCTTGGCCAAAGAGGTCGTGGCTCTCGACAAGAGCCAAGTTTACAAGGCGTTCCAGACACGCGGTGGCGTGTTGGACGGTGAATGCCTCACGGCGGAACGCGTCAAGGAAATCAGCCGGTGGCCAAATCGCCCGGAGCAACTGAGCCTCTTGGTCGGTCAGATCCTAGGACCGGGGGCCCGCCTGGCGGCACAGTTGATCGGACCGGGAGGAGCGTTGGCCAGCCAGATCAAAGAGAAAGCTACTGGGTCGGATGCCGAGGACGAGTCCACGCCTACAGAATCCAGCGCGCTAGAGGTTGGCGTTGAGTCCACGCCTGCAGAATCCAGCACACCGGAGGTTGGCGTTGAGTCCACGCCTGCAGACGCCAGCACACCGGAGGTTAGCGGGGAGTCCACGCCAGCACCATCGAACACATCGGAGTTCTGATGCGGCGCGAGTGTTGCGCCGCGTTTCGGGCGTAGGTCAGGGCCTGGCCTGAGGGAGACCGAGGTGCTGGCAGGTCGAGCCCTGTCCTACGAACACAAGAGTTTATTTTACCAGGGGTTTTGTATCGAACGGCTCAATGCCAAGTGAGAAAGGGCTAGAATCGCCATGTCTGAAGTTGCCGTGTCTGAAGCTGCCGTAACTGTCAATTTTTCTACGCTAACGACGGAACTTGGCGACAGGATCGCCGAGTTGACCCTGAAGCAGGCCAAGGAGTTGAGTGACTACTTGGAAGCGAAGTACGGGATCAAGCCCGCGGCGGGTGGCGCCGTGGTCATGGCTCCTGCCGGTGGTGGCGAAGCTGCTGCCGCTCCGCCTGCCAAGACCGAGTTCGATGTGGTTCTGACCGGCTTCGGCGACAAGAAGCTCAACGTCGTCAAGGTTGTGAAGACGTTGACCGGCGCTTCGCTGATGGATGCCAAGAAGCTGGTTGAAGCGGTACCCGCTACAATCAAGCAGGCCGTCTCCAAGGAGGAGGCCGAAAAGGTGAAGAAGGAGTTAGAAGAGGCTGGGGGTGCTGTGGAGCTGAAGTAGGCGCCTCTCTTGAACACACGCAAGAAACCCGGATTCGTCGGAAATCGGGTTTTGCAAGTTCTGTTCCATCCAAGGTGCACGAATTCGTTAAGAACCGGCCCGTCACATGATTCGCCACCTCCCGCTGGCGGAAGTGTTGGCGGGTGTTGGCAGTGAGCGCTTGATTCTGAACACTCTGAGTTCACGCGCGTTTGGTTATTTCGTCAGTCCCAGGGGAGGGTGCGCGCCCGCAACGTCCGTCCCTTGTGTGGCCTGTTCTTTCGTCGGCATTCTCTGCTTGAGTGTCGGCATTTCTTTCCCGGGAGCGATCGCCCTATGGCAACCCCAGTACAACGTCGCCTGAGTTTCACGCACGTTCGTCGCTTTGGCAGTGGTCGCGAAGCGCCTTTCGTTTTGGATCTCACAAAGATCCAAACGGAAAGCTATCACGCGTTCTTGCAGGATGACACCCCGGCCGAGAAACGTAAGAACCAGGGGTTAGAGGCCGTTCTGCGCGAGATCTTCCCGATCGAAAGCTACGATAAACAGCTGAAGTTGGAATACGTGAAGTTCGAGCTGGGTAAGCCGCGTTACACGCCTGACGAGTGTCGGCAGCTACGGCTGACTTACGGGCGCCCTTTTCGGTTGTGGCTGCGGCTGAACAAAGAGCAGCCCATTGAGGAGGAAGTGTATCTGGGCGACCTGCCGGTCATGATGGGTGGAGGGGAGTTCATCATCAACGGTGCGGAACGCGTCGTCGTCAGCCAATTGCACCGTAGCCCCGGCATTGACTTCGTAATGGATCAGGAAGGGACGACCGATCGCAAGCTGCCGAGTTGCCGGGTGATTCCCGAACGCGGCAGTTGGATTGAGATCAACGTCACCAAGAAGGATCTGCTCAACATCCGCATCGATCAAAGCGGCAAGTTCTCGGCGATTACCCTGCTGCGGGCGATGGGTCCCAAGTACAGCGTCGACCGGGACATCATCCGCGTGTTCTACGAGACGACTGTTGAGTCGATCGTCGATGGTCGTAGCGTCACGAAGATCGAGGGGAAGATGGCCGCGGACGACGTGGTCTATCCTGCGGAGAGCGACCGGGCGGGGGAGTTGATCGTGGAAGCCGGGCAGCGGATTACGAAGAACGCGGCCGAGACAATCTGCACCTCGGGAGTCAAGGAAGTGGAAGTCTTGCCGGTGCCGAAAACGCCCTTGATTTTCAATAGTTTGGCCGAGGATGCGACTTCGAGTCACGAAGAGGCGTTGCTGCGAATCTACCAGCGTTTGCGCCCCGGAAACCCACCGCAACTGGAAAAGGCGCGCACGCTGTTCCAGGAGAAATTCTACGACGTCAACCGTTATCGCTTGGGCCGAGTAGGACGTTTCCGGATCAATCGCAAGTTGGGCCTTGACGTGCCGGAAAGCGAAATGTCGCTGAGGCCGGAAGACCTGATTGCGGCAATTTCCTATCTATTGAGGCTTCACACGAGTGCCGAAGATGTGCAGATCGACGATATCGACCACTTGGGAAATCGGCGTCTGCGGACCATCGACGAATTGGCCAGCGATGAGCTGCGCAAGGGGTTTCTCAAGCTCCGCCGCACGGTGCAGGAACGCATGAGTTTGAAGGACATCGCGGACATGACGCCGCGCAGCCTGATCAACCCCAAGAGTATTTCTGCGGCGATCGAGTACTTCTTCGGACGCGGCGAGTTGTCGCAGGTGGTCGACCAGACCAACCCGCTGTCGCAGTTGACTCACGAGCGACGGTTGTCGGCCTTGGGTCCTGGCGGTTTGAACCGAAAACGTGCCGGCTTCGAAGTCCGCGACGTCCATATTTCCCACTACGGACGGATCTGTCCCATTGAGACGCCGGAAGGGACGAACATCGGGCTGATCTCTAGCCTGGCCATCTATTCCGCGGTGGATGGGTACGGATTCCTGGTCACGCCATATCGCGTGGTGAAGAAAGGAAAGCTCACCGAGGAGGTGGTCTGGTTGCGAGCGGATGAAGAGTCGGATAAATACGTCGCGCCCGCGGACACCGAGGTGGTGGACGGCAAGCTGGTCGGCGGCGCTAGTTTGATCGCGCGACATCGGGCGGATTTCGAGATTGTGCTGCCCGACCAGGTGAACTACATCGACATCGCCCCAAATCAGATGATCGGGGTCTCCGCTGGCCTGATTCCGTTCCTCGAACACGACGACGCCAACCGCGCGTTGATGGGTTCGAACATGCAGCGTCAAGCGGTGCCGCTGTTGGTGCCGGAGCCGCCCATTGTGGCCACGGGCATGGAGAAGTATGTGGCTGGCAACTCCAGCATGGTGGTGACGGCGCGGCGAGCCGGCAAGGTGGGATTTGTCGACGCCACCCGCATCGAGGTCGGTAGCGATGTCTACCCTCTGAAGAAATTCCACGGCTTGAACGAACGCACCTGCCAGAATCAGCGGCCCATCATCAAGCTGGGCGAGAAGGTGGAGAAAGGTCAGGTCCTGGCCGATGGTGCTGCGACGTTCCACGGCGAACTGGCCTTGGGCCGCAACGTGTTGGTGGGATTCATGTCCTTCGACGGTTACAACTTCGAGGACGCCATTATCATCAGTGAAGAGCTCGTCAAGAACGACGTCTACACCTCGCTGCACATCGAGGAGTTCGACATCGAAATCCGCGAGACGAAGTTGGGACGGGAGGAGTTCACTCGCGATATCCCCAATGTGGGTGAAAAGGCACTGCGGAACCTGGATGAAGCCGGTATCGTCCGTGTCGGCACGTACGTGAAGCCCGGCGATATCCTAGTGGGCAAAGTGTCCCCCAAATCGAAGACCGAACTCACGCCCGAAGAAAAACTGCTGCACGCGATCTTCGGACGCGCCGGCGAAGACGTGAAGAACGACTCGCTGGAAGCGTCGTCCGGCATCGAAGGCATTGTCATCGACGCCCAGAAGTTCTCGCGTCGGATGAGTTTGTCCGAAGAGGAACGCAAAGTCTTCGAGAAAACGCTCAAGGAAGCGGAGACCGAGGGCGCGAAGAAGATCGCCCGCCAGTTCGGCGTAATGATCGAGGACATGGAACGTATCGTGGGGAGGGTGCTCACCGACGAGGATGGGACGCCCCTGGTGCGCGATCAGGATTTGAAGTTCGTCGTCGAGAAGGCGCAGAATTTCCGCCTCAGCGCAGTCACCGACAAGATGCGCAGCGAGGAAAAAATCGCCGAGTTGCATAAGGCCCACAAAACCCTCTGGCCGGATGTCGAGACCGCCATCGACGACCGCGATCGGGCGCTGAACAGCATGAAGCGGGGTGATGAACTCCGCAGCGGTGTGCTGCAGATGGTCAAGGTGTACATCGCTACCAAGCGGGTGATTTCCGTCGGCGACAAGATGGCCGGGCGACACGGGAACAACAGGACATTAACCAGGTTCTCGGCGAAGCCGGCCTGCCGTCGCACGGTAAGATCCTGCTTCGCGACGGGCGCACAGGGCAAGCGTTGGAGCAAGAAACGACCGTAGGTTTTATTTACATGTTGAAGTTGCATCACTTGGTGGACGACAAGGTCCACGCGCGCAGCACCGGCCCGTACTCGCTGATCACACAGCAGCCCTTGGGCGGCAAAGCACGCTTTGGCGGGCAGCGGTTCGGAGAGATGGAAGTCTGGGCGTTGGAAGCCTATGGAGCAGCCTACATCCTGCAGGAGCTGCTGACGGTCAAGAGCGATGATGTGGAAGGACGTACCAAGATCTACGAATCGATGGTCAAAGGCGAGAACACATTGGAAGCCGGCACGCCGGCCAGTTTCGACGTGTTGACCAACGAAATCCGCGGTCTGGCGCTGAACATGCAGTTAGAGAAACGGCGGGTCTAGGCGAGGCGATAGAATGATTAAGTCTTCCAGCCTGACGTCGGGCCGACAGGCCTGGGGCTGCTGAGCCTGACCCAGAGCCTAGATTTTGCGACACAGTCACCCTCGGGAACGCGCACCCTCGGGAGCGCGGAACAGTTACCTTCGTGATCCATTGACAGGAGCAGGGGCATGACCACTGGCGAAAGCTCTTATGACCGGATCAACGACTACGCATCGGTCAAAATTAGCCTGGCGCGGCCACACGATATCCGCAGCTGGTCGTTCGGCGAGGTGAAGAAGCCTGAGACGATCAACTACCGCACTTACCGTCCCGAAAAGGACGGTCTGTTCTGCGAGCGCATTTTCGGTCCGGAAAAGGACTGGGAGTGCGCTTGCGGCAAGTATCGCGGCATGAAGTACAAGGGCATGATCTGTGATCGGTGCGGTGTGAAGGTGACGCATTCCCGCGTCCGCCGCAAGCGGATGGGGCACATCGAGCTGGCCGCGCCGGTGGTCCACATCTGGTTCTTCAAGGCGATGCCCAGCCGGCTCGGCAATCTGCTCAATATGAAAACTTCGAGCCTGGAGAAAGTGATTTACTTCCAGGATTACGTAGTCATCAATCCCGGCAACACGGACTTGGAACGGGAGCAGTTGCTGACGGAAGAAGAATTCCGCTCGGCCCGCGAACAGTGGGGCGAAGACGCTTTTGAGGCCGATATGGGGGCCGAGGCGGTCCGCAAGCTGCTGATCAATCTGGACTTGGTGAAGCTGTCCGTCGATCTCCGGCAAAACCTCGTGGAAACCAACTCCAAGCAGAAGAAGAAGGATCTGACCAATCGGCTGAAGATCGTGGAATCGATCCGCGACAGCGACAACAAACCCGAGTGGATGGTCCTGGACGTCATCCCCGTGATTCCGCCCGACTTGCGGCCGCTGGTGCTGTTGGATTCCGGCAACTTTGCCACTAGCGATCTGAACGATCTCTACCGCCGCATCATCAATCGGAACAATCGTCTGCGGAAACTGGTCGACTTGAATGCGCCGGAAGTCATCATCCGCAACGAGAAACGGATGTTGCAGCAGTCGGTCGATGCGCTGTTCGACAACAACCGCTGCAAACGTCCCGTGCTGGGCAGCAGCAATCGGCCGCTGAAATCGCTGACCGATATGATCAAGGGCAAGCAAGGCCGGTTCCGTGAGAATCTGCTTGGCAAACGCGTGGACTATTCCGCTCGCAGTGTGATCGTCGTCGGTCCGACGCTGAAACTGCACCAGTGCGGCCTGCCGAAGAAAATCGCCCTGGAACTCTACCAACCGTTCATCATTCGCAAGCTCAAGGAGTTGGGGCACGCCGACACCATCAAGAGTGCTAAGAAGATGCTGGAGCGCAAGGATGAGGAGGTCTGGGATATCCTGGAGTCCGTGATCCAAAATCATCCGGTGCTGCTCAATCGGGCCCCGACCCTGCACCGCATGGGGATCCAGGCCTTCGAACCGATCCTCGTCGAAGGCAATGCCATTCACTTGCATCCGCTGGTGTGCCGGGGCTTCAACGCCGACTTCGATGGCGACCAGATGGCGGTGCATTTGCCACTCTCGATCGAAGCGCAGGTGGAAGCTCACACGCTGATGATGTCCACCAACAACATCTTCGGCCCGGCCAACGGTAAGCCGATCATGAGTCCCTCGCAAGACATCGTGATGGGTTGCTTCTATACCACTCTGGACCTGCCCAACCGGCCGGGCGAAGGCATGAAGTTTTCGACGATGGCCGAAGCGGACTTGGCCTACTCCCTGGGCGTCATTGATCTGCACGCCAAGATCAAAGTGCGTTTGCCGCTCCACCGCAAACTCAAGACCGAAGACGATTCCGCCAAGCCCGGAGCGCTGATCGAGACGACCTATGGTCGCATCATGTACAACTCGATCTTGCCTGAGGGCCTGGACTTTTACAACATTCAGATGCGTTCTGGCGAATTGGCGACCGTGATCTCCGACTGCTACCAACGTCTCGGACGCAAGGCGACCATTGATTTGTTGGATGACCTGAAGAAGATCGGTTTTCAACAGAGTACGCGGAGCGGGCTGTCCTTCGCGACCGACGACTTGGTCACGCCGTTGACCAAAGCCAATCACATCGCGGATGCCGAGAAGAAGGTGCTGAAGTTCAAGAAGCTGTACGACCGCGGGGTAATTACCGAGCAGGAGCGGTACAATCAGGTGCTGGACACATGGACCCACGCCCGTGAAGCCATCACGGCGGAGATGATGGAGGCCATGAAGTCCGACGATCGTGGTGGGTTCGGTTATGTCAATCCTGTGTTCTTGATGGCCCATTCCGGGGCACGTGGTGGCATCGAGCAGATTCGGCAGTTGGCCGGCATGCGTGGTCTGATGGCCAAACCGACGGGCGAAATTATCGAAACGCCCATCAAGGCCAACTTCCGAGAGGGCTTGAGCGTACTGGAGTATTTCAGTTCCACGCACGGTGCCCGCAAGGGTCTGGCTGACACGGCCCTCAAGACGGCCGACTCCGGCTACTTGACGCGCAAGCTGGCGGACGTAGCGCAGAATGTGGTCGTCACCATTCCCGACTGCGGCACGACCCAGGGGATCACCAAGGGCGTCATCTATCGCGGTGAGAAAGTGGAAGTCAAGCTGGCCGACGCCATCAGGGGCCGAGTGAGCCGCCAACCTATCGTCGATCCGATCACCGACGAGGTCATCGTTCGCGAGAGCGAAATGATTACCTACGACATCGCCCGCAAGATCGAGGAACTCGGCCTGGAAAAAATCCAGGTCCGCAGTCCGATGACTTGCGAGGCCTCGTTAGGTGTCTGTCAATGCTGTTACGGCATGGATATGTCCACCGGGACTCTGGTGGAAGAAGGCATGGCGGTCGGCATCATCGCCGCTCAGAGTATCGGCGAGCCAGGAACGCAGCTGACCATGCGCACGTTCCACATCGGTGGTACGGTCAGCACCAGCGTCGAAGAAAGTGAGACCCGCGCGAAACGAGGCGGCCAGATAAAGTTTACTCGCATGCGATTCGTGCGCAACAGTGAAGGTAAGAACATTGTGCTCACCCGCAACGGCGAAATCTCGATCCTCGATCCCAAGGGTCGCGAGCTCGAGAAATACGATGTGCCCACCGGTGCCGAGTTAATGGTCGAGGAGAATCAGGAGGTCAAGGTCAGTCAAGTCGTGTGCCAATGGGATCCCCACAGCATTCCGATTCTGGCGGAAGTCTCCGGTAAGGTCCGCTACGAGGATGTGGTCGAAGGCGAAACAGTGCGTATGGAAAAGGATCCCGGTGGTACCATTCGCCGCTTGATTATCGACCACAAGGGCGAACTGCACCCGCAAATCGTGCTGGAGGACGCCGACGGCAAGCCGCTGGATGTGTACTACCTGCCGGAAAAAGCGCACATTGAAGTTATCGAAGGGGCCAAAGTGGCCGCCGGCTCCGTGCTCGCCAAGACGCCGCGTGAAGTGTCGGGCGTGTCCGACATCACAGGTGGTCTGCCGCGGGTTACGGAAATCTTCGAAGCCCGCAAGCCCAAGGACCCCGCCGTAATGGCCGAGATCGACGGCACGGTGGAAATCCTGGGCGAAAAACGCCGCGGCAAGCGCATGATCATCGTCCGTAGCGAAACGGGCATCGAACGGGAACATTTGGTGCCGCACGGCAAACGATTCTTGGTGCACTCGGGGGATGTGGTCAAGGCGGGTTCGGCGCTGGTCGACGGACCACTCGTGCCCCACGACATCCTTCGAGTGTCCGGCGAAGAAGCGGTACAGCAGTATCTGGTGCACGAAGTTCAGAGCGTCTACCGCAGCCAGCGCGTGGAGATCAACGACAAGCACATTGAGGTCATCATCGCCCGCATGCTCCGCAAGGTGAAGGTAGAAAACGCCGGTGACACGAAGTTGCTGCCGGGTCTGGTCGTGGACCGCTTCGACATTCGTCGGGTCAACCGGGATCTGGCCAAGTGTGTGAAGATCACGGAAAAGAGTAACAGCGACTTCGAGGAAGGCGCGATCGTCCCCAAGGAAGCGTTGGAACAGGTTAACGCGCAAATCGAGGCACTCGGCGGCGACCCGGCCAAAGGTGTGCGGCCCAAGCCGGCGACCGCCAGCACGCAACTGCTGGGGATCACCAAAGCGTCCGTACAAAGCTCCAGCTTCATCTCGGCGGCCAGCTTCCAAGAGACCACTAAGGTTTTGACGGAAGCCGCGCTCGCCGGCAAGGTCGACTACTTGGTGGGCCTCAAGGAAAATGTGATTCTGGGCCACTTGATCCCAGCTGGGACCGGATTCAGGCAGTTTCAAGATGGCGAGGTCCGTTATCGGCCCGAAGCGTTGCAGGCGCTGGCCGCCGAAAAAGGTCGCGTCCTGGAGACCAGCTTCCCGCTACTTCAGGCCGGGACTCCGGCCGGGACCCAGGCGGCTGAAGCGGGAACCCCGGCACACCACGACCTTCCGGAAACTTCGGCTGTTGCCGGGGAACCCAGCGCTTTTGAACGCATGTTTGGCGACCCAACGGCCGACGAACAATAGGAGTTGCGCCCCGGCTTGACACGGGCCGCTAAACGTTTATCCTCAACGGTTCGCCATCTGAATACCAATCATTAGTGAAGTTCACAAACACATGCCTACGATTAATCAGCTGATTCGCAAGAAACGCCGCGTTCAACGTCGCACGACCAAGGCTCCAGTGCTAGAAAAGTGCCCGCAAAAGCAAGGGGTCTGTTTGCAGGTCCGCACGATGACGCCGAAAAAGCCGAATTCTGCGTTGCGAAAGATCGCCCGTGTGCGACTCTCCAACGGTAAGGAAGTCACCGTGTACATTCCTGGCGAAGGACACAACCTCCAGGAGCACTCGATCGTGTTGATTCGCGGTGGGCGTGTGCACGATTTGCCAGGTGTCCGGTATCACATCATTCGAGGCACGCGAGACACCTTGGGCGTGAACGGCCGAAAGCAGTCTCGCAGCCTCTATGGCGTGAAGAAGTCTTAGTCATTTTCGTAGTTTTGCCACCCACCACCGTATCTTGAGCCTGATAGTCAGCCATGGGAAAAATCACCGCCAGTCGGACGAGCTTGAAACCTGATCCTCGGTACAACTCCTTGTTGGCCAGTAAGTTCATCAATTGCATGATGTGGCAGGGCAAGAAATCCGTCGCCCAGCAGATCTTCTACGGAGCCTTGGAAGAATTGAAAAAGAAGGTTCCCGACAAGGAACCGATTGAGGTATTTCACGAGGCGTTGGATAACGTCAAGCCGCACATGGAGGTCCGGTCGAAACGTGTCGGTGGCGCCTCGTATCAGGTGCCCATGCAGGTCAGCCGGACTCGCCAGCAGTCGTTGGCCATTCGCTGGATCTTGGGCGCCGTGCGTGAGAAAAAGGGGCGGCCCACCGGCATGAAGCTGGCCGATGAGTTGCTTGCGGCGTTTAAGAAGGAAGGCACGGCCATGACGAAGCGCGAGAATACGCATCGCATGGCGGAAGCCAATAAAGCCTTCGCGCATTTTGCGTGGTAATCGCCGAACACCAACCACGCCGCGAAAGCCAACCGGCTGTCGCGGCGTTCTTTTTGCGCCCCTAGGTCAGGCTTTCCAGCCTGACACTGGCGACGCAAAGAAACCGCTTCGGACCGTTCGGAAGAACCGGGGGTGGCGGGCTGGAAAGCCTGACCTACAGTCATGACTCGGCACATCGAAAACCTCCGCAACATCGGGATCATCGCGCACATCGATGCAGGTAAGACCACGGTTACCGAGCGGATGCTGTTCTACAGCGGAGCCAAACACCGGGTGGGTCAAGTCGATCTCGGCACGACGGAAACGGATAGCGACCCAGAAGAGCAAAATCGGGGCATCACGATCTACGCGGCCTGCGTGACCTTCGATTGGAAAAACATCCACATCAATTTGCTGGACACTCCCGGGCACGTGGACTTCACCGCCGAAGTGGAACGCTGCCTGCGCGTGCTTGACGGCGCAGTGGTTGTGTTCAGCGCTCGTGAAGGGGTCGAGGCGCAGAGCGAAACCGTCTGGCGCCAGGCGGATCGGTATCACGTGCCCCGCATCGCCTTCATCAACAAGCTGGATCGCGAGGGCGCCGACTTCGAGGGCACCTTCGAGGAAATCGGGCATCGGTTGGCGGCCAACCCAGTCGCTGTCCAAGTCCCGGTCGGCGAGGGACCGCCCCACACCAAGGATCCCTTCCGCGGTGTGATCGATTTGATCGACATGCAGCTGCTCACCTTCGATCCGGCCAGCGACGGCGTAGAAATTCTGGTCCAGGACATCCCGGCCGACCGCCGTGCCATGGCCGAACTCTGGCGCGAGGCCCTGCTGGAGAAATTGTACGCCCACAGCGATGCGCTGATGGAGTTGGCGCTACAAGGAGCTCCTCTGCCCAGCGAGCTGATCCGTAGCGAACTCCGCGAGGCGACCATCCGGCAGAAATTGCAGCCCGTGCTCTGCGGCTCGGCGCTGCGCGGGATTGGGGTGCAGCCGATTTTGGACGCGGTGGCGTGGTATCTGCCCAGCCCGTTGGACATGCCGCCCGTCGAAGGTTGTTCGCTCAAGAAGCCAGACCACAAGGAGGCTCGCCGACCGCATCCCGATGAGCCGTTTTGTGGATTGGTGTTCAAGATCTTGCCGGCCAAGACCGGCGATCTGTCCTGGATCCGCATCTATTCGGGCGAACTGAAACCCAACAGCCGCCTGTTGAATCCGGGCAAGGACAAGAAAGAAAACGTGGCCCAGCTCTGGCGCATTCATGCGACTCGCAAGGATGAGCAGGTCCCGCTCGCTCAGACAGGTGACATCGTCGGCATTGTCGGTCTGCGAAACTCGATCACCGGTGACACGCTCTGCGATACGCGCGAGCCGATTCTGTTGGAGACCATCCAGTTCCCGGAGACGGTGATCTCGATGGCCATTGAGCCGGAGAGCATGATCGAGCGCGAGAAGCTGGCCGAAACGCTGGAGATGCTCAAACGCCAGGATCCGACCATGCACGTCGTCAGCGGCGAGTCGGGTCAGACGCTGATCAGCGGCATGGGCGAGTTGCACTTGGAGATCATCAAGAATCGGCTGCTGCGAGATTTCAATTTGAAGGTCAAGTTTCACAAGCCGCAGGTCAGCTATCGGGAGACGATTGGCTCGGCTGTGCAAGTCACCGGCGAATGCCGCCGCCATCTCGGCGGCCAGCAGCTGTTCGCTCGCGTCCAGATTCGTGTGGAACCGTGGGAGAAGAGTGAATTGCCGGTCGCGGTGGTCTGCCAGTGTCCGCCGGAGACATTTTCCGAGAGTCTGCTGGTCGCCGTGCTGGAGGAATTGAAGTCCTGCGGGGAAGGCGGCGGATGTATCGCGGGCTTCCCCTTGATGAAGCTGAAGGTCACTGTCCTAGGCGGTGAAACGCACGAGCAGACGACCACCGAAGCCGCGGTTCGCATCGCCGCTAACGACGCATTCAATCAGGCCTTGGAAAAAGGCGGCCCGGTGCTCTTGGAGCCGATCATGCGGCTGGATATCACTACACCCGACGACTACTTGGGCGACTTCGTGGGGGACTTGCAGCACCGCCGCGCGAGCATCGTCAAGACCGAGAATCGCGGCCGCCTGACCCTGATCGAAGCCCACGCACCGTTGAAGGAGTTGTTCGGCTACTCCAGCGCCATGCGCAGTCTCAGCCAAGGCCGCGCCGGCTGTTCGCTCGAGCCGCACCACTACGCTCCTGCCCCCTCGGACGTCGTGCGGGAATACAAGATCTAACCGGATGCGTGTAGGGTGGGCCAACGGAGCGCACCCCCTTGGTGGGCCTTCGTCAGCCGTCCCCGCCGTGCTTCCATCGTGCGACGACACAACGACGTTTCGGGCCTTGATCGTAAGGTTGCGCACTGCTGTTCGTGCTGGCAACGGTCCGGGTGGCTGGCGGCTGAGCCTAAGCGAAGCCCCAGTACCCGGTTTCTGGGACATCGCTGCACTCTGCCCCAGCCACCCTGACCCTCTGCTGCTAGCGTTTTGCGCAACCTTATGATCAAGGCCACGTTTCGCACAGCCACCGCGGCCCATGATGTCAAACGACAGCTTCTACTTGTTCGCAGCCTTCGGCTTGAGCTTCTCACGGAACACCTTCTCGAACTTCTCCACCTTGGGTCGGACGATCGCCGCGCAGTAAGGTTGGCGGGGATTGCGGCCGAAATAGTCCTGGTGGTAGTTTTCCGCCGGATAGAATTTCTCGGACGGTACGATCTGCGTGACGATGCGTCTGGCGAACGCGCCCGACTCGTCCAGAGCGGCCTTGGTCTGCTCCGCCACAGCCCGCTGCTGGTCGTTGTGATAGAAGATCACGGAGCGATACTGCGTGCCCACGTCGGGGCCCTGCCGGTTCAGCGTGGTCGGATCGTGCGTCTTAAAGAACACCTCCAACAACTCCAGATATGAAATCACGGCTGGATCGTAGGTCACCTGCACGCACTCGGCGTGACCGGTCGTTCCCGTGCACACCTGTTGGTAGGTCGGATCCGGCACTTGACCACCGCTGTAGCCCGACGCGACCGACTGGACACCGCGCAACCGCAGGAACACGGCTTCGCTGCACCAGAAGCAACCCGCTCCAAGCGTGGCCTTCTCCAATTTCTGTGTTGCGTTCATCGGTGGCTTCTCCTGGGGATCGGGTTCCTTCGTCGCTGCCGATCTGGCACAACCTGTAATCAGCAGGGCAAAGGTCAACGCCAAGTGGTCTTTCGTACGCATGCGATCCTCCCAGCCCCTCACGAAATCAGGGCTTGCTCTACGGTCTTGAAACAACGTAACTTATTCACGAGTCAATCATTACGCATATTTTACACTGCACCAAGTTGCGCCAAATTTATGGCGACTGGGCGCGACGTAAGGCAGTCGTACTAGAAAGCCAATAGTCCCAAGTTTGAAATGTAGCTGAACTCGTGAGAGTTCAGAGGTTTGGCGACAGAACCTGAATTCTCACGAATTCAACTACACCAATTTGCAGCACTGCCGGGAACTTGGAACTGCTGAAGTCGGCCGGCCTTTCGTCGTGGCCACCAAGTCCGGCTGAAGATTTATAGGAATTTCCGAGCCGGTGTCCAGTCCCCCACGCAGACCGCGTGACCTCGCCGCGATCCGATGGTGAGACGTGTGGAAGTCGCTACAATGGCGGGACTGCGAGCGCGGGCCTTGATCATAAGGTGGCACAAGACGCTAGCAGCGGATCATCGTAACCTTATGATCAAGGTCTGATCGCGGCTGACGTAGCCGCGGCAGATTACCGCCATTTGCGTCTGTAGGATGCACGCACGGTGCGTGCATCGTCGTAGCCGGGCTCTCCAGAGCCGGGCAGGATCTGGAGCGACTCGCCACGGAGGAGTCGCTCCCGCACGGCTCTGGAGAGCCATGCTAGGGAGTCGCACCAACACGGCTCTGGAGAGCCATGCTACTTGGTTGCGGCCACGGGCCGCAATAGGAGTCAACGCAATGCACGCGTCTCTGAACTGGAACAGCCGCCAGCTGACCCGTGGCTGGCAACGCGGAGTGACCGCGTTTTATTACGGCCTGGGCTTGACCGACGCGGATTTCGACCGGCCGCAGATCGGCATCGGCGTGCCGCTCTTGGACGGCAATCTGTGCAACCTGCACGCCTACGATCTGGCGAAACGCATAGCGGAGGGCTGTTGGCAGGCCGGACTGATCGGGTTCCCGTTTGGTGTCCCGGCAATCAGCGACAATATCACCCAGGGCCACGAAGGCGGCAATGCCAGCTTGCCCTCACGCAACTTGATCGCCAATGCGGCCGAGTGCGTGGTCAGTGCCCACTGCTACGACGCGCTCGTCGGGTTGCACCACTGCGACAAGAACGGACCGGGGTTCGCCATGGCCTTGGCCCGCATGAACTATCCCGGTTTGTTGGTCAGCGGCGGGACGATCCTCCCCGGCGTCCATGCCGGACGCGAGATCACGATCCTGGACGTCTACGACGCACAGGCCGCAGTTTCCGTCGGCGCGATGGAGGTGCAGGAAGCAGACGAGATTCTGCGCCGAGCCTGTCCCGGAGCGGGCGGGTGCGGCATCGCGGCGTCCTTCAATACCTGGGGCATCGCGATGGAAGCAATCGGGCTGATGCTGCCGTACAGCAGTTCCATTCCTGCGGTCGACGATCAGAAACAGCGGGAATGTTTGCGGGTGGGCGAAGCGGTGAAGAACCTGTTGCGGCGGAACATCCGCCCACGCGACGTGCTGACCCGAAAAGCTTTCGAAAACGCCGCGGCCACGATAGCCGCCATCGGCGGATCGACTAACGGCGTGTTGCACCTGTTGGCTCTGGCCCGCGAAGCCCACGTCGAGTTTTCCCTGCAGGACATCGAGCCGATTTTCCGCCGCACACCGGTGTTCTGCAGCTTTGCCCCACGCGGCAAACAGACCATGGTCGATCTGCACCGCATCGGCGGCACGCCGGTTCTGCTCAAGCAACTCTTCCAGGCGGGCCTGCTGCATGGGGACTGCTTGACCGTCAGTGGCCAGACGCTGGCGGAAGACTTGGCGGGCGTGGCGGAACCTCCCGCGGGTCAGACCTTGATTGCCCCGTTGGATCAACCGTTTAAGGCTTACGCCGACATGCAGATCTGTTTCGGCAATCTGGCGCCGGGCGGCATCGTATTCAAAGTGTCCAGCCTGCAAGAACCGAGATTCCGCGGCGCGGCGGTTTGTTTCGACAATTCTAAAGACGTCGCCGACGCCGTGGAAGCCAAACGCATCCGGCCCGGCCACGTGATTGTGCTCCGCAATGTCGGTCCGGTGGCCAGCGGCATGCCGGAAGTCCTGATCGCCTCCGCGGCGCTCGCCGTGCCCGAGTTGGATGGTCGGGTCGCGCTGATCTCCGATACTCGCATTTCCGGCGTGTCGCACGGGGCGATCGGTGTGCACTGTGCTCCGGAAGCTGCCGTCGGCGGTCCGCTTGCCCTGGTGCAGGACGGCGACGAGATCTCCTTTGACTTGCTGGCTGGCGACGTGACGCTGCACGTGAATCCGACGGAGTTGGATCAGCGACGGCAGACCTGGCGCGCGCCACCCAAGTCGTCGCGGGGCTACCTCCTGGATTTCGCGGCCACTGCGGCCCAGGCCAACTACGGCTGTGTCAGCAAGGCCCTCTATCCGGAGTGCTCGTAGGGTGCATTGAGCAATCGATTTGCTTGATAGCGCCTTGCGGTTCACCATGTCCGAGTGCAACGTAAGTGGCCTTGGACTAGCACCCGCGGTTGGCGGCCGCAGCACGGCGAAACTGATCGTAGAACAAGAGTCCGGCGATCGTCTTGGCATCTTCGATTTCGCCGGTTTGGATCCAGCGGAGGGCTTGCTCCCACGGAGTCACCAGGGTCTCAATTTCTTCGCCAGGCTCCCGAGCCGGTTCGCCCGCCACCAAGTCGTTCGCCAGATACAAGTGCATGCGTTCATCGAGGATTCCCGGTGACAAGTAGAACGAGTGCAGGTGGCGCCAACGGCCCGCTCGATAGCCGGTCTCCTCGGCCAATTCCCGCTTGGCCGCGTCCTGCGGATCTTCCTGCGGATCCAGGGTCCCGGCCGGCAGTTCGAGCAACGGTCGGTTCGCCGTCACGCGGAAGTTGCGAATCAGGCAAACACGCTGATCATCCACCATAGGCAAAATAGTCACAGCGCCGGGATGGCGAAGGATCTGTCGTTGGCGGATCGATCCATCCGTCGCCACACGGGAGACCTCCACCACGTTGAATCGCGAGGTCCGCAGCAGGATCTTATCTGGCGACGTTGATGGGTCCATGTAGAGTCCTTGTGTTCGCCCGCACGTTTTCGCAATCCTGTTTTCGCAATTCACGTTGACAGCGCGCTGAGCGGGGGGCAGAATGGTCAGTTTTCACCGAACTCCCGGACTGTGACCTCTGGAGTATAGCGTTGCAACAAGCCATCGAGAAAGCCGACACCCTGATTGAAGCCCTCGGCTGGATTCGCCGTTTCCGCGACAAGGTGACCGTCATCAAGTTGGGCGGCAGCGTGATGGAAGATGCGGGATCCCTCCGGCACCTGCTGCTGGATATCGTCTTCATGGAGAGTGTCGGCATGCGGCCCGTCGTCGTGCATGGTGGTGGCGCGGCCATCAGCCGGGCGATGGATGCGGCGGGCATCACGCCGGTCTTCATCCAGGGGCGCCGGTACACGGATCAGCCCTCCTTGGACATTGTCGAACGGGTGTTGGCCTACGAGACGAACGAGTTCGTCGCCCGGCGCATCGAGGAACTCGGCGGCCGAGCCATGAACCTGAACTTCCGCTCGACGAATGTCCTGTTCGGCAGACGGATCACTCTCCCGGACGAACAGGGGCAGCCGATCGATCTGGGCTACGTGGGCGAAGTGACACGCGTCGATCGGACCGTCATCGACAATCTCTGCTACGCCGGCCAAGTGCCCGTGATCCCGTCCATGTGCGTGGACGATCTGGGGCAGAAACTGAACGTCAATGCGGACACGGCCGCCGGCGCCGTGGCCGAGGCCCTGGGGGCCGAGAAACTCGTCTTTCTGAGCGACATCCCCGGCGTCCTCCGCGACAAGCACGATCCGGGATCGTTGATCCACTCGCTCACGGCCGAGGAGGCCCGGCGGTTGATCAAGGAGGGCGTGATTGTGGGCGGCATGATTCCTAAGGTCGAAGGTTGCCTGGCGACGCTGGACAAGGGCGTCCGCAAGGTGCACATCGTCGACGGCCGCGTGCGGCATTCGTTGTTGCTGGAGATCTATACCACGAGCGGAGTCGGGACGGAATTGGTAAAGGAACGATGAAGCATGGCTAAGCGCAAGTACCTGAGTTCCCCGGAAACGGTGGAGCTGTTCAGCAAATACGTCATTCCGAACTATCGGCGTTATCCGGTGGCCCTGACTCGCGGTGAAGGTTCCTTCGTCTGGGACAGCGAGGGCAATCGTTACCTGGATTTCTTCCCGGGGTGGGGTTGTGGCCTGTTGGGACATTGCCCCCCGCCGGTGGTCAAAGCGGTGCAGGAGCAAGTCGCCACGCTGATCCACGTGCCGAACACTTGGCACACCGAGATCCAGGGGCGCTGGGCCCAGATGCTGTCGGAACGTAGTTTCGGCGGCCAGGCGTTCTTCTGCAACTCCGGAACCGAAGCCAACGAGGCGGCCATCAAGTTGGCGCGGCTGCATTCCGGCCCACGCTACAAGATGATCACCTTCACGGGCGGCTTCCACGGCCGGACACTCGGTTCCACCTCGGCCACGGCCCAGTCCAAGTACCACGAGGGGCTGGGACCGCTAGTGGCCGGTTTCGCGTACGCTCCCTTTGGCGATTTGGAGGCGGTCAAGTCGCTGATCGACGACGAGACCTGCGCGATCATGATCGAGCCGGTGCAGGGCGAGGGGGGTGTCTGTTTGCCGCCGGAAGGGTTCTTGCAGGGGCTGCGGAAGCTGGCCGACGAACATAATTTGCTGCTGATCTTCGACGAAGTACAGACCGGCTGCGGCCGCACGGGACATTGGTTTGCCTACCAGCATTTCGGCGTGGTGCCTGACGTGATGACGCTGTCCAAGGCCATCTGTGGGGGTATCGCGGGCGGCGCGATGCTGACGACGGCCCAATTGGCCCCCAGTCTGCGGCCGGGCATGCATGCGGCGACCTTTGGCGGAAATGCCATCGCTGCGGCGGCCGGCATCGCCACCCTGCTGATGATCGAACAGGAGAATCTGTTGGAGCATGCGCAACAGCTCAGCGCGCTGTTTCGCCGCCGACTGTTGGCCTTGCAGCAACAGTGCGACGTGATTCGAGAAGTCCGGGTGTTGGGCGTGATGATCGGCGTGGAATTGAACATCGACGGGGCGCCCGTCGTACAGGCCTGTCTGGACCGCAAGCTACTGATCAATTGCACCCACGAAAGGGTCATCCGCTTGTTGCCCGCGATGAATCTGGCCTTGGAGCAGGCCGAGCAAGGCTGCGAGATTCTGGAAGGCGTGCTGCGGGGCATGAGCGGACAAGAGAAGTAACAGAAACTTCCGCGCGCTGCACCCGCTCACGGAATGCGAGGGCAGCTTGGTCGGAACGTATTGGACACAGGACCTACATGCGATGCGACATGTGTTAACTCTGTTGGAACTGACGACCGCGGAGATTCAGCGAGTCTTTGACCTCACTGAGGAGATCAAGCACAAACTGCAACTCGGTGTGCGCGAACCCTTGCTGGCGGGCCGCGTCATGGCGATGATCTTCGAAAAACCCTCGTTGCGTACGCGGGTTAGCTTCGAGACCGGCATGGCCCACTTGGGCGGAACGAGCCTGTTCCTGGGCGAGGACGTGGGCTGGGGCAAACGCGAGTCCATCGCGGATTTCACCCAGGTGCTGAGCGGGTACGCGGACGTCATCGTGTTTCGGGCCAAGGCTCACCAGCAGGTCGAGGCGATGGCGAGACACGCCACCTGTCCGGTGATTAACGGTCTCTCCGATCAGGCCCATCCGTGCCAAGCACTGGCCGACCTGTTCACCCTGCAGGAGCTAAACGGGCCGCTCGCCGGTCAGCAGGTGGCCTACGTGGGCGACGCGAATAATGTGGCCCGGAGCTTGGCGGTGGCGTGTGGCAAGCTGGGCGTGCGGTTCGCGGTGGCCGCGCCGCCCGGCTACCATTTCAGTGAGGCCGTTCTCGGTCAACTCCGCGAGGCCGTTCCCACCTTGGACCTGCTGGCGACGACGGATCCGGCGGAAGCTGTGCACGAGGCCGACGCGGTCTACACGGACGTCTGGGCCAGCATGGGACAGGAAGCGGAACAGCAACAGCGGGCTCAGGCCTTCGCCGGTTACCAGGTCAACGAACAGCTCATGCGCCAGGCTCCGAGTGGTGCCTGGTTCCTGCATTGCCTGCCGGCCCACCGCGGCGAGGAAGTCACGGACGGCGTCATCGACAGTCCACAAAGCGCCGTCATTCGCCAAGCCGCTAACCGCCTGCACGTCCAGAAGGGATTGCTGGTGTGGTTGTTGGCGACGTCTGAATCTTGAAACTGGCCCGGCGAGAAATTACGAAACGGACCGAGATCCAACGCCGGATTCTTGTCAAACACGGGCACTTCCCCCACCCATGATTGAGACATGGTCCACCACCTGGATCGGCGTCCGAATTTGGAGTGCGGCGACTCGTCGCCGCTTTTCAAAACACGCTCGCCACGCGTGCGGCGATGCGCGAACGCAAGTTACAGCAGGGGTCTCTGAAAAGCGGCGACCAGTCGCCGCACTCCAAAGCTGCGTACCTCCGCCGTCCTGCTCCAAGGAACGGCCGAAGAATAACTTCAGCATTTGCTGTTCTGCCCCTCACCCCATCCCTCTCCCCGGAGTACCGGGGCGAGGGAGTTATTTCTCGGTTGTGCCCAAAGGCAAAGCACTGCCGCAGTGGATCGGATGGCTGTGTGTCGCCATCCTCGCGACTTGGTTGGCGTCAGACGCTCTTGCCGAGGAAGAACAGCTCACCTACCCCGCCGCGCGGCGCAGCGAGCACGTCGATACCTACCACGGTCAGCCCGTGGCGGATCCCTATCGTTGGCTGGAGGACCTGGACAGTCCCGAGACGAAGACTTGGGTCGCCGCCGAAAACAAACTGACGTTCGGTTATCTGGAACATCTGGCGGATCGCGCGCGGCTGAAGGCTCGACTGACACGGCTCTGGAACTTCGAGCGGTTCGGGACACCGCATCAGCGTGGCGGACGTTACTTCTACACCCGCAACTTCGGCTTGCAGAATCAAAGCGTACTGCTCGTCGCCGACGCGCTGACGGCCACTCCGCGCGAACTGGTGGACACGAATCGGCTGTCCACCGACGGCACCGTCGCCTTGGCCGATTGGGCCGCCAGTGACGACGGCCGCTATCTGGCCTACGGACTGGCCTCCGCGGGTTCCGATTGGGAGGAGTGGAAGGTCAAAGACGCAGCCACGGGGCGGGATTTGGGCGACCATCTGAAATGGGTCAAGTTCTCCGGAGTCTCCTGGACGCCGGACAGCCAGAGCTTCTTCTACAGCCGCTATGACGAGCCGAAGCAGGGCGAGGAACTCACGGGGACCAACTACTACCAGAAGTTGTATCAGCACCGCCTGGGCGATCCGCAGGAGAAAGACACCCTGATCTACCAGCGCCAGGACCAGAAAGAATGGGGCTTCGGCGGCGAGGTCAGCGAGGATGGACGGTATCTGGTCATCAGCGTCTGGCGCGGCACCGAACGCAAGAATCAGATCTTCTATAAAGCCCTCGACCAGCCCGCTGCGGCCGTGGTGGAATTGCTGAACGGCTTCGACGCCGAATATCGCTTCATCGGCAATGCAGGCTCGGTCTTCTGGATCCTGACCGACGCCGGGGCGTCTCGCCGCCGCGTCGTGGCGATCGACGTCACCCAGCCGGAGCGAACCCAGTGGCGCGAGCTCATCCCAGAAGCCCCGGCGGCGATCCGCGATGCGGGCGTGGTGGGCGAGCGATTCCTTGTATCGTATTTGGAAGATGCCAAAACCCGTGTCCGAGTGTTTGACCTCACGGGCCAACACCTCCACGATGTCCCGCTGCCGGCGCTCGGTACAGCCAGTGGCTTCCACGGCCGACGCAAGGACCGTGAGACGTTCTTCTCGTTCGCGAATTTCACCACGCCCGCCACCAGCTACCGGTACGAGGTCGAGTCGAACCAGAGCACCGTGTTTCGGCAGCCCAAGGTGGATTTCAACCCTGACGACTTTGAGACCACCCAGGTCTTCTACCCCAGCCAGGATGGCACCAAGATCCCCATGTTCATCACGCACAAGAAGGGCCTGAAACTGGAGGGGCAGAACCCCACGCTGTTGTACGCCTACGGCGGCTTCGATATTTCGCTCACGCCGGACTTCTCGGTCACCAATCTGGTCTGGCTGGAGTCGGGCGGCGTCTACGCGGTCACCAACCTGCGCGGCGGCGGCGAATATGGCCGCGCGTGGCACGAAGCGGGGATGCAGGAAAAGAAGCAGAACGTGTTCGACGACTTCATCGCAGCGGCCGAGTGGCTGATCGCGAACAAGTACACGAGCCGCGAGAAACTCGCCATTCGCGGCGGCAGCAATGGCGGCCTGCTGGTCGGCGCCGTCATAACCCAGCGTCCGGAACTATTCGGCGCGGCGGTGCCGACAGTGGGCGTGATGGACATGTTGCGGTTCCACAAGTGGACGATCGGCTGGGCCTGGGTTTCCGAATTCGGTTCGTCCGATGATCCCGGCCAGTTTCGGACGCTGCTGCGATATTCGCCTCTGCATAACGTCAAGCCCGACACCAAGTATCCGGCCACCTTGATCACCACGGCCGATCACGACGACCGTGTGATTCCGGCGCACAGCTTCAAGTTCGCGGCCGAATTGCAGCACGCCCAGGCGGGCGACGCGCCGATTCTGATCCGCATCGAGACGCGCGCCGGTCACGGTGCGGGCACGCCGACAATCAAACGCATCGACGAAGCGGCCGACATCCTGGCGTTCCTGACGACGGTGCTGAAGTGCCCGCTCCCAGCAGCGGTTTCGTTCGAGCCTGGCAGACGAATCGGCCCGAACCGGCGACCCCTCTTGGCTCGGCCCCTCGGCCAGCGATAATAGTAAGGCGTCAGGCAACGGGTAGTCACCAAGGAGTCGGTTCCATGCTCCCGGACATGCCGCTCTTTCTAAGGCCAGGTTGGTACGTCAACGTACCGCTGGAAGCGACCTATATGACCGCCTACCACGGATTCCCCGAACGCTGGCGACGGGTCGTTGAGGCACTTGTCCGTTGAAGACTTCCTTTCACAATCCTTCCGTCGAGACTGGCAATATGTCCCCCCAGGTAATTCTACTGTCGATCCCCGGTTTGCGCGAGCCAGACTTGGCCTGCATGCCCCAGCTTTTGGCACTGATGGCGGCGGGTGAGAAGGCGGCGTTAACCGCGAGTTTTCCGGCCGTTACCTGGCCCGTGCAGGCCAATCTGCTGACCGGCAAGTTACCGGCGGAGCACGGCGTGGTGGCCAACGGATTCTACTGGCGGGAGCAGCTGCAAGTTGAGATGTGGACGGCTTGGAACGACAAGATCTTGGCGCCGCAGATTTGGGATCGGTTGCACGAACGGGACCGCAGACTGACCTCGGCTGTCTGGTTCCCGATGCTTGGCAAAGGTTGCGGCGCGGATTACATTTGTCTGCCGGCGCCGGTGCACAACCCCGACGGCTCGGAAGGCTTATGGTGCTACAGCCAGCCAGCCGGCCTGTACGGGGAACTGCGGGACACGCTCGGCCACTTCCCGTTACAGCATTTCTGGGGGCCGTTGGCCAATATCAAGTCGACGGCGTGGATTGTCGACTCGGCCATCCAGGCCGCGGCTCGTTACCGCCCAAACTTTTTCTACCTCTACCTCCCGCACCTGGAATACGCCGCCCAGAAACTTGGTCCGGACAGCCCGTCGGCGGTGGCGGCCCTGGCGGAACTCGATGCGGTGATTGGCAAGTTGGCGGAAGGCTGTGCCTCAGCCTATGGCGGGGCGGACCTGCTGTGGTTGGCCGCCAGCGAATACGTGATCACACCGGTCCACCAGGTGAGCTACCCGAACCGCGTTTTGCGCGAGTCCGGCTTGCTGAAGGTCAGGGAAGAGACCGATGGTGAGCATCTCGACCTGCAGGCCAGTGCTGCGTGGGCGCTGGTGGATCACCAGTTCTCGCACGTTTTCGTCAAGGACGCCGTGCCCGCCGTAATTCAACGCGTTAAGGAATTGTTTCGCGGGACGGCGGGGATCGAGCAGGTCTTGGTGGGCGACGAACTCGCCCACTACGGCCTGCAGCATCCGCGGTCCGGCGAAGTCGTCCTCATCTCCACGCCCGACAGTTGGCAGGCCTATTACTGGTGGCTGGACGACGCGCGGGCACCCGGCTTTGCCCGCACGGTGGACATCCATCGCAAGCCCGGTTACGATCCGGTCGAGTTATACTTTGATCCGGCCACGCGGAGCATTCCACTGAACGCGACGCTAGTCCAAGGCTCTCACGGTGCGCCGGTCCGCAATGCTGCGCAACGCGGCGTGCTGCTGGCCTCGCGCTCGGGCGTGTTGGGAAGCGAGCATTTGGCCGACACCGACGTGGCAGGGTTGGTGTTGAGGCAGTTTCTGTAAGACGGACTTGATCGAGGCCGCTGAGCCTACGGCGACGGGAAGGAAAGAAGTAATCCGACGCGTCAGCGAGGAAGAGCGGCGTTTTCTCGCTGACGCTTCGGATTACTGCCTGATGCGGGAGCAGTGGGGATGATCCGGCCCCCATCCGCCTTGTGGGCTGTTGATTTAGTCGGCGACGGTACGAGATGTAGGGTGGGCTGTGCCCACCAGCTACAGCAACTTGTGGTGGACTCACTTGCCGCTGCGAGCACACACGTAGCTTTCAGAAGGCGCGAAGGATGTCGATCAGGTCAAAGACCTCGATGCCCAATGGGCAACGCCGTGGGTTCCGTGACGCGGGAGGGCGTAGTCTTCGAGGATCGAGTGGATGATGGGCTTCAGGTTCAGCATGGCTGTGCCAGTCTACAGAACTTTAGGGGCAAAGAAAAGAAGCTGCCCACGTTATGCCACGGGAGTCCCATATGCCACCCTAACCCCCAGAGGTTTTTGGCTTTGATTTCCTAAATTTGGGAATGTAATAAGTCCGTATTATGCCGCGTGCCGGATTACCAAATTCGCCCACAAATTCGCCCAAAAAATCCCACTGGTGGTAGGTGGTCACTCGTACCATTCTTGACACGGAAAAGCGGTCACCAAGCTGCCTCTCGGCACACGGCCCTCGTGTGTCGCCGCGATGTCGCCCGTCCAGCACACACCGCCGCCGTCCCTTGGTCTCGGTGCCATAGGCGGCGGCACACGACACACCACCGCTCAAGAAGCCCATCATGGTCGCCCCTTCTTCATCTTCTCCCATTGTTCCTCTCGCGGGCATCCCGCCGCAACCCACTCACGCACTTCCACGGCGCTCCATCGCACGGTCTTGACGATTTTAAGCGGCCTCGGAGCAATTCCCGAACGCGACCATCGCCAAAGCGTTCGCTCACCGACACCAAGCAACTCGGCCACCTGCTTTGTGTCCAACAGCAGATTCTCGTCTGGGACTGCTTGCGTGGGCGTGGGTTTGACCTGCGGCGGCGAGGGCCTGATTTGTGGCGGTTCGATCTTCGGCGGCGGGGTTGGCACTGGTGGCCGTGGGGCGACGGCTGGGGCAATGCGGGCTGCTGGAACGGCGGCACCGAACGCCTGCACCAGGGCTTGTCGAAGCAAACCCGCCAATTCGGCGGCATTCTCGATCTCGACGGTAATTCTGGCGGTGACTGTCAGCGGGCGACGGGATGAAGCGGGCATGGTATTCTCCAGGTTGATGGTCGGATGTCGGCACGGCCGCGCTCGCGTGGTTATACGCCGTAGCCTAGCGTCCTCCCACCGCCCCGCAGGCACCAACACACCATGCCCCCCTTCCAAAACCACTTCACCAAAGCCCACCTGTTCGTCTTCCTTGGCATCTGGCTCGGCTTCACTGCCCTGACCTACTGGATTGCTGAGCACGGGATTGAGCAGGACAGCCATCGCAGGCTGGTGATTCTGACCACGCTCGGCACCATCCTCGGCCCGATGACGGGTGCAATCAGCCGTAACTGCCAAAGCTGCTGTCTGGCATTCTCGCTCAGCTTGCTGCCCTACTGCGGGGCATTCATGGTCGGTGGGACGCTGCCGCTGTTCATCAAGCTGCCATTCAGTCGCGGGGCGTCAGCACTGCGGATGGTGCTGTGGGTGATGGGCCTGCTGGGATGGTTCTTGAGCGGCATCGTGTCGCATGGCCACGCGCTAAACTGACGAGACACAGCCAAGAAACGCGAAGGCCCGCAACCGTCAGGAGTGTTTGAACAGAAGGATGGGCTTGGGGTCGTCATCCCAACCATCGGCACCCACTGACGCGCGAGCCTTCGCTGTCAGGGGGAACAGCCGCTTCGCGATTTCTCGGAAGGGCTGCCCCGCTCCCTGACTGACTGTTCGGGAATTATTGAACCCGTAAGCAAGCTGGTCCATGCACAAGACGGGTGGGGGGAAGCGGTCAACTGCTCTTGCCCGTGCCAGCACGTATCCGCCAAAATGTCTGCCGACGCCAATTCCCCTGACGGATTGACGGGAGCGAAACACGATGTCTACGAAGAAGAAACGGAAGTCGCCACGACGCAGGAAGCCATCAACACCACCCAGGTTTGCCGTGGGCGACCGAGTGCGGGTCAAGTACGGCACTGCCGATCCTGACTTCCCCGACATTCCGCTGGGCGGCTGGGCTGGGACGATCACCGAAGTCAGCGACGACGGCAAGTCACATCTGTACCTGATCGAGTGGAATCAGTTCACGCTGGACCACATGCCCTCGATTTTCCGCAAGCGGTGTGATCGCGATGGGCTGGAGTTGGAAGAGTCCAGGTTGGGCGAGGAAGACCTCGAACTGACGAAGAAGGACGCCAATCAGAAGTTGCTCAAGGACTTCAACTACTGGTTTTGGAACCACTGAGGGCAGGAGTCGCGGATGAATCACAACGACGGACAGTTGCGGGTGGTCATAAACAAGCTCACCACGGCACGGCTCAAACCGCCAACCATCGTCAGCCTGCTCTTCGCGTGGCGTAGCCTGCCGTTGCTCACGCTCATGGGGATCGTCGGCGTCTTGCTCTTGGTTGCGGTGGACGTGCCAACCCCTGTGACCACACTGGTCGTCGGAATGTTGCTCGGTGCCGCATTGCGAGATGCGGGAATCGCACGTCGAGCGGCCCGTTTGTGGCCGATCCAAAAGGAACTGTTCGATTGGCCGAAGATCGAGGCGTTGGCTCAGGGCATGGCTGACAAGCCGTAGTCGTGGGATGGGTGGCCAATGGACCTCACCCCGTCAAACTCCACTCGTCACCCAACAACGTGTGCGCCACCCCGAACCTAGTGAACGCCAACCGAAGATCAAGGCCGTCTTGTTCCCCCAAGAAATGGCTGACCATCGCCACTTGAAGTCCCGCGAATTCTGGCCCGTGGGGAGCGATTGAGTCCTCGCCGTAGTGCCTGTTGCACAGGACGTGGGCAACCTCGTGGATGACGATGAACTTGCTCCTCGCCCAAAAAGGCATCGAAATCACTGACCCACGGGCGTAGGGAAAGCGACTGTGTCGCCCGTCTAGGACTTCGCGTACCAGAATTCGGCGAACCGTGTCCGGTTTTAGCCGCCCACCGCGAGGTCCGTGGAAGACGCACGCATCGACGCGGGGCATCCCTTGCAGGACGCTCAGCAGGTGCGGATGAATGGGAAAGGTACGGCTGCGACCACTCTTCAGTTCACGCCGTTTTCGTCCTTCGACAACAGGGCGCCCCGTCTCGTCGGTCAAGGTCAGGCGTGAAGTTTCCAAATTCAGATCCGTCCAACGCAGTGACGCCAATTCGGCGATGCGCAGTCCCGTACAGGCGAGCGCGATAATCACGTTGGCCAACCAGCCCACGCCTTCGGTGGCACGGCAGTGCTCAGTCATCGCCCGCACTTCCTCGCCGCGGTAGCAGTAGGGCGATGGACCCTTTGGCTCACAGTGCGTGGTACTGTGAATGGGTTGCCTGGCGCAGCGGGAGCGGCTGGTGGGTGAGGCCTGGCAGTGACTATCGGCGAGATGCGAGTGCGTCGTTCCAGTCGTGCGCCGGAGGCCGCAGTCGTTGGACTACGGGGTGCGAGGCGATCATCTGGTTGGCCGCCGTGTCGCCAGATTCGTCGGCGTCGAAGCCGCAGTGCATTTCGTAACCACGGGTGATCAGTCCCCGGAGCCAGGGTGGATTGGCGCGGACGCCGGAGGTGGAGAGGCAGATGTACTGCGGATGCATCTGAAACCAGCTGATGGCATCAATGGCCGATTCGCCGAGGACGATTTGCCGGGAACCCGGAGCACCCATCCAGAAGTATCCCAGGTCCCTACGGGTGCCAGACGCCATCCCCCGCCAGACGCGCGGCCCGGTGCCACGCAGTTCGGCACCGACCGGGCGATTAGCTTTTCCGGTCACCAGCAGAAAGACGGCATTGCCGCGGCTGTCGGCGTAGAGCTTGCCGGATTGAACGAGCGGCTCGAGGAGCGAGATCGAAAGACGACGGTGCTGCGCGAGATATTCGCGTACGCGGCCCAGCAGGCGATCATCGGGGACGGGCAGCCGCAGTCGACCGTGGCCTTCAGAAGCCGTGGGTTGCCTGTTCACCATTTCAACCCAGTTCGCGGGACGTGGCAGAGGCCACGCCGACAGAACTGCTGCCGGGCTGCCACCCATCGCAGGGGCGGCGTCGCGGTCACGTGGTCGCGTCTCTCCGAGACGCGAAACCCGGTCTCGGAGAGACCGGTCCACGTGAAGCGCACACTCGCTATTTCGCGGCACCCGAGCCGAGTTCCCCTTGGTGTGTGTCCGCCTCTTTTCCGTGATCGTTCTTCAGCACCACGCCAGAGAAATGCAGCCAGACGTCAATCTCACAATCCCGATTGCGGTCCCTGCGAGACAGATGCACCTGCCTGTTCTTCCCGGTCAGCGGATACGTCAGGAAGAAGCTCACGGACGAGACAAGATGGCGTCACACTTCTTCTGCAACTCCTCGGCGATCCGTTGGTAGGCCTCGCCTGACCAGTGGTACTGGTCGCCGGCGGCGAGCTCGAGACGGTCCTTCAGCAGGGCGTAGAGATCCACGCTGTCCACGCCCTCTTCCTTCATGACTTTATCCGCCAGAGTGTTGATCCGAATGACGATAGGATTCAGCTCTCCCATGCTGGTGACCGGACGGCCCTTCGTGGTCTGCGGCGTGGTGGCGGCCCAGACCAGCTTGGCTTTCGGAGCGCCCTTGCGGAACGCATGGATCATGTTATGCAGAACGGCCTCGATCTGCGCGTCCGTGGCCTTGTCCGGCGACCAATGCAGCGAGTGCAGCCCGTTGTTGAAAACGATGACGTCAAACGGAGCGACGCCCGCCGCCGCCTCGAACGCGGCGGACGGAAAACTGTCCACATAGCCGATGAAATGGCACCAGTGATAACAGTACGCCTTGTCCTTCAGGAGCGCGGAGAAACGGTCCCCGTAACCCATAGAAATAGAGTCGCCGTAATAGAGGATGCGAGGCAGCGGCTTGTCGATTTTGCCCGGCAATCGCACCAGCCAGCCCTGCCCGCCGACGTAGCCGTTTTTCAATGTGTCCGCCGACTCGCCCGGCAGGTAGTACTTGTAGTCCGGCCCGTACACCTTCAGGCTGAGAATCTCATAATCGGAAATCGGCTTCTGATCCTTCCGGCTCGGCGTGCGCCCCACCCAAATCGGCGCGAGGTTCGGCGTGATGCGCATCAGATACTGCGGCCCGGCCACCTTGTTCTGATACGGCGCGACCACGCCGTCCCGCACTGCGAGGACGAACTGCCACACCTGATTGTTCGAGGCCCGGAAACCGTTCTGCCCATAGGCGACGCCGTTCACCGTCGTCGACAGCGGACTGCCGACCGCGCCCCACTTGGTCGCATCGACAGCGAACCCCGTATCGGAAACCCGCTGATCCAGCAGCCCCAAATTACTGCGATCCTCCAACGCATGGAAGCGGATTTCCATTGCGATCGTAAAGCAAGAAACGTCCTGGATCGCGCTGTTGGGAATAGCAAACGCGCTGGCTCCGTCCATCCTGACGCGTCCGTCCACCCGCTCGATCCGCCCCGTCGTGGCGGCGAACGCATCCTTGGCCAAATCCCAAACCGGTGCCGGCGTCTTGGCCGACTCCGCAGTCACCGTTCCCGCACACGCGGCCAGCACCGCACATGCCCCGATCATCCAAGTCTTCATCATCCTCCCCCTTCACATTCGTCCGCCATCATCAGAATACACAGGCCATTACCATCCCATAGGCTTGGCCGGCAACATGTCGGTTCCCATGATTGGCATCTATTATGCGGGTGAAAAGAGTCAACCCCGAGAATCCTCGTTCGAAATACCTGTCCCTTTGCTGGCACTTGTCTAATTATTTTTTCGCCTTCAGCACCTCGGTGAGTGCTTTGGCGACCTGTTCAGCCTGGACCTTGACGCCATATTGGTTGAAATGCACCTTGTCGCCGGAAATGTACTTGTCCAAGTCACCTGCGACAGTCGAATACACATCGTCGATCTTGATGCCGTAGCGGGTCATGACCGCGTCGGCGGTCTCGTTGAGCATCGTGTACTGCACTTTGGCCATGGGATCGTTGGCGAACGGCGTCGTCCGCGCCCACACCAGAACAGCGCCAGTCTTATTCAAGCGGGCGACCAGTTTCTCCAGGTTCGCGGCATAGGCTTCGGCGGTCTTTTTCCGGTCGTGAATGCCGAAGTTGAAATGGATGATGTCCCACCGTTTTCCGGGAGTCTCGGCCAGCCAATCGTCCATCGCCTTCAGACCCATGTCGGTCGGCCCGCAGTTGGCCGGGGCCCGGTGGACATTCGCCTTGCCCTTCATCAGCCGCCGGACCGACTCGGTGTACATGTGTGAGATCGAGTCGCCGATCAGCAGCACGCGCGGCAGGGCAGGGTCATCGGGGACGAACCCCCAGTCACCGGGCTCTTCCAGCGTGTATTTACCCGCCAGACGTCCTTTCAAATAAATCGGGAAGTAGTATCCTCCCAGATATTTTTGCAGCAGTTTCTCCCAGGCCTGCTGGTCGGCCGGAAGCGACGCCTCCCACTTGCAGTAGGTGTTCCAGTCCTCCTGAGAGACCTTGCCGACGTCAGCCGGTGGAGCGTTTGCGACAAAGGTGACCAAAGCGGGATTGGAGCCCTGAGCACAGACGGGTGCGACCGCCAACATCAGCACTACTCCGCTCAGCAGTGAAACCGTTAAGAATTGGTTTTGCATGGACTATCTCCTCTTGTTTGGTGGATCTTCACAGTGAGTCCTCCCCAACGAGAACCGCGAGAAAAGCCAGATACCCTCATTATGTGTTTCATGCCTGCGAACCATTCCGCTTCATAACGGCATCCTCCACAGACTCCAGCCCGCTTCACGCAGATGACCTCAACGGCCGTTTACAATACTGCACCCCGAACACGGCGACAACCGCCTGGCGAGGCATTGGGCGAGCGGCAGGAAATAACTTACCCGTAGGTCGGCCTTTCCAGGCCGATCGGGACGGTCTTGGAAGACCATCCTACATTAAGTCGGGTAAGTTATTTCCTGCCGCTCGCCTTTCCCACCGAAGCAGGCTGGAAAGTCGTCGTCTCGGCCCAGCGAAAGGGCACCTACCACGAAATTGCGCAGGCCCTGGAAGACGCCCTGGCCGAGGTCCGGCACCGCATCCGGAACGACGTGCAACTCTTCTAACGCGGCCATCCGACACGCAGCGATCCCGCGAGAACCGGCCCTGGGCGGCTCAGCGGGCAATTCCTTGCCTTTTCCTCAGCATTGTGATACGGCTGGTCAGGCTAGACCATGCAAGTTGTTCTTTCTCCTTAACGATTCGGTCAGATGTGAATCCACTGGGCTTCGCGCCGCGGCGATCCCGCGACCAGAAGCCGGTGGCGTGCACCGGTTTTTTCTCAGGTTCCCGAAATTGCCCGATGAACAGGAGATCGAACATGCCTCGTGAAATCCGACTGGCTTGTTTCTACTGCAACACAGACGAGTACGACGGCGTTGACGAAGTGCCTCCCGACTGGACCGAGGTGGAGGAATTCCAATCGTACGCCGCATCGCTGGAAGAAGTCTCGCCGAACGATCCCGCGCGTTCGCCGCTGGATTGGTACACGCATCTGGGCGTTTGCCCTGAGTGCCGCAAGATCTACGGTTAGACTTATCGCTCACTGGATGGATGTGCTACGAGCTGAGTTGCTTCCGTTCGCGCACCTTGAGTTGCCGGAAGCGTGACAGCCTAACAGCCACTTCCTCGATGGCTTGGTCGCACGTGACGAGCGAGAATCTGGAATCTGGATCTCGCTTACCTGGACATGGCCCGGGCGGTCGAGGCATGACGAACCTTCCAGAACGGAATCAATGTCCCGGTCCCATGCCAGCCCTAAAACCGAAAAACAAGTCTGACCCCTGGGAAAGCCCCCTCTGCGAGAGCCCCGCCCCTGCGAAAGCCCCGACCGCAGCCCGCGAATTGGCCTGGATACAATCGCACACACTTCCTAGAATGTGCTGACTTTCTTATCCAGCCTCGCGAGGACCACCGATGGCCACTTCCAACGAACGCGCCCGTAAAGCGTTCAGCGAACTTGGCGGCACGTTGCGAACGAGAGAAGCCCTCGCCGCAGGCATCCACCCCCGGACGCTCTACGCCCTGAGGGATGCTGGGGAACTGGCGCAACTGGCGCGCGGCGTCTTTCGGCTCGCGAGCCTTCCCCCGCTTAGTGACCCGGACCTGGCTACGGTCGCCAAGCGATCGCCCCATGGAGTGGTCTGCTTGATCGCGGCGCTGGCGTTTCACCAACTCACGACGCAGATTCCGCACGAGGTCCATCTGGCCCTCCCGCGGTCCGCCCGTGAACCTTCGCTCGCCTATCCCCCCCTCCACGTTTTTCGCTTTTCCGAAGCGGTTTTTTCGGCCGGCATCGAGATCCATTCCCTCGACGGAGTCCCCGTTCGAATCTACAGCCCGGAGAAAACGCTGGCCGACTGTTTCAAGTTCCGCAACAAGATCGGCCTGGACGTCGCCCTGGAAGCGCTGAAGACCTATCGCCAACGTCGTCGGTCGCAGCTCCTGCGAGTGCTCGAATTCGCCCGCATCTGTCGCGTTGAGAAGATCCTACGGCCCTACCTGGAGGCGAGCGCATGACCAAGGGGCCCATCAAGAACGTGGCCGCCTCGGTGCGTCAGTGGCTGCGGAACGTCGCCCACACCACTCACCGTCGGTTCAGCGATGTGCTGCAGCACTATGAGGGGGTGCGAGCGAGGTTTCAGGCGACGCTCGGCAACTCGCGGATTGCGATGCAGGTCGACATCGGATTCAGCGACGTGATCACGCCTGCTCCTGCCACGATCCGCTATCCCAGCCTTCTGAAACTGCCCACGGCCGAACTCCTGGGTTACAACCGGGAAACCGCGATTGCCGAGAAGTTCGAGGCGATGGTCAAGCTCGGCGAACTCAACAGCCGCATGAAGGACTTCTTCGATCCACCGCCTCCTGCACTTTGGTCCGTTCGCGGAAACGGGTGCGCGGCCCTTGCAACCGTATCCGCAAGTCGCCCAACGCGACCCAGGCGCGCTGCACGCGTCGGGACCGGGTGAGTTGGTCGCACTCGGCTTTCCGGGTGTTGCGGTACCGCGGTTAACACCATTACGCAACCCTGCCAGTTCCGCCCGTTTCGCTTCCGTCTGAGGCGCGTTCACCATTTCAAGCCAGTTCGCGGGACGTGGCAGAGGCCACGCTGGCAGAACTGTTGCCGGGCTGCCGCCCATCTCAGGGCGGCTTCGCGGTCACGTGGTCGCGTCTCTCCGAGACGCGAAACCCGGTCTCGGAGAGACCGGTCCACATGAAGCGCACACTCGCTATTTCGTGGCACCCGAGCCGAGTTCCCCTTGATGTGTCCCGCCAGGGAGCGTAACGCGGATGAACCCCGCATCGAGTCGGACCTCTGCCTGGGGCGGTTGACCTGCCGTAACGACTTTTCGGCCGTCGAGGACGAGGTCCGCGGCATCTGTCGGGCGCGGCAGGACCAACTCGGCGGGCATGCCGGCAGCCGTTTCGATCTTGAACGTCAAGCGGCCCTTCGCGCCGCGTCGCCACGACACCCGCACGTCGCCGCGAGGCGTCGGGACTACGCCCTTGGCCCATTGGAGCAATCCCAGATACGGCTCGAAGCGGCAGCGCGCGAACCCCGGCGCACCAAGTTGGCTGAAGGGTCCGGGTGCCGCAGTCCAAAACGCCTCGACAATTCAGCCAAGCTCACCCCCGTCCCGCGGCGACAAAGCCAGGTCGCCCTCTCTCGCCCGGCCGCGGCAGAGCGAAAACCGACGTACTCCGCCGGGGCCACCTGATGTGACGTAGCCACGACCTGAAGGATCGGTTCGAGATTGGCCTCGGGGGTGCGCAGCAAGACGTGGAGGTGTTCGGCATCCAGCAGCAGGCAAGGACCTGCCAGCCGGATCGCTGAAGCTCCGTCGCCAGCCCTTGGGAGAGCCGCTGGTAGTGCCCGTCGTCAGGAAACAGGGTTTGGGCAAGGGTCGGGACACCCTCGCCGAACGGTGAAAACGTGGTAGATCGCACCAGGGAACTACCGTCTTGGCGGTCGAGGCCTGACGAACCTTCCAGAACGGAATCAATATCCCGCCCAGCGTACCACCCCCAAAACCGAACACCAAGTCTGACCCCTGCGAAAGCCCTCCGAGAACTGACTCGCGGTCTTCTTCCGGGGCCCCGTTATGCGAAGTTGGCCACCGCCACCTGCCGTTTTTCGGCACAGGACTGCCGATGAAGCTTGACGCGTTCGATCTCAAGCAACGTCTCAGCCGTCAGATAGCTCTCCCCACAGTGCGGGCAACTCACGACGGGAATGTTTTCGATCACCAAAAGGCGATTGCCGCTTCCGTAGCTGCGCGTCACCCGCCGGGCACGAGCACCCTTCTTGCCGCAGATATCACAAACCATGTCCGACCCCATAGCTCAGTCCAAGAAGACAGTGATGATTACGAGCTTTCCCGTGACACTCAATTTCGCCACAACCACGAGGTCGTGCTCCGCCAGCGTCGCGCCTTTCACAACGTACTTCCACTCGCCCGAATCTCGATCCTTTTGTCGCTCAACAATCTCGCCTGTGAGAACGCCTCGCTCGATGTCGAAAATGGTCAACTCGTCATCGTCCATCTCCTCCTCGGCGTGTAGCGTCATCACGTACTGCCGATGGCGGACCTTCTCTCGCATTTGTCTCAGCACGCGATTGAACATCTCGTGTCCGCGTCGGTTTCCAGTGCTCGCCTCGCCGTTACATCACCTCGTCACGGAACCCTTTTCCCTCACGGGCGAACGGCGGGTAAGCCGACCGATGAACGCGGTAACTCCCGTCAGAGTATATCATCGGAACTGGTATCGCGGTAGCAGATCGCGACAGTGGGCAATCGTTCGCGTCTCCTACTCCACCGTCTCCGTACCCCACTGGTTCGGCTCCAGGCGGCTTTCGTTGGGTACGTCGCAGAACTGTCCGGGTGCCGCAGTCCAAGACGCCTCGACAATTCCGCCAAGCTCACCCCCGTCCAGCGGCGACAAAGCCAGGCCGCCCTCTCTCGCCCGGTCGCGGCAGAGCGAAAACCGACGTACTCCTCCGGGGCCACCGGATGTGCCGTAGCCACGACCTGAAGGATCGGTTCGAGATTGGCCTCGGGGGTGCGCAGCAAGACGTGGAGGTGTTCGGCATCCAGCAGCAGGCGAGGACCTGCCAGCCGGATCGCTGAAGCTTCGTCGCCAGCCCTTGGGAGAGCCGCTGGTAGTGCCCGTCGTCATGAAACAGGGCACGCCGCCCGTCGCCGCGGGCGACAACGTGGTAGATCACACCAGGGAACTACCGTCTTGGCGGTCGAGGCCTGACGAACCTTCCAGAACGGAATCTCTATCCCGCCCAGCGTACCACCCCCAAAACCGAAAAAAAAGTTTGACCCCTGCGAAAACCCCCTTGTCGCCGGGCTTCTGGCTGACAACGTGAAGCCGATTCTGTTCCCCGCGGACGGTTCCACGACGAAAGCGGCAGCCCCATTTCGCTTCATCCGCCCTTCCTGTGCAAGCTCGGAAGGTGTTCAATAGGAGTACCACCGTCCGGCGCACTGTCGCGGCGGCGAGTGAAGGCCCTCAGGATGTCGTGTTGGAGAAAATCGTACTTGAAGCCGATGAAGTGCGCTTGGGCGGCGCCGAACTACTGTGATCCTACGCTTTCCCCAGCGGGACGAATCCAAAATCGGCAATGCAGAATCCAAAATGGAAGGGCGATAGGAATGATCTACCGTGGACACGTGCAAAAAGGCGTCATTGTTTTCGACAAAGGCGTGGAACTCCCCGAAGGTACAGAAGTCACCGTGCAGATGGTCAATGCTCCCCAACGGAAAACCCTAGCTGAGCAGTTCGCGGACGTGATCGGTACTGTTCCCGACTTGCCGGGTGACATGGCGGAACAGCACGACCACTATCTCCACGGAGCGCCGAAGCGATGAACCTCGTCTTCGCCGATTCGTTCTACTTCTTTGCCCTGCTCAATCCGAAGGACGTAGCACATCGGAGAGCACGGGAGTTCTCGCAGCAGAACCAGGGACCAATTGTCACCACGGCGTGGGTGCTGACCGAGCTGGCTGATGGCTTGGCCACAACCGCAAACCGCCCTGCGTTTTCTCGTGTTGTAGCTCTGATACGAGCCAATCCCGACAACGAAATCGTTCCGCCGTCCGAGGAGTTGATGAGCCGGGGGATTGCCATGTATGACGCCCGCCCTGACAAGCAGTGGTCGCTCACCGACTGCATTTCGTTCGTCGTCATGCAGGATCGCGGAATCGCCCAAGCCCTAACCGGCGACCATCACTTTGAGCAAGCAGGATTCAGGATTCTGCTGGGATAGCCCTGCGGTCGATTTTGGATTGCCGATTTTCGATTCGGGGACCTCGCAGGGGTCAGATTTGTTGTTCGGTTTTGGAGGTCCCTAGCAACTCGGCCTGCTGACCTCGATCCACGTGGCCGAAGACGTGTGTGCTCCCGTCGCGCACCGGCAAGTCGTGCTGACCATCCCCAAACGCCTGCGGCTGCATACGCGATTCGACCGCACGCTGCTGGGCAAGTTGTGCGCGTGCGCCTGGACCTGCCTCCAGGCCGAAGTCCGCCGCCTGCTCGACCGCGACGACGTGGTGCCCGGCATGGAGGCCGCCATTCAGACGTTCGTCCCCTTTGACTCGCCAGGCTTCCGTGTCTAGCCTCAGCCCTGTGGCTGAAAAGAATTGTCCTATCAGTCAGTCAGCGCACGAGTTCAAAGAAGATCAATTCCGATACTTCCGCACCGGCCAGCGTGACCGAGAGCCCTGGGTCCAGCAGCTCGGCGCCCGACTTGACGCATGGCGGCTGAGAGCCGTCCTCGAATCGCACGCGGTACGACTGCTTGGCATCCAGCCCTTTGAAACAGAGCGGCTTTGCGGCCGGCTCTTCTGCAGGTTGAAAGAGATAAATCACGCCTTTCCCGGCAACCGAATCGAAGTACTCCAGACCGTCGCGGTGCTGGCCATCGGGTCGAGGCAAAATGTGATAGAGGTCGGCCTGGCGGATCAAGGGCCGGAGTTGGGTCTTGTAGGTTTCGACGCAGGCTTTGACCGCTTCCTTCTCGGCCTGAGTCCAGGGCTGATTGCCGTTGCCGCCGTTGGGAGCGTCCAGAAACCATTCCGGAGCGCCCAGCGACGCGGAGCGGAAGGCGTACCTCAGGCCCGTCACCCCCTGCGGGCGAAACCGGCCGTCGATGCTGCCGAGGTGCCCTTCGAGCTGGACTGAATGGAAAGCATGCGAGCTGTCGAAGAAGGCCTGCCGCACGTGCAGCGTCGAATAGGTATCGGAATTGAAAATCTTCACGGCCCGTTGCATCGCGCCGAAATCCTTGATCCGTCCGCCACCGCTGCAGTTCTCCCACTGGAAGCCGGGGATCTCCCCGGCCAGCGTATCGACCAGTTCATAGAATCCCCGCGTCGCAGCAAACGTGGCCCCAAGCACTTCTCCACGCGTGCAATCGGAACGCCACATGTCCGCGCCGTACTCGCGGAACAGCCGCCGGATGCGATCCGCACGCTGCTGCCGAGCGGCAGGCTTCGTCATGTCGAGATTGTCGGTCCAGTAGAGCCCGAATCGCAAGCCTTTCTGGTGCGCGTAATCCGACGCGCGCCGCATCCCGGATGGCCAGCTAACCTGGTGTGAGTCCGGTTCATTGCCCTGCCACCAACCGACGTCGATCATCACTTCCTCGAATCCGAGCGGAGCGATATCGTCGATCAGCGGATAGTACTTCTTCTCGACGGGCTCCCAACTGCCCGGCGCCTTGCCCGTGGCGCCAAAGGCATTCCATTGAAGCTTTGGGTAACTCGGGTCGCACCGCAGGACGTCGGGCACCGCGTAACGCAGCAGCCACCGCCGCAGACGGTTGCCGGCATCATCCAGATCGCCGCGGTAGGTGCCAATGAACCCTGGCCGGAGGGCCAGCGTCTCGCTTGGGGCCAGTTCGGCGCGTAGGTCTGCCACGTTGCCGGCTCGGACACGCACGCTCGGCGAGGTTCCTCCGGGCAGCGTCAGGGTCTCGATCCGGCAGCTACTCCACTGCAGCCCCAGGTAGATTCCGTGCGGCTTGGACGCCGCCAACACCACGTACGGAATGAACTCGCCGGTCGGCACGGTGCGCACCGTGTAGCGGCGGCCTGCCTGATCGGCCGTGACCGGACGCCGGTAGACGCCCACAGAATCCGGCGTGCCGCCGTCGCTGTGGAAGCTCCACAGGCTGGCTGCGCCAGTCAGATCCAGATCGAAGGTGGGTTGCTCGCCCACCGTCACGGCTTGCGTCGAGCCGTTCCGGATCCGCATGACGTGCTGGACGGGACCGGGGCCCGGACGAGCGTGCCACTCGGATGCGAGTTCCAACGCGGGCTCGGCACACGCCCACCGCAACGTCACCTTCTGCCCGTCGCTGTCGTCCACGGCCGCATCCACAACGCGCCAAGTGAGCGTTCGACGCTGGCCGGCGACATCGCACTCGGACAGCAGGCGGCACGCCACCGGTTGGGCAATCCAGTTCCAGCCCGCGGCCGGGCAAGCCAGTTCGCCAATCACCAACTCGCCCGCGGCCGTGACGCCCAGCGTCAGTCGCGTATCCTCGGTGGCCAGCGTCCAGGACTTCGTGAGCTCGCTGGCGGCTGCACGCGGCGCAGCGTTCAGGCCCTGGGCGCGGATTTCGCCAGCGGCCGCGGGGTCGATCCCTGCGTGCTCGAATGAGCTCAGGGCCTTGTTCCAGATGCGGAAGTCGTCGATCAGACCTCGGAAGCACCGTTCCTGTGCGCTGTAGCCCAAGCCCACCGCCACCGGCATCGTGGACGGCCGGGCCGGAGCCGAGTCCGGCTCTGCGGCCACCAGGACGCCGTTCAGGAACAGCCGCAGTTCCTCGCGAGTCTTCACCAGGGCGACGTGCTGCCAACGGTCGGCCGCCAACGCCGCAGCCGACGTCACTACCCAGCGGCCGGCCCCGGCGCCGTACGCGGCGAGAAACTGATTCGTGCTGGATCCCTCCTGCTCCAGGACGAAGCCCAGGCCTTCCCCAACATGGTTTCCAAAAACGTCGGCGTACGGGTTCTGCTGCTGGGCGGGATTCACCCAGCATTCGACCGTGAATTCGTCGCCCAGTTCCTGCTGTCGGAAGCCCGTATCGATCCAACTGCGGCCGTCGAACGACGCGCCTTGGCCGTGCCTCCCCGCGACGAACGCAACCGTGCCGTGAACCGTGCAGGTCCGCTTCGCGTCGCACGTGTCCGCCAGATTCCCTTCGCAGCACAGCTCCAACACCAGCTTGGCACGCTCTGCGGCGGCCCGCTCACCAACAGGCGCGACCGGTTCCGCGGAGTGGATCCCAGCGGCGCACACCAGACTCGCCCCCAGCAGGCAGGCTCCAAACCAAGGCTGGCCCTGCGGGCCAGATCGGGGCCCGCGCGAGAGGCGCTGAACTGCGACTGTCACGGACGAGGGAAGGCTCTTGGATGGCATCGCAAATTCTCCTTAGGACCCGCGCATCAATAAGTGTCGGGTTTTCAAAGTAGTCATCACGCTCCGCGTGATGACCTGTCGTCACGGTGAAGCGTGACGACTACTATACGTGCGACAGTTATTGATGCGCCGGTCCTTAACGCGTTGCGCCGCAACCGCGATGATGACCGCGAGTAGCCCGATTTGTCGCAGCCCGTAGTCTGGTAAGCAATGCCTGGCAATCGGAGTCAGGCGTGGTTCAGCGTTCAGCGTCCGGTCAATTCGAAATCGATCGTGTTCTTGCCGGCCTTGACTTCCTTCTCCAGGGTCGACTGATTGTTGTATTTCGCCGGAAGGGCTTCGATTTCTTCGTCGACCATCGTGCCTGGCGGCAGGGGGGAACCGGCCGCAATCTTCTTGCCGGTCTTCCGCATCGAGCGGATCTGGACGCGGTAGGTATCCGCGACCGGCCCGACATTTTGTTGCACGGCGTATGTGCCGCCGGAGATCGTTCCGCCCGCCGCCGGGCCCGACGTGGTTCCCGTAGGAACAAACGCGATTGAGCCTTGTTCCAGCGGCTGCCCATCGAGCAAGCACGCTGACGCCACCGGGGTGCCGACTCCGCGAAGAGGCGAAATTGCCGTCTTGCCCGCCGCCCACGCAGGGCAGATTCTGGGACGGCAGGTTGTCGTCGGCGTCGCAAAAGCCAGCGAAGTTCAGCAGGTTGTCGGGCGCCGAGGTGTTGGGCGTGTAGGTGGCTTGGAGGAAATCGCTACCATCCCGATGGGTTATCACCGCCCCTCGGAAATCGTGGGAAGTGCCGGTGAGGTATTCCGCCACCATCAACGCGTTGCTCAGACCGTCGGTGAAATCCCTCATTCTACGCCCCTTGTCCGGCGGGGCCAGGTTGAACGCGGCGTAGCGGGCAGCGAGGTCCTGCTCCGTCTCCAAGTCGTTGAAACCGGAGAACATGCCCAGATAATCTCTTTGGGGTGCGACTCGACATCAATCCGTGGATCGAGGTCCGTGGCCAGTTCTAACTTCGCGAGTTGCTGGTCCGTCGCCGTCTCGTACTCAATGACCGTGCGCAGAATGAGAAATGTGTTGGCTCTGGAGCGATTCCACGCTCACCTGCCTTAGCCGCGTTCGTTTTCGAGCAGGCCGTCGCGAGCGAGTTCCCGAAACGCTTCACCCCCCCGGCGCCAGCTCACGGCCAACGCCTTGACCACACCGCGCAACGACAGCCGCTATCCCCCCCTTTAGTTAACCGGTCACGATTGTATGACACAAGGAAGAGCTTTGTCAACTCGGTTGCTGAAAAGGAAGTGGGATGGATTGCCAATCCGTCCGTGAGATGCCGGAGAAGAACGTAGCAGGCAGATGTTGGCCAGCAGCAGGAGGAAAGGCACCCGTTTGGCATAAGTCCAATTAAGGAGTAGCCGCTGTTAATTGGACTTAGGCGAGCGGCAGAAAATAGCTTACCCGTAGGTCGGCCTTTCCGGGCCGATCGGGACGGTCTTGGAAGACCATCCTACATTAAGTTGGGTAAGTTATTTCCTGCCGCTCGCCTTATCGCCTTTTTTCGCCCGCAGCACATTCCGCCCCAGGGCGCGCACCTGATCCGTTATTACGGCTGGTACTCGAACAAGGCCCGCGGCCTGCGCTGCAAAGCGGCGGAAGCCGCAGCGGCCGCGGTGGAACCGGCGGCCGCGTCGTCGAGCGGCGACGCCGGACCGATCCCGGCCTGCAGTCGCTCGAGCCGCGGGAGCTGACCTTCGTGGACGAAGCCACGTTCTGGGCGACCTGCTGATTTTCCCCGACGTTCGTCGGCCCGGCGGCGGTACGCGCCCGTGGCGGAATTCACCCTGGATTTGCCACCCGATCGGCCGGAAAGCTCGGTAACGGAACCCTTAACGCGGATCGCTGTGCGGGCAGGGGGCGAGGGGGAAGCTTGCGGCCATGGCCACAAACTTCCCCCTCGCCCGCTTGTTTCCCCAGGCTTTCACGGCCAGACTCACTCCCGTCCGCAGGAATCATTTTGCCTAGCATTAAGCGAACACGTCACAACTCGACGGAGGACACGATGCAGACTACCTCGACCTCACGGCCCAGGAATCGTCGCCGCCAACGGATCGCTGCTGCCGTCGTTTGGTGCGTGGCACCGTGTCTCGTGGCGTGCACCACTTGGGCTGCTGAGGCGGCACGGGACGGTCTGGTGTTGGAGTACCGTTTCGAAGGCAACTCGGCAGACAGCTCGGGCCACAAACACGACGGCACGCTGCACGGTAAACCTCGCTTCGTCGCCGGGCGAGTCGGCCAATGCCTGGCGTTGAGCGGCGACCTGGACTACGTCGATTGCGGCACGACCCTGGCCGACTTGGGCCAGACGTTCACGGTCGAGTGCTGGGTCAACCCGGCCGACAAGCAACCTCTTCACGCCGACATCTTCGGCAATCACGCCCACGGCGGATCCGGGTTTGTGGTGGAGCAGGACGGCGCCAACACGAATCAGTTCCTCGGCGGCTTCGGGGCGGGTGCCGAGCGCTGGGTCGTGACCCGGCCGGTCCAGATCACCGCCGGGAAGTGGCAGCACCTGGCCCTGGTGCGGACGCCGGGCGAACTGCGGCTGTACTTGAACGGCATTCCCGCCGCCGTGTCCAAGCAGCAAGCCGTGATGCGTGCCTCGCCCAACACCCTGCGCGTGGGCGACAGCATTGCCGACGTGCAGCGTTGCTTCCGGGGCCAGATCGACGAGTTCCGCGTGTGGAGCAAAGCCCTGACGGAATTCGACCTGGGCCTCAGCCCGGAGGAGAAACTGGAGCTGTTTGCCCAGGCGGTTCGCGTGCAGTTCCGCGCGGCCGCTCCCGGCCAGGCCCCCGCCGCGGCGAAAGACACGTGGGGCTTGGCGTTGGACGAACTGCTCGTGCCTTGCCTCCCCGCGGACGCCCAAGAAATCGTGCTGGAGTTGACGGCCGAGGATTGGCGCGGCGGTGTCCCGACCAGTCTGCCGCCCGTGAAGCTCGCCAAGTCGGCCGCATTCAAAGCCGACATCCGCCCGGCCCTGCCACCGGGCTACTATCTCGTCCGTTGCCGGCCGTCGCTGGTGGTCGGAACCCGGCAGGTCGCGGGACAGACCAACGAGTTCTCGGCTCCCGTCTACGGCCCGCCCCCCGTCGCCGGTTCGAAAGTGCCGCCGCCCGCACCGCGCGAGTCGGGCCATGAACAACCAACGCAGGTTCTCCCACTGGACGGCCTCGGCTGGCTGGTCGCGACCGATCCGAAGAACGCAGGCCGGGAACAGAACTGGCAGCAGGCTCCCGTCAAAGAGGCTCAGCCCACCCGCGTTCCCGATGCGATCCAGGACGTCTTCCCCGGCTACCACGGGGTGGCTTGGTATTGGCGGGACTTCACCGCACCGGCCCACTGCCGACCGGAGGGACACTATCTGCTCCGCTTCCACGCGGTGGATTACCTGGCGGAGGTGTGGGTCAACGACAGCCGCGTTGGCAGCCATGAAGGCGGCGAGACCCCGTTCGTGCTGGATGCGACCGCAGCGGTCCGGCCGGGCCAAACCAACCGGCTGGCCGTCCGGGTGCTCAACCCGGCCTACGAACCGATCGACGGGATCTCGCTGAAGCAGACCGCCTCCGGAGCCAAGCAGTATCCGGTCGCCACGAACTCGGTGTACAACTGCGGCGGGATCATGGATGCGGTGGAACTGCTCTTGACGCCTGCGGTCCGGATCGAGGACCTGCAGGTGTTGCCGGACTGGAAGACCGGCGAGATCCACGTCCGGGCCGGCGTCCGCAATTTCGGGAAGGAAGCGGTGCCAGGCTTCGTGCAGTTGACAGTAGCTCCCGCCGCCGGCGGCGAATCGCTCGGCCACCAGGTGCTGGCGTCCGCGTTCCTGCCTGGCCAGACGCTGGTGGCAGGCCGCCTCCGTGTGGAGAACCCGCGACTGTGGCGGCTGAACGACCCCTGTCTCTATCGCGTCACGGCGCGGGCCCAGGCGGCAGGCAGCCCCGCGTTCGACGAACAGTCGGTGCGGTGCGGCTTCCGCGACTTCCGTTTCGAACGCGGTTACTTCCGCCTGAACGGCGAGCGGATCTTCCTGAACGGGAACATCCACCTGGCTCACTACCCCTTCAGCTACACGTTTCCGTCGGATCCGGAGCTGCTGCGCCGCGACGTCCTGCACATGAAGACGCTGGGCATCAACCTCTGCCGCTTCGCCTTCGGGGGCAGCCTGGCCCGGCAACTGGACGTCTTCGACGAACTGGGCGTGATGGTGTATATGGAGCACTATGCAAGTTGGCAGCTCCAAGACAGCCCGCAGATGAAACGGCGGTTCGAACGGTCCTTGGGCGAGATCGTGCTCCGCGACCGCAACCATCCCAGCGTGGTGACGTGGGGCATCTTGAACGAGACCGCGGCGAGCGATCCAGCGTTCCGTCACGGCGTCCAGTCGCTGCCGCTGATCCGCTGGCTGGACCCGCAGCGGATGTGCGTCCTGAACAGCGGCCGCTGGGACGGAGATGCTACGCTCGGCAGTGTCAGCAACCCGGGTTCCGACACCTGGGACGGCGACCTGCGCGATGTTCACGGCTATCCGCCCGTCCCGCATCGGGCCGAGTTGCTGCGGTCCATGCGGACCAGCGCCACGCCCGGGGGCCTGTGGAGCGGAGCCGTCGAAGCTCGGCCGCCGGACGCTCCGCAAGCCTCGCTGTTCGTCTCCGAATACGGTCAGTGCGGGGCGCTCGATCTCGTGCGGACCGTGCGGCTGTACGAGCAGCGGGGCCAGACCCAGTCGGACGAAGGCCGCTACTACCGCCGCCAACTGGACAAGTTCCTGGCCGACTGGCAAGCTTGGCAACTCGATCAGGTGTGGCCGCGGCCGGAGGACTTTTTCCTGGAGAGCCACCGGAACTTCGCCAAATTGCGGCGGATCGGCCAGAACGCCTTGCGGGCGAATCCGCACCTGGTGGCGTTCAGCTCCACGTATCCGATCGCCGATCTGTCCTTCTGCGGCGCCGGCGTGGCCAACGTGTTCCGCGAGCTGAAGCCGGGGCTGGCCGACACGATGTTCGAGTTAGCCGCTCCGCTGCGGTGGTGCCTGTTCGTCGAGCCGGCGAACGTCGCTCGCGGGCAGCGCGTCAAGCTGGAAGCCGTCCTGGTGAACGAGGACAAGCTGGGGCCGGGCAAGTACCCGGTGCGGCTGCAAGTGGTCGGCCCGCAGACCAGGCGGGTGTGGGAGCAGACCGTGACCCTCGAAGTGCCTCCACGCTGCGCGGGGAAAGAGCCGCCGTTCGCCGTGCCGGTCGCGACCGCAGACGTAGTCGTGGACGGGCCGGCCGGCCCGTACCGCTTCCTGGCCACGATGCTGCAAGGCGGGGCGCCGCAGGGCGGTGAGACCGGATTCTATGTCAGCGATCCGGCCGAGATGCCGGCCGTCGTCCGCGAAATCGTACTCTGGGGTGAAGACGCCGAGCTGCGCAAGTGGCTGGCGACCAGCGGCATCCGCACGCGGGAGTCGGCGCCCGGCCGCTCCACGGCTCGCGAAGTGATCCTCGTCTCCGGGAAGCCGCCGGCACCTGGCGGCGCCACCGTCTTTAACGAACTGGTGCGGCAGATCGCGCGCGGGTCGAGCGTCGTGTTTCTCGATCCGGGCAGTCTGCGTGACGGCCAGCAGGCGACCCGCTGGTTGCCGCTGCCACACAAGGGACGGCTGGCGCCGATCAACTGGGTAGGCGGCTACTATCGCGCCGACATGTGGGCCAAACGCCACCCGATCTTCGACGGCCTGCCGTCAGGCGGCATCCTGGATCCGACCTTCTACCGCGAACTCCTTCCGCAGGACGCCTTCCTGCACTGTCATACGATTGGCCGCGGCTTCACCGAAGAGGAAGCCACGGCCGAGTTGGATCAGCCCACCGAAGCCGTCTGCGGTGCCAACCGGCTGAGTGCGAACTATGCGTCCGGCCTGCACGTCGCCGTGTATCGCCTGGGCGCCGGCCGCTTCATCCTGAACAACTTGCTCGTGCGAGAGAATCTGGGCCGCGTCCCGCCCGCTGAGCGGCTCCTGCGAAACATGCTGAACCACGCCGCGCAGGATGTCGAGCAACCGCTGGCGGACTTGCCCGCCGATTTCGACGCCCAGTTGAAAACGCTGGAGTATTAGCACCAAACGGTCTGCGAGGGCTGGGGGCAGGACTGGGCCACGCAAAACGGGGCGGCGTGTGGCTGGGGGTCGGGTGTTCAGAAGTTCTTTTTTTGCGGCCAGAGGACTCTGCTCGTGGAAGACGCCGGATCCCGCAAAAAAAATGTATTTCTGAAGACCCGACCCCTAATCCGCGCGGCCCAGGTCAGGGCTGACGCCCCGGGGCTTTGCGCATGGAAAACCTACGCCCAAGGATGGGCGTGCCACATCCCCGATGTTAACTCTTGTGATCCTGCCCCTGCCCCTCACTTCTTTCCAGCCTGCAACTTGTCCAGCGTCTCGTTCAGACGCGCGATGATCGCGTCGGCCATGAGGGGACTCGCCTCGCCCTTGGGATGGATCAGGTCGGGACTGATCAGCTCTTTGATGCGAGGTTGGATGACGCCGAAGACGTCGGTGACCGGCACGTTCAGCTCGGCCATGACCTTCTCGGCGGCGGCGTTGAACACCTTGCAGTTGGTCAGGTAGTTCGGCGACTTGGCAATCGTGTTGTCGGCGACGGTTCCCGTGGAGTTGGCGAAGAGCGCGATCGCGCCCGCCTCGCGGATGGTCTTCACGACCTTGCGCAACTGCTCTGCGTACGGCACCTCGTCGCCCGGCTTGGCACCGAAAAAGTTATGGATTCCGTTGTTGAAGTGCACGATTTGGAAAGGGCCTCGAACCGCCAGGAACGTCTTCAGGTTGTCGTCCTTCGAGGCCCAGTCAGCGCGGTAGAAATCCGGCTCCATGCCGGACCAGGTGTTCTTCCGCATCGAGGACTCGCCGATCACATTGGCCCGGCCGCGCATGCCGTCGATGACAAAGTTGATATAGTGGCCCGAGATGGAGTCGCCGATGATGAGGATGCGGGGCAGCCGCGGATCTTCGACACCCAGGTCGCAGCGGGCATTGTATCCCAGACGGCGGGCACCCGGATCAACTGCCTTGCTGGTGACGGTCAGATGGGTGTCCGTGCGGAACGGCGCGGCCGGACACCCCGCGCCGTTGCCAAGCGTCGCCCCCTGCTCGGGCAGATCCTGATAGGCGTAACGCACACCCTCCGGCTTGTCCACAGTCGGAGCGGAGACCTCAACCGTGTCTCCCTTGATCACCGCGTCGGCCCACACCCAGCGGAACAGCGACGAGGCCATGGCGAAGCCTCTCAGCGTACCGCCGTTGGCCTTCAGCCCGCCCTGCGTATTTCGGAAATGCAGAATCACTTTGTTGCCAACCGTCTCGGCGCTCGCCAGTTCCGGGCCGTCTGAGACCACGCCCTCTTTCTTGTACACCTTGGCCAACAGGGTGTTCGCGATGCGCGGGCCGACTTCGCGGTGGTGGGGATCTCTAGGCAAATCGATGGTCACCGCCAGCGCGGCGTTGGCGACAGCCGCAGCCTCGCGCTGAGCGTCGCGCAGCTCGGCAGCCAGGCGGCTGTCGGCGAGGCGCGGGGTCAGCGACCGCAGCTGCACCACCGCAAAAGGCAGTTGCGGGTTCCCAAACGCCTGGCGCCAACTCGAGATCAGGCACGGCAGCAGCTGACCGTATTGCGTCGCACGCTGCAAGCTGCCGTCGTCCTCGCCGTGATCCCACACCACGCCCTTGACCGTCAGACGCGTCAGCGGCGCGACCATGGCGTTCCACACCACAGAGGGTTCTTGGCGTGCGAGCGTATCCGTATCGTTCGGCTGAGGCTTGGGCGGCGGGTTCAGCGGCAATTTCTGGCAATAGTCCATCCACGCCTGCAGGCGTTCCTCATAGGTGCCGACCGTGCGCATCTTCCACGCGTCGCCGGCGTAGTAGTCCAGGATCGGACGGGCGGCGGGGCTGGCAGCCAGGGCCTCGCGGCTCATCCAGGTCTCGATGGGCTGACCCGGCCACGCCATGGCTACCGATACGATCCCGACTGGCACGCCCAGTTCGGCCACGAGTTTCCGACCGATGTAATAGCCATCCGCAGACAAGGACTGCATCGAACCCGCGGCGGTCATCCAACTCCCCTCCGCCTCCGGCTGCACGTCTCGCGCGGTCTTCAGTTTCGCAGCGAAGAGGCGCAGCCGCGGCTCCGCTGGCTCGGACTTGGCCGCTTCCCTAGCCGCCGCCACGTTGGGCAGCAGGTTCTCGAGGCGGTTGGCCACATGCAGTCCGCCCGCGCACACCCAGACGTCGCCCATGAGGACGTCCGTTAATTTTAGATTTTGGATTTCGGATTTCGGATTGGCGGATGAGACTGCGAGAACGCGCGGCTCCGCACTGGCGCGGAAGCGGATCGAGCTTCACCAGCCAGTTGCCCTGCGCGTCGGCGGCGGCACGTTTCTGCTGCCCGGCGAATTCGACGGTCACCTGTTCGTTGGAAGCGGCACTTCCCCAAACCGAAACAGGCTGATCGCGTTGCAGAACCATGCGGTCGGCGAACACAGAGGCGAGTTTCAGCTCGGCGGCACTGAGGTCTGTCAGCGCCGCTAGCAGCAGGGTGGCTAGGAGGGAAAAGTGAACCGTTTTCATGGTGCGTATCCTCTTCATAGCAGTCGGTTCCTTCTGATCATGTCAGCCGCTCAACACAGGGCTTATCGAACGAGGCGATGGAGCGTGGCCTGACCGCGGGCGTCGGCATCGGACAGGCGGACGGTTATCTGCAACTGGTGCGCCACGCCTTCTTCCGTGATCGTGAGGTGATACTGCGGCACGCCCCGCACAAGCCTGCGCACGACGACCTTGTCGAGCTTCTGGCCGCGCGAAACGAGAGCCACCGACTGGACGTCCAGGTCTTTGCCGGCGGTGCGGGCAAACTCCAGCACATAGACGCCCGCGTCTTTGCAGAACGGGGTCAGATCGATATTGACCGTCGTCCCTTGCGGCGAGACGCTGTCGCCGGACCAGTGCCAGAGCGTGCGGGCGACCGACGCAATCTCGACTGCCTCTTCCGCGGGCGGCTTGTCGCCCCACACGGAGTAGACGGACAGTTTCCTGATTTGCGGCTCGTCGGCGGACTGTGTAATCCGCAACCGGAGCTTCGACACTTCCACGGGGGCGAACCGGTCGATCTTCTTGTGACCGATGGCCGTGCCCTCGCAGAGCGGACGCCAAGTTTCGCCTGCCAGGCCCTCGATGACGTATTCGCGGACGCGCTCGCCTTCAGCGATGTTCTCGGCCGAGATCACGTGATCGAGCCGCGTGGGCTTGCCGAGATCGAGTTCGACGAGGTTGCCGCGTCCGGAGGTCTCGGCGAGACTCTTGCCGAACCGGCGTTGGATTTCCGCGCCGAACTCTGCGGCGCGTTTGGCGTCCGCTTCGGGAATGCGGCCGGTGGTGTCGGGCGTCTGATTCAACAACAACACCGCGCCGTGGCCAACCGAGCGGTAATACATGCTCATCAATTGCCCGACCGACTTGAGCGTCGCGACGTTCTGGGTGCTCCAGAACCAATCGGCCCGGATCCGCGCGTCGCACTCGCTGGGCAACCACGTATCGCCGTCGGGATCGCTGTCGTAGCCGGTGGAGACGCCGGAGCGGGCTTTCTCCGCGGGCATCGCGTTCCAAGTCGGGTATCGAGCCACACCTTCTTCGTTGCCGATCCAGGTGATGGTCGCCTGCGGGCCCTGAAAAATCATCGCGTCAGGCACGTACCGGCGCAGCAGGTCATCGACGGGAACGGTGTTGCTGCCGTCGAACCAGACTTCGGAAATCTCGCCGTAGCGAGAGAGCAATTCGGTGAGCTGCTGACGGTAGATCCGATTGTAGTTCTCCTGCTCTGACGGCGACTTGGCGTGACCGCCCACGCCGATGCCCAACTTCTTGTCGGCGGGACTCAGATAGACGCCCAGCCGCAAACCGCGCTTGCGGCAGGAGGCAGCCAGGTCTTTCATCACGTCGCCTTTGCCGTCCCGCCACGGCGTGTTCTTGACGCTATACTCGGTCGTGCCGGTCTGCCACCAGCAGAAGCCTCCGTCGTGCTTGGCGACGAAGATGATCTGCTTGGCGCCCATCGACACCGCCACGTCGGCCCACTGGTCGGTGTCGAGTTCCTTGGGGTTGATCGCCGACAGCGGCGCCGTCAGGTTGCTGTGCTGAACGTTCTCCCACGTGGCCGGTCCGAAATGGATGAACATCTCGAGTTCCATGTCCTGCCAGGCCGCCTGCGCCGGGGTTGGCTTCGCCAGATGCCGCGTCTTCGCCGTGACGCCTCCTGCTGCGGGAGTGTCCGCGCTGACCGTCGAAACGGCCAGACACACGGCACCACACGTGATCAACATCCATCCTCTGCGAACACTCTTATGCATCGTTTGCTCCTTTTCTGTGAACTTCTTCTGTCATGGTGGGGTCGGGTTTCGAAACTCCGGCTACGGCTGCGGCTTGGGAGCTGGCGTCAGGGCGGCGGCCAGCTGGTCGGGCGGCAGTTTCGACGCCACGTAGAGCACGGTGCCCTGGTAGTTGCCGTCCGAGTGGTTGCCAAACAGATCGCTGACGGTCAGTTCGGGGTTCGGGGGGACCTGATAGGCGCCTTTCCGCAAGCCCGAAATGGCCGCGATCGTGCCGTTGCGTCCGGTGAAGAGGTAGGCGTTGACCCGATCGTTGAGTTGGACGGTGCGGGCAAACTTGGAGTCCTCCAAGTGCCAGGCCATGTTGGAAAAGGCGGCGGTTTCGACGCTCGGATAGCCGTCCGGGCCAACCAGCGTGACAAAGCTGGCCTCGACGGCCAGGCAGGTGTAGCCGTGGGCGGAGTAGAGGAACACCTTGGAGCAGCCGGCCGCCAGGGTGGCGACCACATAACGGCAGGTCTTGTCGGCATTGAGGATTGGGTCGCTTGAGTTCGGCCAGGTCAGCGCGCGCTGATAGAGGCCGAAGCCGGCGCCGCCGGTGGAGCCGGTGCTGTTGCTCTGGCCCTCGCTCATATAGACGGGCTTGTTGAAGTCGGGCACCTGGCTCTTGATGTAGCCGACGGCATCCTGATAGGTTTGCGGTGCCTGCTCGCCGGGTTGGGCCTGGTCCGTGTCGGTATAAGAATGGAAATCCACCACGTCGCAATAGGGATAGGCACCGCCGTCGAAAACGCCCTTGGTCCAGCGGCGGCCGTTATTGCCATCGATCGAGTTGAAGCCGGCAATCCGGGCGGACGGATTACCTTCCTTGGCGGCCTTGTAGGCGGCGATGGATAGTTTGGCGAAATCGCCCGGAGCCTCGGGCGCCTGGATATAGACCTTGATTTTGGGGTCGTAGCCCGTGTGCCAAAAGCCGCTGCCCCACGGTTCGTTCCAGATGAAATAGTCGTCGATCACGCCTTTGTAGCGTGCCGTCACGGTCTTGACGTAGTTGGACCAGGCGGCCATGTCCTTGGGCGGGAAGTAGCGGTCGAAGTAGCCGTTGACGTCTTTCTTGCCGCTGTCCTGGTAGGTTGAGGCCCACAGCGGGCTGGTTTGCAGGCCGCCGTAGATCTTGATGTGGTGGTCGCGGTAGAGTTTGATCTCCTCGTCATGGAAGGTCCATTGGCCCTTTTCGGTTTCAAGGTGATACCAGCCGGTGAGCTCGGTGGAGGCATCATGGAATCGCGCCCAGTTGACCCCGGCCGCCTTGAGCAAGTCGATGGCCAGCGGCGAAGCGGTGAAGTGGCAGCCAAAGGGCGAGTGGGGCGCGTCTTCCAGCAGATGGACGGGCCGCCGGATTCGGGTCAGCAGCATTTCGTTGAACGGGGAAATGCGATTGCCGCCACGTTCCACCCAGGCTTCGATCCGGAATTGTCCGTAGGGTGCCTTGGGAAACGCGGTGAAGGGCAACGCGCCGGTTTTCAGCGTTGGCGCCACTTCTTTGTTGGACTCGCCCAGCTTGAGGTTGGGGAGTGTGGCGGTCTGGCCAAAGGCATTGACCACCTTGAATTCGAGGGTAGCGCCGGCGAAATCGCCGGTCACGGCATAAGTGATCCTGGCCGGTTCGTCGGCGAACTGGATGCGCGTGGTCGAGATTTCCGATTTGGGGATGGCCAGCGCCACTTCGCAGGCGTTCTGGGAGCTGTAGGTTCGCTCGGGGGTGCCCTGCCAGGCTTGGAAGGAATCGAGGTTGAGGGTGCCGGAGCCGGAGATTCTCACGGCGAAGCCACGGGCGGCCATCTCCTGATCGTCGATTTTGATTTTGAGGGTTTCGGTCCGCCAGGCCGGGGAGGCCTGGAATTTTCGGATCGCGATGATGCGCCTGCTGCTGGAGATGACCGACATGGTCCACTCGCCCGGACCTTTGGCGGCGAACGAGACGAAGTTGTCGGTCAAGGGGTTGGAGGTTTGGAACGGCTCGGAATACAGGGTGATTTCCTTCTCACTCTGCAGTTTCAAGGAGGCGAATCCGGAAGGGCCGGGATTGGCTGGATCGGCTTCGATCAGCCCGCCTGAGAATTTGCGGTCCAGCGACCAGCCCGCCTGCAAACCCAGGGGCAGGCGGCTGTTGCGGAAGAAATTCCGGCAGTCGGCCGCGGAGCGGGGAATGGCCTTGGCCAGTTCTTGGGCGTCGAGTTTGACCAGCGTGAGCGAGGCCAGATCGTAAGTATCGCGGGCCATGTAGAGAAACAGGCCCACGGGGACCACCGATTTTTCTCCCAGGCTGATGAGGAAATCCTTGTCGCTCCAACCGTCCGCGCCCGGGGTGATGGCACCCGACCATAGCGTTTGGTAGGGGAGAGGCATCTGCCGGATTCCTAACTGCATGTCCGCGCCATGCAGGCGGAACGACACGGTCAACCTGTAGTTGCCGGGCATCGTGAGATTCGGCAGACCGTAGCAAAACTGTATCCCTTGGTCGAACTTGGTGCCCTGAATTCGCACAAAGCCGCGGCCGTTTTCGCTGAGGGGCATGGCGGTGGCCACCGAGCCGTTCCAGCTTGGAAAGTTAGGCGACAACCCGGCGGGCAGCGGACCGTCGAAGGCGCCCTTGCCCTTTTCATGCCATTCCTTGCCGGCCTTGGCGAAGTTGAGTTCGGCGACCGTTTCCGCGGCATTGCCCGTGATGCCGGTTAGCAGCAGGCAGGCTGCGAGGGTGAGTAATTGCTTCGGTTTGCTCATGTCTTTGATTGTTAGGAGTTGTTTTTGGGGGTGTCAGCGTCTGAGTAGACCGCCAAGAGTACACCCGCGTCGTAGTTGAACGAGGCGTCAATGCCTGCGGTCACAAGCTCGTTCGGCACCTCGAGCCCCTTCCACCAGACATCCGTAATCATGTTGCGGTAGAGAGTGTAATCCATCAAGCCGCCCGACGGCAGGCACAGGCAGAGGCGCAGAGGATAGAATCCGTCGAACACGGCGTCCGTCACGCCCGGCTTCAGTTCGCGGAATTCGGACGCCATCACGCCCTCGCCGCAGAACCCGTGATCGAACGTTCCGCTCATGCTGTGCCCCACGCAGAAGGGATTGGCGCGGATGGCGTTGAGCCCCTCCAGCCGCATCCCGGCCATGTGCGCGACGCACTGTCCGAAATAATCTTTCGGCGAGGCGAACGTGTCGGCCATACCCCAGCGCTGCCAGTCGGCCATGAAACGGTCAAGAAAACCGCGGTAGAGTTGAGCGGCTTCGGAGTCCGCGTAGCCGATCTGCTCGTAGTGCCGCACTTGGCGCGACAGGTTGACCGCGCTGCGGCCTTGATCGTAAGGTTGCGCACTGCTGTCCGTGCTGGCAACAGTCCGGGTGGCTGGAGGCTGAGCCTAAGCGAAGCCCCAGTACCCGGTTTCTGGGGCATCGCTGCACTCTGCCCCAGCCACCCTGACCCCCTGCTGCTAGCGTCTTGCACAACCTTATGATCAAGGCCCCGCGCTGCCCACGCCGTATTCCGAGAGAAGAATCGGCCGGATTGTCTGTCGCAAACCGATGTTTAGTAACCCATCCGGTGCCCGTGATTGAGCTGTCACAGGCCCGTGGCTACCATAGGCTGTCGCGGGTGGGTGGCGGAAGGGTTGCGTAAGGGAAAGGCGGGCTGGTATGGCTGGCGGACCGGTTGCGATTCGAGGATTCCTTGCTCAGACGCTGATTGGGCTATTGGAGGCGCTCGACGACAAGCGAGCATGGGATAGCGTCACCCTGGAGCCGAATGTCGATTCTGAGAAAGTCGACATCCTCTGGGAATAGCTGTTGGAGTTGCTCGACAAGAAGTCACTG
>JAPLNJ010000855.1 GCA_026692885.1 Planctomycetota bacterium | reverse complement strand
TCTGGGGTCAGGCGTACAGAATTCAATTATCGCGGTTATGTGCCCAATTCCGTCAAGAGCGATAGGTCCGCGAAAATTGAATTCTGTACGCCTGACCCCAGTCTGCGTCGTTCCAGGGACGTGCCACACAGGCAGCATCCGACAGTTATTTCTTTCGCGATCCCAGACGGTCCCCACACTGGGCAGCCAGAACCTACCGAGTGCCGCGGCGAGGCGCTGTCGGACGCGCGGTGACTGGCGTTTCCCAGCCGAACATCTCCCGCACGTCGCCCTGTGTCAGCAGCCGGAGGTCCTTCCAGTAGATCTGCCGCGGCGGTGTGTGGGCCGCGTCGATCACCAGTTCCACGCGCATCGTAGGACCCGGTTGTTCATCATAGCCGACGAGCTGTGCCCGGGCCACATCGCCACCGCCCGTCAAGTACGGCAACAACGCCTTCATCTTGGGCAAGTCCACGAGACCCTCCGTCAGAAGCCACGTGGGGAAATGGAAGGCCGCATCTTCTCGCTGACCACGCAGGCCACGAGCAGCCAGCAGCCGATCAGCCAGGACCGCGTCGACGCCGGGAACTGCCAGGAGCACAGGACGGGCCGCCAAGTTGACGTTGACCAGGCCCGCAATTACCGGGTCCGCCGTGATCGTAGTGGCGTCCAATAGCTTGGGCAGGCTTTCTCGCATCGACAACGGATCCGTGGTCAATGGGCTGGTCATGATCTCCGCCGGAGGCGCGTCTCCAGAGTCCAGCCGCACCTTCGCACCCACCAGATCCAGCAGCGAACCGATGGGTATCTTGGCCGGCAGCGACAGATTCATCGCCGGATTCGCGTTCACGGCTGGAGTCGTATTCACCGCCGGAGTCGTAGTGTCGGCCGAAGCGTTGCTCTGGTAAGGTCCACGCTGCCGGTACAGCACAATGAAGTCCGCCCACGAGCGATCCAGAACGGCTGCCAATTGCTGATGCAGATCCGGCAGGTTGTCCAGGTTGACGTTAATCCGCGGCCGGCCGTTCAAGGTCTCGTTGCGTTCGTCGCTGCAGACCGTCAGCAGCGAGGCCCAAGGTGCGTCTGACACCGACAATCCCGATGATCTCCGGCCGACGCGGTCGTCGCGACCCTCGAGTCCGGACAAGTGCTGCAAGTCGGCGGCCGCCCCGAAGACCAATTCGCGGGTCACGTCGCGGACCAGCAGCAGTTCTTCCAGGCACTGCGGCACGCCGTTGCGCGGGCCGTAGGGAACACCCAGGCCCCGGTAGTACTCGGCTTCAGCACCCTGAGACCGTGAGGCATCATCGGGGTCGATCCAATCCAGCAGCGCGTCGGCGATCGCGCTGGTCATGCCGGGCAGCGCCAGGAGCGCGCGCTGGGCCGCGCCCGGCTCACGTTCTTCCCAGTGGAGCAGGATCCCCAAATTTAGTTTCGCCGACTCATTTTCCAGGCCGAACCGCCAGCCGCTGACCTCCGCATTCTCGGCCTTCGGGGACACGACGCTGAACCGTGTCCGCCGACCCGTGGCCTCGTCGTCCAACACTAGCACGTCGCGGAACACCTCGGCGTTGTCCCAGGCCCCGCCTGCTTCCTGCTGGTCGATCCACGACTGCGCGCAGAAAGCTTTCACCAGTTCGGCGCCGGAGCTCACGACGTGCTCGACTTGCAACTGGCGACCTTGCAGGCGGGCCGCCTTGTCCTCGGTTTGCATGTTCATCACGAAGCTCAATCCGGCCAAGCTGAGCATGACCACCACCACCAGCACGATGATCAAGACCATGCCGGGGCGTTTCATGATCCGCTCCTCATCCACTGTTCGGGCAGGACCGACCGCAACGAATCCTGTGCGGAACCGCCGGAAGGCGGTGGGAAGGTGGGCGGAACCGGAACCGGCGGCGGGCGGAACACGGGTGGAGGCGGGGGCACCGGCCGACTCGGCCAGTTGGGCTGCGCGGCGGCCGAAACTGTCGGGGCCCGCAGCAACGCCGTATTGGGTAGAAACACCAGCAGGCGGTGAGTTTGCCCCTTAACCTGCCGTCCCTCCTGGGCCAACGCTTCGGGCAGTTCCTCGTCCGCGGTGGGTGCCTTCGCCCGGCGTTGAGGTCCGGCTTCCGGGGCCGTCTTCAGGCTCAGCAAGACTTCGATGGCGACCGGTAGCGACTTCTGTGTCAGGCTGTTCCACTGGCTCGCCCAGCCACTACCGTCGTAGTAGCGGAACTCCAGTCCGACGACCTCCGGCACCCGGAGCAGCGAGTCATCGCCGGGGTCCAAGCCGCCCGCGGAGATGTCCATCGGATCGACGACGGAGGTCGGGCGGTTCTTCAAACCATCGCGTGTGGTCTCTGCCGCCGCCTCGCTAGCGGGCGTCTCCCAATCCAATTCTCGCCGGACCAAGCCTGTCTGGACGGGACCCGCCGGGTCAGTTTGCTCACGGGGTTCCTCAAACAGATACTGGACCGTGTGCAGTTCGGGTACGCGGCCCGTTCTTCCCGGTGCCAACGTCGTCTCCTGCGGGCGGGGGTTCGCAATCAGTTGCGACGGAGTCACCTGCAGCACATCCACCTGCAGCGCTCGCTGGGTGCCGAACAGTCCGAACCGGCGGAGCGAGGCCGACTGGCCCAGCAGTCCGGCCGCGTGGTCGGGAATGGCGCTCTTCAGATCGCTGGAGATCTGCTCCAACAGCGTGCGGGCCAACTGGGCCTCTTCCACCTTGGTTTGTCCTCGGGCGAAGAGCCGCTCGTAGGTTGACAACAGCGCCCACAGCCCACTTATCAGCACCGATGCCAACACCAACGCGATGAGCATTTCGAGAAGCGTAAAGCCCCCCGCTCGCCCACGTGGTCGCGTCTCTCCGAGACGCGAAATCCGGTCTCGGAGAAACCGGTCCACGTGAAGCGGGTAGATGACTTCTGTCTTGGAAGTTGCGCTATCACGTTTTCGCGGCGTTTCTTGCAGCTTGGGTCTCCGACCCGACCTCAGAAACATCCGAAAAGGACGGGTCAGGAGACCCATCCTACGAAAATGCGGAAAAGGACGGGTCAGGAGACCCATCCTACGAAAATGCGCAACTTCAAAGACTTCTGTCGGCTGGACTTGGGCCGCTGGATTCATGGCCGACGTCCTCCGCCCCGACGGGGGCCTGGCGGCAGCGGCAGCGACGGACCTTCGTCGCGTCGCTGCGATTCTGGGTCGCGGAGCCACTGGACGAGGGTGAAGGCGCGCGACTGGCGGCCTTGAACATTCTCCTTCACGGTAACCCGGAGTTGGAGCAGACCCGGTTGCCGAAGCCGTTGGGTGTCGACACTGACCAGCCAGCCCGGCAGGCCCTCCACCGCCTGGTCCTCGATCGGTTCGGGAGGCTTCACTCCCGCCAGAATCTCGTTGACCGCACTCTCGCAGATGGCCTGAGCGGCCGTGAGCGTCTGGGCATTCTGCACGAGTCGACGGCCGATCGCGGCCAGTTCCGACAGGACCACCAGGCACCCGACCAGGATGCTCGTAGCCAGCAACACCTCCAACAAGGAGAAGCCGGAGCGGCAGGGACGCCGGGACCTTTGAAGTTGCGTATTTCGACGAAAAGTAGCCGAAATCGCCAGATTTCGGGTGGAATCGGGGTAACTGCCACACTGCGAAACGGCCAGAATTCTGGCGAATTCTGCTACTCGCAACTCCAAAAGCCGGAGACGCCGTCTGGCGTTCGGATTACCGCGAAGCGGTTGCGCCGCATAACCCGGGGTTGCCGCGCAGCCGCTACCCTGGGCTAGTCTGGCTACGCGCCCTCCCTCCGCTAGCCTCATCGTTGCTCCTCCGCGCGCTGGAGGTTTCCGATGGCGACGGTCCCGGTGACGCCACGCAGCGTGAGCGGGACCAGGAAACCACGTCGACCGCCGAGTTGCAGTCTGGCGTTGGAGGTGCGCCCGTTAGGGAAAAACAGGATCGGCGCGGACCAGGCCTGCTCACTCGCATCGCCAGACGGGGCCGGTCGGAGCAGGACTCCGGTCGTATCCGGCGACTCCCAGCGAACGCCGGAGGCCAGCAGGACCTCAGCCGGCGCGTCGGTCGCGTCGCCGTCCCCAGACACGCCCCGACGGGCCGGTGGTTGCTCGGTTGTCGCGGCCAACCGGGTGATCTCAAAGCGTCGTGTCCCCGGCTGATAACGAAATTGCCGCACCGCACCCGACTCCATCGCCTCCAGGCGGGTCTTGGCCAAGGCAGCGCGAACCTGTTGGGCGGCACTGCGCAATTCGTTCTTGGCCAGCAGTCCACCGACTGCCGGCCAAGACATCGCCAGGCCCATGACCAGGATCGCCAGGACGATCAGCAGCTCCACCAGGGTGAACGCCTCGCGGGACGGCGGACATGGGCGGTCGGTGGGCATGGGAGCACCTTTGTCTGGCCCCGATTTCTATTCCGAGATGCGTGACCTGGGTCTCGGCTTCTCCGGGCTGTCCGAACGGATCGCCTTAGGAACGACGGGTTTCGACTTGCGGCCCTCCCTGGGCGGCCCCTCGCCCTTCGGCATGCCCTCGCCCCTGGGCGGCTTCATTTCACCCGCACCCATCTCCCCCTCGGCGCCTCCGCTCGACCCACCGCCCCAACTCGTGATGTCGTCATCGGTGCCCTCTTCGCCATCGGGACCGTAGGACCAGATATCCGGCGTGTCCGCGTTGCCGTGGGTCGGAGGATACTCGTACTGATAAGGATTGTTCCAGGGATCGTTGCCCAGGTTGCCGTTGACGTACGGTCCCTGCCACGTCACGTTTTCCGGAAGATCGGCCGGTTGAGCCACGAGCGCCTCCAGTCCTTGCTCGGTGCTGGGAAACTGGTTGCAGTCCAGGAAGTATTGCTCTAAGGGGCCCCGGAACATGCCGATCTGCGTCTTGGTGGCGTCGACTTGGGCTCGCTTCCGAGAACCCAGGAGACGGGGTACCACCATGGCCAGCAAGAGCACTAAGATCCCCAGCACGATCAACAATTCCACCAAGGTGAAACCCGCTCGGCGGACGTTGCGTTTAGGCGTAAACTCCATGACACTCTCCTTTGCCTGAAAAAACCGTGCGTCCGAGATTGGCGGGACACACCTAAGCCATCACTCGTTTCAACTCATGTTGGTGCTCATCTCGAACACCGGTAGCAACAGGGCTACGAGTACGAACAAAATTACGGAGCCCATGACCAACAACAGCACCGGCTCAACCAAGCGGACCATGATGTCCAGTTGCCGGGAGATCTTGCGGTCCAAGGCGTCGGCGATGTTGAGCAGCACGGTGTCCAATGCGTTGGATTCCTCGGCAACGCTGATCATGGCCATGATGGCGCGCGGGAACAAACCGCATTCGGCCAACGGCCGAGCGAGCGTGTCACCCGCCGAGATGTTCGTGGCCGAGGCCAGCACGGCCTGCCCCAAGATCTTGTTCCCGGTCGAAGTGCTGCTGATCTCCAGCGCTCGCAGCAGCGGCACGCCGTTATGCAGCAGCGTACCGAGCACGCGGCAGAATCGCGAGACCGCGGCGTTTAAGAAAATCGCGCCGGCCACGGGAATCTTCAGACGCCAGCGGTCCATGTTCAGCCGGCCGCGATCGGTTTGAATCACCCGCCGCAGACCGTAGCCCAGGGCCGCCAAGACCGCCAACAGCACCAAGCCAAAGCGGCCCAGGAAGTCGCTCAGCGCCAGTAAGGCCACGGTGGCCCAGGGCAAGCCGCCGCCCTGCTGCTGCAACCGTTCGAACAGTTCGGCAAATTTGGGTACGAAGAACACCACCAACACGGTCGTGATGCAGGTACCGGCAATCGCCAGGATGGCTGGATAGGCCATGGCGCCCACCACGCGCCATTTCATCTCTTCCTGAAGTTCCAAAAAATCCGCGACACGTTTCAGCGCGTTTTCCAGAAACGCCCCTTCCGAGCCGGCTCGGACCATGCTCACCGTCAACTCGCCGAACACGCGCGGATGCCGGGCCAAAGCTTGGTCCAACGACGTGCCTTCGGCCACCAGGTCACGGATTTCGGTGAGCACCTCGGCCAGCTCCGGCTGTGCCGCTTGTGCCGCGAGGATGTCCAGGGCCTTTAGCAGCGGCACGCCATTCTGCAGCAAATCGGCCAACTGGCTGAGACCGGCGGCGACCAATTGGGCCTTGATCCGCCGTCGCATCCGCCACCGCGCAGCGGTGACGGCGACCGGCTCGACCTGCAGCGGGAACAGCGCGCGATCCGCCAGCGCAGCCAGGCTTTCATGCTTGTTGGCCGCCGTGATCAGACCGGTCACGTCTTCGCCGGCAGCCGTACGTGCGGTGTAAGCGAACTGGGGCATGGTCAATCGGCTTTGGTCACGCGGAGGACTTCTTCCAGGGTGGTCATGCCGCGGCGGACCTTGCGCCAGCCGTCTTCGCGGAGGGTCCGCATGCCCGCCGCCTGGGCCGCTTGTTTCACTAGGTGGGAGGGAGTGCGTTCGCTGGCCAGCCGGCGGATCTCGTTGTCCGTCTCCAGCAGCTCGTACAGACCCTTGCGCCCGGTGTAGCCCGTGCCGCGGCATTGGCGGCAGCCCGCGGCGCGGTACAGCCGTTCGCGGTGCCGGTGGACGTCCTCCAGCGGGAAATCATCGGGCACATCTTCGCGACGCGGGAAGTAGGGTTCGCGGCACTCGCGGCACAACGTGCGCACCAACCGCTGCGCCATCACCCCTTCCACCGTGCTGGCAATCAGAAACGGCTCGACCCCCATGTCGATCAACCGCATGAAGGCCCCTGCGGCATCGTTGGTGTGCAGCGTGCTAAACACCAGGTGCCCGGTGAGCGACGCCTGTACGGCACTCTCGGCAGTCTCCAAATCGCGGATCTCACCGACCAGGACTACGTCCGGGTCATGCCGCAGGATGCTCCGTAGGCTGGCGGCGAAAGTCAGTCCGACCTTGGTATGCACCTGGATCTGGTTGATCCCTTCCAGCTGGTACTCGATCGGATCTTCGGTGGTGATGATCTTGGTCTCTTCATCCCTGATTTCGGTCAGCGCGCTGTAGAGCGTGGTCGTCTTGCCGGAACCGGTGGGACCGGTGACCAAAACGATCCCGTGCGGCAACTGAATCAAACGCTGGAAACGCTCGTACATGCCGTCGTCCATGCCCAGGCCCTGCAACGAGAACTGCATGCGATCCTTGTCCAGGATGCGCATCACCACGCCTTCGCCGTGCAGCATGGGAATGATCGACACGCGGAGATCCACCTCGCGGCCCTGGACCCGGAGCTTGATGCGGCCGTCCTGCGGCACCCGCTTCTCGGCAATATTCAGCCGGGCCATAATCTTCAAACGGCTGATAATCGCCGGGTGGAACCGATTGATCTCCGGCCGGGTCGGCTGGTCCTGCAGCACACCGTCGATGCGGTAGCGGATCTTGATGCCCGCGGCCTGGGCTTCCAGATGCACGTCGCTGGCGCGGGCTTCCACGGCCTCCACCAGGATCTCGTTGACCAGCCGGACGACGGAGGCTTCTTGCGCCATCTGCCCATCTTCGGACCGGTCCCAGTCGATATCTTCGAGCACCTCCACGCCGCTGGCGCGCGCCTCCTGTTGCGCCAGCAGCCCATCGATCGTCTCAGAACCCACCCCCAGGTGGGTCTTGATCAGCCGGGCGACCTCGGCGGGCGGGGCCAGAACCGGCACCACGCTCAGCCCCACAGCGGCGCTGACGGCATCCAACGCGTGCAGGTCCAGCGGATGGCTGATCACCACCACCAGCGAGCCGTGCTCGATGCGCAGCGGAAAGAGGCCGTGGCGGTGGATCAGTTTAACGGGAAAAGTCGTCAGCAGCGCCGTGTCGACTTCCACGGTGGCCAGATCGATCAACTCGATGCCCATCGCCTCGCCGACTGCCCGCAGCGCGTCCTCTTCGTTCTCCGTGGCAAAGCCCAGTTCGGCAGCGATTTGGCTGAGCTCCCCTGGCGTCTGGCGGGCGAGTTGGATGCCCTGCGCCGGACGCGCAGCAGAAGTGTCCCGGACGGACAGCGAAGAAGCCATTGCCATGTTGCACCAGGGGTCTGGGGTTTACGATGGTAGGAACCGTTCCAACTGCCGACGGCGGTAGCTGGCCAAGGCTCAGGAGGAATCCGTTCGTCTGTCTACCGCAAGGCAAGAGAAATTGGCGAGCTTCTTCCAACGAAGCGGTTCGCGCAGGGATGTCGCGACGGACCGCAGGACACTCTATCCGGCTCGTCATTTTCCCTGTATCTACAACCAACGTGACACCCATGCGTCACGGTACGTATTCAAGCAGGCGGGGTGGGCAAGCTTCAGGAAGGACGGTGGTCAGTCACCGCAGGATCCCATGCTTGATCTCGTATCTGTGTCGGCGTATTCTATGGCACAAGCAAACGTTAGTCAATAGTTCACACCGCGGTGCGGAGCCCTATGGTTACTAATCTGGTTGACCTGCTGGCATCGTTCCCCAGCACATCTTCTGGGAATGCCATCCGCCGTGCTCCTCTACGGGTTGCGGTGAGACGAGTTGCGCGCGGCTGCCGGGCCTGCTGCCAAGTCTCAGGCGCCATGCTGTGCGTCGTCCTGGGATGGGCCGCGACCGTCGCTGCCGAGCCGAGTCGTCCTGCCGATGACGCTCTGCCGGCCAAGGTGCAGCGCTATGCGCGGCGCGTGATCCAACGCTACGATCTCAACGGAGACGGCCAGCTGCAAGCGGCGGAGTGGCGGAAGATGCACGGGCAGCCGGCGCTGGCGGATGCCAATCAGGACGGGGTGATCACCGTCGACGAGTTGGCGCAATGGGTGGCAACCTTTGGTGCACAGCGCAGGATTCGTGTGGACTGGCCGTTTCCAGCAGCTGGCCCGGAGGTGGCAGCGGAGCAGGCGCCAGGAGCCGAGCCGGTATCGCCCACTGCCGCTGCCAGCGAGCCGCAGACCCCCTCGGAAGTTGTTGGCGACAAGAATCCAATGCAGGCTGCGCCGCGGGAGACGAAATTCCATCTTTCCCCCAAACGTCTGCCGGCCGGCCTGCCCGGCTGGTTCCTCGCCCGCGACTTGGACGGAGACGGCCAACTCTCGCTCCCCGAATTCGCCCCGCACGCAACTGCGGCCCAACAGCAGGAGTTCGTCCGGTACGACCTGAACGGCGACGGCGTGCTGACGCCTCAGGAATACCTGAAAGCGATCCGCCCGGCGAAACCGGCGAAGTCCCGAACCAAGCCGTAGCAATAGGTTGTGAGCGGCAAGGCGCTAGCCGCCGGTGGCGTTCGGAACCGGCGGCTAGCGCCTTGCCGCTCACGCATCGCGACCCTAACTCTTAGACTTGAAGACGCACTCGGAGATCCCGTCGCCGTCTCCCGGGCGATCGGGTAGAATGACCGTCGTGTGATTGGGCCTCACGACACATCGCCAGCGAGTCTGTTATGTCTGTCGCTAAGTCACCGTCATCCCCACGCGGGGGCTTGCCCGAAATGCTGCGGCCCCTGTTCTGGGACTGCGATTTCGACCAGCTGGATTGGCAGCAGCATCGCGATTTCATTATCCGTCGGGTGCTCGTCGACGGACCGTGGGACGCCATCCGCTGGATCCGCAGCGAGTTGAGCGATCCGGTTCTGCGGGACTGGATGAAACGCTATCAAGGACGCCCACTGACCCCACCGCAGTTACGTTTTTGGGAGCTGATTCTGGATCTGCCGACAGGATTGGTAGACACTTGGTTGCAGTCCGCAGGACGAGAGATATGGGACGAGAGAGCACGCCGATGACTCTTCACGCAGAGACACTGCCATTGGAGCAGCGAGACGTTCTTCGGCAGTTGGGGCCTATCGCGCAGGAACTGGGATTCTATTTGGGCGGTGGAACTGCGATTGCCATCCAGCTCGGCCATCGGCAATCGGTCGACTTGGATTGGTTTACGGGGCAGCGCAGCGATGCTCCGATCGAGCTTGCGAAGCGAATTCAGGACCGCGGTGTGGCGTTGCAGATCAGGTCTATCGCGAGGGGAACACTGCACGGAACGGTGGCCGGAGTCAGGGTCAGTTTTCTCGAATTTGCGTACCCGGTTTTGCGGCCGCTCGTCCAGTGGGCGGAGTTCGACTGTCCCATCGCCTCGCTCGATGATTTGGCGGCTATGAAGCTCCTGGCCGTCTCTCAGCGTGGCAGCAAGAAAGACTTCCTTGATGTCTACGCTTTGGGGATGCACGGACTTTCTCTCGACGCGATGCTGATGTTCCACCGCAGCAAGTTCGCGATCGAGGATGTCTCACGCGTCACCTACAGTCTGTGCTATTTCGACGACGCGGATGCCGAACCGATGCCCAACATGATGACGGACGTCACGTGGGAGCAGACTAAAGCCGCCATTCGAGAATGGGTTAAGACCCTGGCGAAGTAGCTGCCTGGGCATCGCTGGCTCGCAGAATTGCCTCGACGACTCCGGGCATCGTATACTGCGTGGCTTCCGCCTCCGGCTCGTACCCCAACTGCCGCAGCGCTGCGGAGGTCAGCGGGCTGATACTGGCCAAGCGGCTCCTGCGTAAGTGCTCTCCGAACAAACCGTGGAGGGCTTTGGCAATGGCCGAACTGGTGACGGTGATCCAGGCGATTTCCCCGCCAGCGAGTTGGGCCGTGAGAGCTTCGTCCGCCACCTGCACGTCGGTGCTGGAATAGACCACCACCTGTTCCACTTGCCCGCCCGCAGCCCGGAGTTGCTCGGCCAGCACTTCGCGGCCGCGACTGGCTCGAGCCAGCAGGAATCGCTGACCGGCGGCCTCGGCCGCCAGTACCTCGGCCAAAGCTTCGGCCCGAAACTTCTCCGGCGTAAGATCCGGGCGCAGGTGGTATCGCGCCAAGGCCTCGGCGGTCCCCGGTCCGATGGCGGCCAACCGTACTTTACCCAGCCGACGCAGATCTCCACCCGTGGACCACAGACGGTCCAACAGGTAGCGGACGCCGTTGGCACTGGAGAACACCAGCCAGTCGAAGCTGCCCAAACAGGCGAGTGCCTCGTCGACTGCCGCCCAATCCGGCGGCTCGGAGATCCGGATGGCCGGCTGAATCAATACGGCAGCGCCTAAGGCGGCCAACCGATCCACCAAGTCCGCGTTCTGATCGAGCGGTCGCGTCACAAGGATCTTCTGGCCGAACAGGGATGGTGGCTCAAATTGCGGATCCGACATAGTAATACCGATTGAACCCTGGTGGTGAGGTTTCCGCAAGCGGACTTGGGACTCACCCTCCCAAAACAACGCCCGGCGCTTTAGAATCGCAGGTATGACGCAGCACCCAGATGCCAAACCGACCATGGACCCCACGCACCCACCGTCGCCGCAGGGGCTGAGCAAGGCGGATCGGCAGCGATTGGAGGAGGTCTATCGCGAGGGCCTGGCCCTCCTGCAGCAGGTCAGGTACGACCACGATCGCGCCCATGAGTTGTTCCTGCAGTGTGTGCTGGCAGACCCCGACAAGTTGCTCTATGTCGACGCACTCTTGACCAATCTGGGCCGCAAGTACGAGCAGCACCGCCAGGGCCTGCCGATCCATCTGCTCACCGGGCGGGACGGTCTCAAACAGGCTTTGACCAACAAGCATTGGGAAGAGGTGCTGCGACTCGGACTGGACGTCTTGAAGCACAATCCTTGGGACCGGGGGGTCTTGCTGGCGCTCGCCCGGGCTTGCGAGGTGCGCGAGTATTACCGGGCCGAGTCGCGTTATCTGCAGAACGCAGTCGAAGCCGAGCCGGAGGATTCCGACTTGAATCGCCAGTTGGCCAAGTCGTTGACCCGGCTGACGCGTTATGACGAAGCCGTCCAATGCTGGCAGCGGATCGAGGCAGCGGATCCGTACGACGCGGAAGCTCCCCGTATGATCTCGGCCCTGACGCTCGAGAAGGCTCGTAGCGACAGCCAGGTCATCGATCGGGCGCAGGCCGAACCACCAAAGCCAGCGGACGAGTCGGAACCGCGTCCGACCGCCGGTGCGGCGGCCTTCGCCGCATCCCACACCACCGCTGCGGAACCCCATCGTAAAACGCCCACGTTGGTGCTCTCACGTCGTCAGCAGTTGGAGCAGGCCCTCGTCAACAATCCGGAAGATGAGACTTCTTACCTGGAACTGGCCGATCTGCACCTGGTAGAACACCGGACTTTCGATGCGCAGCGCACATTGCTCAAGGCGGTGAATATCTCCAAGGACGTGCGGATCCTGGAACGGTTGGAAGAGGTCAACATGCTCAGGGTACGCGAGCAGTTGGACCTCGCGCGGCGGCGAGCCGCGGAAGAGGGGACAGAGGAAGCCCGCCAATCGCTCGAGCGGCTGAAAGCTGAAATCGGGCGACTGGAGCTGGAAATCTTCACGCGACGGTGCGAACGCAACCCCCAGGACCCGCGACTCAAATTCCAGCTGGGGTTGCGGTTAAAGCAAGTCGGCAACTATCGGCAAGCCCTGGAACCGTTACAGGGAGGACTGCTGATCCTCGAGTACCGCGCGGTGGCCTCGCTGGAGATTGGCGAGATCCTGCAATCGTACAAGCAGTTCCCCAAGGCGCTGCAGTGCTACCGGCAAGCGGTCCAACTGGCCGCCGCCGACGAAAAACACCAGGATTGCCGGAAACGGGCCCTGTATCGGGCCGGCATGCTGGCCCTGAGCATGAAGCTGATGGACTCCGCCCAACAGTATCTGTCGGAACTTGTGCGGATCGCCCCCGACTACCGCGACGCGAAGACCCATCTAGACAAACTGAACGAAATCGGCGAAGATTTTTGATTCGTCACAAAGTTGAAAGCCAATTAGCGTCTTAGAAGCTTAGGAACAGCGATGCCCACCACTAGTAGTGCGAAGAAACGTTTACGGCAAAACACGGTCCGCCGCACCCGCAATCGCGCGGTCAAATCGGCCTTGAAGACCCAATTGCGCAAGGTGCGCGAGCCCGTCGAGGACGGCAACATTCCGCAAGCCGAAGCGGAATACCGCGAGGCGGCGAAGAAACTGGATCGCGAGGGCGCCCGCAACGTGATTCACCGCAACAAGGCCGCCCGCACCAAGTCGCGTCTGCAAAAGCTAATCAAGAAGGCCAAGCAGAGCGCCGCGACCCCGCCGGCTTAGCCGGGCGGACGCCGCACCAGAAACTCGATTTCTGGAATGTCGGGTTTCGCTGTTCGGACGCCGGAAGAAGCGAGCTATGTCCGCCGTACCCAATCGTCAGCTGACGCCGCAAGAATATTTGGCAATCGAACGCCGCGCGGAATACAAGAGCGAGTATTTCCGCGGCGAAACGTTTGCCATGAGCGGCGCCAGCTTGCGACATAATCGCATTGCGACAAATGTAGCTGGCGAATTGCATCAACTTGTGAAGACGCGGGGCTGCCAGGTTTTCCAGAGTGACATGCGGGTCAAGGTCTCGGCGAGCGGACTGTACACATACCCCGATGTCGTGGTGGTCTGTGGCGAACCGCAATTGGAAGATGATGAACAGGACACCTTGCTCAATCCGGTGGCGTTGATCGAGGTGTTGTCCCCTCCGACCGAAGGCTACGACCGCGGTGTCAAGTTTCGACACTACCGTCACATCCATTCGCTGATGGAGTACATGCTCATTTCCCAGGCCGAATGCCATGTGGAGCGGTTTTCGCGACAGCCCGACGACACATGGGTGTTGTGGGAAACAAACGACCCGCAAGCGACGCTGGCCCTGCCGGCTATCGGCTGCGAACTGCGATTGGCGGACATCTACGAAAAAGTAGAATTCGATACGGCCGAGAAAACTTCCTCCAATCGACCGTCGGTGTGATGTTTCGCATTGCCAGGCTTCACCAGACGATCTTCGCCGCGTCGAAGACGGGGCCTTCTACGCAGGTCCGCTGGTAGTCCCACTGACCGCCCGCCTGCTTCACCTTGGCGACGCACGTGAAACAGATGCCGATGCCACAGGCCATCGGTGTTTCCAACGAGACCTGGCAAGCCGTCTCCGTGGCGGCGGCGAGGCGTGCCACGGCTTCCAACATCGGCTCTGGACCGCAAGCCACGATGCGGCGCGGCAGCTTAGTCTCCGTCAACACCCGCCGGAGCACGTCGGTGACCAATCCCCGCTGCCCACGACTCCCGTCTTCGGTGCCGATCCGCACGTCGACGCCGAACTTCGCGAAATCGTCGACGCCGGCCAGCAAGTCAGCGCTGCGGGCGCCGTAGCAGAGCGTCACTTGGGTGCTGGGCGTGACTTGTCGCGGCGGATCGCCAAACGGCCGTCGGCCGAGGTACTCTTGCCCCAACGCCAGAAACGGCGTCTGCCCAATGCCTCCGGCCACCATAATCAGATGTGCGATCGGTTGGACGGGAAAGCCATTTCCCAACGGTCCCCAGACGTCCAGGCTGTGCCCCGGGGCGCACTCGGCCAAGCGGCGAGTGAACTTGCCCTTCACCAGATACACGACATCGATTCCCCGCGGTTCGTCGGCAGCCGACAACACCGTGTCGTACAAGGCCAGCGGTCGACCGAGCAACGGATCATTGCAGTTCGTCAACCGCAGCATCAAGAACTGGCCGGGCAAGATGCGGCGAGCGATTTCCGGGCACTCGAACCGTACCCGGTAGGTATCCCGGGCCAGCCGGATGTTTTCGACGACCTGGACCGTGCGCTGCAGCGCACGGTCTGCGTAGCAGGCGGCGTGCTGGGGATTGCTCATCAGCGATTGTTCCTCTCAGGCAACTCCCAGGAAAATGAAGCTGCGCCCACCGTGCACGCCTCACACAACCTCAGACGCTAATACTCTTCGGGGCCGTCCGCGGGACTGTCATCGGGCGCCTCGTACGCGAGAATCGAGCCTGCCGAACGTTTCGTTTGCGGCAGATCTGCCTGCCGCGGCGGACGAGAACCCGGACCAGGCCGAGGCGGACCACGTTTTTCCGTCGAGCGGGCGGGCGGCCCTGCCTGCTTAGGCGGACGAGAACCCGAGCCGGGGCGAGGCGGAACACGTTTTCCCGTCGAGCGGGCGGGCGGCTTGCCGAGGCCGGTCGGACCGAGAATCCGCCGCGGTTGGTGGACACACGACTCTAACTTCCGCACTTCCTCCGACGTCAACTGGCGGTGGGCACCCACGGGTAGCGTGCCCAACCGCACCGTGCCGAGGGCCGTGCGTTTCAATCGCAAGACCTTGTGGCCGATGCGGGCTAGGATCCGGCGAATCTCCCGATTGCGGCCTTCGTTCAACACGATTTCCAGATCCGTGGACTGCTTATGGTGGCGTTTGACCTCCAGCGAGGCGACACGGACCGTGGCCTCGGCCAAGTGGATCCCCTTCCGCAGCTTGTTTAGCTCGTCGTGCGTTGGCTTGCCTGCCACACAGACCGCATAGGTCTTCTCCACACCATACCGGGGGTGCGTCAGTTGGTTGGCCAATTCGCCGTCGTTGGTCACAATGATCAAGCCTTCGCTGGTCCTGTCCAGGCGGCCCACCGTGAACAGCCGTTCGTCGGACTTGACCAAATCGACGACTCGCGTGCGCCCCGAGGGATCGTCGTTGGTGCAGACGACCCCGGCCGGCTTATTGACCATGAAATAGGTCCGTTTGGGTCGGCGGAGGGCGACTCCGTCGACGCGAATCTCCTGCTCCAACGGATCCACGCACGTGCCCAACACGGTCACGACCTGCCGGTCGACTTCGACGCGTCCTTCCTGAATCAACTGTTCGCATTCGCGGCGGCTGGCGATGCCCGCGGCGGCGAGTACTTTCTGCAGACGTTGGCTGCCTCCTTCAGAGGCAGGCGCCGGTCGTTTGCCAGGGCGTGCGGCGGCTGTGCGCCGCCCGGTGCTTCGGCGACCGCCCGGGGAGGAAGACGCAGTGCGAGGGGTCCGGGGCGTTGACGCCCGTTTACGGTTTGTCATGGAATACTGCCGGCCTAGAAAGGATCGGAATCGTAGGGCACGGTTCCTATCATAACCCTTGGCGCAGCATCGTCCCAGGTGGCCAAGGACGAACTTTTTGGCCTCCGTAAGAAGACGGCTCGACCAGACGGCCGCGCGAGCGACTGGGTTAGGGAAGATCTCGCTTCGGCTGGCTGCGGACCGCTTCAGCGAGTGGTTTCTGAAAATCGCGTGGACGACCGCCGACCACTTCCGGTCCGGCTTCCTGGTCCGTGTAGGGATCGTGGTAGTTGGCGCCCAACCGTTGCTGCTGCAGAGTGCCTGGCTGTTTCTGGAATGGGTAGCTGTAGCCCTTGCAGCCTGTGATTCCCGCCCCCAGCAAGACCGCGACCAGCCACCCAGAGCGGAGTTTCATGCGCAGATGCCTTTGTTGCCAAGGGATTTCGCGGCGGCGACGCAGTGGGTCGAGCCTGGGACGAAGGAACGCTGAGTCGTGGAGCGGAGGCGAAACGACGGCCAGAGTGTAGCCGTTTCTTGCCATCGTCGCACTATCAACTTCTCTATCGACCGCTAGCAAATCTCGCTTGAACCTACCTCGTACGGAAGATACATGTCCAAGAGCACGGTCGGACCGATCGGCGTCAACGGAACGGGGCCGATGCAAGCAGGCAGCAAGGCGGTCTGTCCCCGCGTCAGGGGCTGATGGTGTGGATCTCCCGCGACCGTGACCGCGCCTGCCAAAACGGCCAAGATGTGAAACCGGCCGTCCCCGCCAGCTGCCTGGGACTCCAGTAGATGCCACCGATCCAAGACAAACTTGTCGCACGCGACCAAACGCCGAACATAAGCCCGCTCCGTTGGTTGCGGCGTTTGCGGAATGACGGGTCCACGCTGAAAATCGATCACCTCCAGACCCTGGCGAATGTGTAACTCGCGGGGGCGGCCGTCGGGGCCGACGCGATTCCAATCAAACAGCCGAAACGTGGTGTCGCTGGCCTGTTGGATTTCGGCCACAACCAGCCCTGCTCCCACGGCGTGCACCGTACCCGCGGGAATGAAAATGCAGTCGCCCTGGTGCACTTCGAAGCCATGCAGACAGCTGGCCGTGGCACCGGCGGCGATCGCGCGTTCGAGGGCTGGACGATTCACGTCAGCGTGCAGACCGGCGTACAGCACGCTGCCCGGCTCCGCGTGGACGACCACCCAGGCTTCGGTCTTGCCGAGATCCGGCGGATCGAGTTGAGCGGCGGCCGCGTCGCTGGGATGCACTTGAACGGACAGCACTTGGTGGGCGTCCAGGAACTTGAACAGCAGGGGGAACTGTCGCTGCGGAGAGTGGACGCCGAACAACTCGTGACCGTGTGTCCCGACCAAAGCTCCCAACGTGGTTCCTTGCCACGGACCGAAGGCCACCCGACTCTGGTCGGCACCATGATCGACCACCTCCCAGCTCTCGGCGTAGTTCTCGCCGGCAGGCAGTGGTTTACCCAACACAGAGTCCAGACGGCGGCCGCCCCACAGATAGCGTCGCCAGAGGGGCTCGAAACGCAAGGGGTACAACGCGGCCATGACGGATGCTCTCCTTGGTTGTTCTGCAATCGGGTCGATGGTATTATCGACGCTGCGGTCGAGTGTACAACCTCCCAAGTTGGCTTGACCAATCCTGCTGGTGCGGCAGATTTCTTCCGCACTCGGCTCGTGGCTCCGCGAAACGCACGCCTCACCGGGCCGCGAACGGTTGCCACGTCTGACTTCTTTTTAATCCGGACCGGCGTCCGGCTTAGCGAAGGTAGAGAGATTCATGGCCAAACAACCCAACGACGATCTGTTCGCCGAAAGCACCATGTCCTTCGGGGAGCACCTGGAGGAACTCCGCACGGCCCTGGGCAAAGCGGTGGCGGGGGTGGTGATTGGCTTCCTGATCGGCTTGGCCATCGGCGAGTACATCGTCACGTGGGTCAAGTCCCCCTTGATCAACGCCCTGGAAGGTTACATGGTCGAGCACGCGATCGATCAGGTGAAGCGGGACTACAACGAGCGGGACGAGCAGATCCCGGAGGACTTGGAAGCCTTCGTCAAGAAGCAGAAGATGGTCTCGGAGAAGATCTACGTCGATGCCGCCGAAGTCACGCGTCTGGGCGATTTTGTGGTCGAGCACGCGATCGATCAGGAAATGCGGGACTACAACGAACTGGGCGAGCAGATCCCGCAGGGATTTGAAGCCTTCGTCAAGATGCACAAGAAAAAGCACAAGCTGGTCTCCCTGGAGGCCGACGCCGCCGCACAGGATGCCGCAGCGCAGGATGCCGCCGCACAGGACGCAGCCGCGCAGGCGAGCGACTCAGCAGCCACGACCATTGCCACGACCATTGCTACGTCCAAGTTCGTGGGCGACAAGCCGCGACCACCCGCGGGTGTCTTTGTCGAGACCCGCATCTGGCGTCCGATCCGCGCGGTCGCCAAAGCGCTGAGTGCCCAAGAAGCCTTCATGATCTACCTCAAGGCCGCCTTCGTCGCCGGCATGATTATCGCCAGCCCCTACGTGTTTTGGCAGATTTGGAACTTTGTCGCCGCAGGCTTGTATCCGCACGAAAAAAAGTACGTCAACATCTACTTGCCGTTCAGCCTCGGCCTGTTCTTCAGCGGTGGGGCGCTCGCCTTCTTCGTGGTGTTCCCCTACATCCTGCGATTCCTGTTCGCCTTCAACAAAACCATGAATATCGATCCGGATCCGCGAATCAGCGAATGGCTCAGCTTCGCGATCATGATGCCCTTGGCCTTCGGGATCGCCTTTCAACTGCCCTTGGTGATGCTCTTTCTGAACCGGATTGGCCTGATCTCCATCAAGGTGTATGCGGACAAATGGCGGATTGCGGTGCTGACCGTGTTCGTCCTCTCGGCCTTCCTGAACCCCTCGCCCGATCCGGTGAGCATGTGCCTGATGGCAGTGCCGCTCACCGCCCTGTATTTCCTGGGCATGGGGCTTTGCAAATGGATGCCTCGCAACGCGAGTCCGTTTTCGGAAGCCTACGAGCCGTAGGTGGGGGACAGGCTTGCTCGACCCACCCTACCAAGACTGCAGGCTGCCTCAGATGGCTTCGCCGCCCCGCTCGCCCGTGCGGATACGAATGCAGTCGTCCAACGGCAGGACGAAGATCTTGCCGTCCCCGATTTCGCCTTTCTCGCCGGTGCGCCCACCCTGGATGATGGCGTTGACGGTCGGCTCGACGAAATCCTCGTTGACGGCAATCTGCAGTTGGACTTTGCGCAAGAGATTGACGCTGAACTCATGTCCGCGGTAAGCCTCGGTCTGGCCCTTTTGCCGGCCGAACCCCTGGCAGTCCATGACGGTCAAGCGAAAGACCTCGACTTCGGTGAGGGCTTGTTTGACAGCTTCCAACTTGCTCGGTTGGATGATGGCAATGATCAGCTTCATCGCTAGTTCTTCTCCACACAGCTCAGCACAGGTCAACGGTCTTGATCGGAACGTTGCGCACCGCAATCGCGAAACGTCAGCGAGGAACAGCGGCGTTTCCTCGCTGAGGCTTCGCGATTTCGGTGATCCGTTGCCAACATTTTACGCATCGTTTCGATCAAGGCCAAGGCCACGCCGGGTCGTGTCATCGCAAGCCATTTTCACGCAGCAGAGCGTCGGCCCAGCAGGCGTCGGCTTCGCTCAGACGCGGCACCGGATCGGTTCGGTAATCAATCCGCCGATAGCGACCGTCGCGGTAACAGTCGTCGATCAGAGACTGGACTTGCAATACCACGTCGCGATCCGTGGGACGCAGCGGTATCGGGATGTTGGGCAGCGGCTCCCGGAGCGGCGCGCGATAGAGCTCGATGCGCCCCGACGGGACTGCTCGCCGAATGCAAATCAGGTAGGGTGGTCGGTATTCTGGCGGAATCCGTTCCTGCGGTACTGCCAGGACAAAGTCGCCTTCACGAAGCAGATCAATCTCTACCAAGCTGATGCCCGCGTCGAGGTACTGACGCTGCTTGCGCTGGTACTTCAGCCGTCCGGCCTGACCGACCTTATTGGCTGGGCTGAGAACTTCAATCGCCGTGACTACTCGACCGCCGTCACGCGTGTCGACGATCTCGATGTGACGCTCTGTACGAGGTTCATCTTCGAGCATCAGCACGTAGGGCTTAGCGACGATCGCCACGGCTGCCAGCGAGGTTTCCGTCGACGGCACGCCGGATTCCTCCACCACCTGAACGTCAGGATAGACGGTTCGCCGCCCCTGCTCGTCAACTTCCACAGCCAGGCTCTCTTCGACTCGAACCTGCAAATCGTCCGGTAGCTGAGCATTGATTTGATTGGACGCGTAGACCATCAATCGCGTGTGAACGTCTCCCCAGTGATTTTCCAGGTAGGGATCCATGCCAGGGAATGGACTTTTCATAGAAACCTCCAATACACTGACCAAGGTCCGCTTCCACACGTTCAGCGGCTGCTCCGAAAATGGGACTGGCTCCGGGGCATGGATGCCCGGTGCCTGTCCCATTTTCGGAGATTCAGGGCGATGTCGCCGTCATGAGGGACTGTAAAGAAATAACCTGGCGAATCGGTGGTAGGACGGATTGGCACTTCGGCCCCGAAACATCGGGCCGAAGTGCCAATCCGTCCTACGGTCAAACCACGGACTCGTTCTTTTCCAGCCACTTATTATCACGCGCCCCTGTCGACAAACAAGGTGAACAATAGACTGGCTCTTGTGGGCCGTGCCGTCCGAAGATATATTTTTGGGTTTCCCCCGGCCTGTTTGCGGCCGGTGGACGCTACGGCCCGCTGGCCTGAGCGTCGAGTTTTTCGCGGGGTCCATGAGTGGAACGTTGCGCACCGCAGCCTGAAGCGTCAGTGAGGAAGAGCCTCTGTCCTCGATGACGTTTCGTGGTTATGGTGATCCGTAGCTAGCGTTTAGCGTAGCGTTCCGATCAATGCCTTCCGCGGGTTCGCCCATCCTACCAGGACACACGATCATGAAAGAAGGCATTCATCCCAAGTACCTTGAGACCAAGGTGACCTGCGGCTGTGGAAACAGCTTCGCGACGCGGAGCACGCGCAAGGAGTTGCACGTCGATATCTGCAATGCCTGCCATCCGTTCTACACGGGCAAGCTGAAGTACATCGACACCGCAGGCCGTATCGAGAAGTTCAAAAACCGTTTTGCCGCAGGCAGTTACGCCAGTTTGCAGCCTGTGAAGAAAAAACCGGCCAAGCCGCAGGCGGAAGCCTAGCCACCCGAATCTGTCTCTAGCACACGTTGTCTGTCTGTGGCAACGTGTGTTTTCTTTGCGCTCGGTTCGTTTCTGCCTGAACGGTCGGCCCTCCCCATACCGGGAAACTTCCCATGCGGAAGATGTTGGAAGAAAAACTCGCGAGGTTCCAAGAGATCGAGCAGCTGATCTCGGATCCGGCCGTCATGGTCAATTCCAGCCGCATGGCGACCTTGCTGCGCGAACACGGCGGATTGATGAAGTTGGCCACGCGCTACCGCAGGTTCCTGACCCACAATGACGAGATCGGCCAAGTCAAGGCCATGCTGGCCAGCCATGACCCGCAGGAACGGGAGATGGCCGAGGCCGAATTGCCGACCCTGATCGCGAAACGCGAGGAAGTCTGGAACGAACTCCTGGAACTGACCGTCGGCGGCGAGGACTCGAACCGCACGCGATGCGTGATGGAGATACGGGCCGGCACCGGTGGCGAAGAGGCGGCGCTATTCGCCGGCAATCTGTTCGAAATGTACCGGAAGTACGCCGACTCGAAGGGTTGGAAGATGGAAATCCTCGGCGCCAACCCGACAGAACTGGGCGGCTTCAAGGATATTTCGCTGGCCTTCCAAGGCGAGGGCGTCTATCGCGAGCTCCAGTACGAGAGCGGCGGCCACCGCGTCCAACGCGTACCGGAGACCGAGGCCAAAGGCCGCATCCACACCTCGGCCGCGACCGTGGCGGTCATGCCGGAACCGGAAGACGTGGAGCTCGATCTGAAGCCGGATGATTATCGGATCGACAAGTTCTGCTCCAGTGGTCCGGGTGGCCAGCACGTGAACAAGACGGAATCGGCGATTCGGCTGACCCACCACGAAACCGGAACCGTGGTCCAGTGCCAGGATGAAAAGAGCCAGCACAAGAACTTGGCCAAGGCCTTACGCGTGCTGAAAACGCGGCTCTACGAACTGAAACGCCAGCAGGAAGAGCAGAAACGGGCCGAGCAACGCCGTACACTGATCGGATCCGGCGACCGCAGTCAGCGCATTCGCACCTATAACTATCCCGAAAACCGACTCACGGACCACCGTATCAATCTGACCCTGTACAAGTTGGATCAGATTCTCGGGGGAGCACTCCACCCAATCACGAATGCCTTGATCGAATACGACCGTAACGAACTACGCAGTGCGATGGGCACATTGGATTGAACCATGCCGGAAGCCGACTCCTGGACCATCGGACGCCTGCTGACCTGGACGACGGACTTTCTGAAGCGGCACGGCTCCGAGAGTTCGCGGCTGGAGGCGGAGGTGCTGTTAGCCGAGGCGCGCGGCTGCGAGCGGATTCAGCTGTACACGGCCTTCGGCGAGGAGGTCAGCGAGGAAATCCGGACGAAATTCCGTGCTTTCGTGCAACGCCGCGCCGCCAACGAACCGGTGGCCTACATCGTCGGCCATCGCGAGTTCTACTCCTTGTCGTTTCGCGTCCAGCCTGGGGTGCTGATCCCGCGGCCCGAGACCGAGCACTTGATTGTCGAAGTGCTGGATCGGATCAAAGAACGGGCGTCGGTGTCCACCCCGATCCTGATCGCCGACGTCGGCACGGGCAGCGGCGCCATCGCGGTCACCCTGGCCAAGCACGCCCCGGCCGCCCAGATTGTCGCCCTCGATAACAGCCCGCAGGCGCTGGAAGTGGCACGCCTGAATATTCAGCAGCATGAAGTGGGGGACCGCATCGAAGTGCTGCACGGCGACTTGTTGGCCGACCTGCCTGCGGACCAGCGGTTCGACTTCGTGGTCAGCAACCCGCCGTACGTCAGCGAGCCGGAGTGGAGCCAATTGGCTCCCACGGTCAGAGACTACGAGCCGCGAGCCGCCCTGGTCGGCGGTCCGACCGGGATGGAAACGATCGCTCGCCTAGTGCCGCAAGCTGCCCAACGTTTGCCTGCCGGAGGCTGGCTGATGCTGGAGATCAGCCCCATGCTGGAACAAGCGGTGCGAGACTGCCTCCAGACCGATGGAAACTTCGAGGCCGCGGTGATCCGCAAGGACTTGTCCGGTCTCGCGCGAGTCCTAGCCGCCCGCAGACTCGGCCCATAACGCAACCGACGAGACCCCAGAGGCTGTGAAAGAACCGAATCGGCCACGATGCTGGCACAAGGTGTAGGGTGGGCTGTGCCCACCAGGCACAAGCAGGGCCTTGATCATAAGGTTGCGAACGGCTGTCGGTGCTGGCAATGATTCGGCGGGTGGCTGGTGGCTGAGCCTAAGCGAAGCCCCAGGCCACTGTTGCTGGGGCTTCGCTTGGGCTCAGCCACCAGACACCCTACTGCTAGCATTTCGCAACCTTACGATCACGGCCGCCCAACCACTCGATTCCTTTCCGCGAAGGTGTTATCCTGACCGATTCGCGATTCAAAAAGGAGCAGCTCATGTCAGAATCAGAACTAACACCGGCGTCCCAACCACCTACCCGAGAGGAACTGCAACAGGCCCTGAACGCTTTCCGGAAGCGTTTCAAACTCACCCGGCTCGACGACGAGTCGCGGCTGGGTCACGGCCCGATGACTGGCGGCGGCAAGTCGGGAGTCGTGGCCATTAGGCCGCCCGACCAGTTTCGCAAAGAAATCTGGCAAGAGTTGGCCAAGCAAGGGAAGCTCAAGTACGCGGGCCACGGGCTCTACGAACTTGTCGGCTCCTGAAGAAACTGATCTTCTAAAATTGTCTCGCGTCTCGTATTCTGCGCCAGCAAGCCGACGCAACAGTGCCGTTTTGGCGCGTTTGTCGAGTCGGTGAGCCCCGCGGAATCTCACGGATGAATACGACCGCACTCATGGTCGAGGACCATACCGCCACGAATCCTCCGGTAAGGACGCTGCGGATCTGTCTGATCAATCCCCGCTTCGAGCCTTCCTACTGGGGTTTCGAGTACGCTCTTCCGCTCTACCCCGGCGACAAACGTAGCACCATGATCTCCGGCGCCCTCTCCGCCGTGGCGGGACTCTGTGGTGACCACCATGTATACCTGCTTGACGAAAACGTTGAAGACATCGATTGGGAGTCCCTCCGCAGCTACGATATCGTCGGCGTCACAGGGATGAACGTCCAGAAGAAACGGATCCGCGAGATTCTACTTAAGCTGCGTGAATTGCATATCTTTACAGCTGTGGGTGGCCCCTTTGTTTCGGTCCAGGAAGAATTCTTCGAGGGTTTGTGCGACGCGATGTTTGTGGGCGAGGCCGAGACGACCTGGCCCCAGTTCCTCGACGACTTTGCCCGCGAAAAGCCCCTTGAGCAACGCTACGAGCAGTCTGAGCCGACCGACATGACCACGGTGCCCCGCCCGCGGTACGACCTGCTCAAAGTCAATCATTATGCCTCTGGATCCCTGCAGTACTCGCGCGGTTGCCCATTCCAATGCGAGTTCTGTGACATCATCGTGATCTATGGGCGCCGGCCTCGGGTCAAGGAACCGGAACAACTCCTGGCCGAACTGGATGACATGCGCCGGGCGGGGTTCCATTCCGCGTTCATCGTCGACGACAACTTCATCGGAAATAAGAAGAAAGCCAAGGCCCTGCTGGAGCAGCTCATTCCCTGGATGGAGGAACGGAACTACCCGCTCCGCCTGACGACCGAGGCCAGCATCAACCTGGCCGACGACCCAGAACTCCTGGACTTGATGTACCGGGCCAACTTTCGGAGCGTGTTTATCGGGATCGAAACCCCGCGTCGGGAATCTTTGACGGAGACCAAGAAGTTCCAGAACCTCCGCGGTGACTCGCTGGAGGCCAAGCTGGCGCGGATCCAGGACGCCGGACTCGACATCAACGCCGGATTCATCGTCGGTTTCGACAGCGACGACCAAGCGATCTTCGAGGATCAGTTCCAGTTCATCCAGGAGAACGGCATCACGCTCGCGATGGTCGGTATGCTGCAGGCGATCCCCAGAACGCCACTCTACGAGCGGCTCCAACGCGAAGGGCGGCTGATCGAGGCGGACCCCAGCTGCAACTTCGTCCCCAAACAAATGAGCCGGGAGGAACTGCGTCAGGGCTACTGGGACTTGGTCAAGCGACTCTACACCCCCCAAGCGTTCCTCGAACGTTACTTTAAGGTCTACCAATCCTCGGCGTACCTGCAGCGACGCGCCGAGATCTGCCGGAAGGCCGGGGAAGGAAAACATCTGCCGACACTGGGCTACGGCTTGGCCCTGCTCTGGTTCCTGTTCTGGGCCCTCTGGCGGGATGGCTCGCTGATGTCGATCGGGAAGGTCTACCTGAAGTACTTCTTCCTCCGCAACCTGTGGTATCGCCGAGACCTGATCGGCTTCGCGCAGTTCATGAACCGTTGCGTGACCCACTGGCACTTCTACAAGTTCACCCGCGAGGTGACCTCCGGCAGGTTGCGGCCCTACTACCTTGGATGAAATGTTCGTCCGAGGTGCGTTGGGGTTCGTGTTCGGCGGCCTTGATCGGCATGTTGCGCATCGTAAGATCGGCCTGGTCAGACCCGCGCCGACGGGCCTGGAATTGATTAGCCAGTTCCAGATCCCCGCAGGCGGTGAAGGCCCCAGGCGAAGTTGGCAGAAATCGTGAGCGATTTGGCGGGTCGAAGTCGAACTGCACCCTCTTGCATGGCTCTAGGGTGATGCAAAGTTGGGGTTGGCGCAGGAAATTCATCGGGCAGGTATTGTTTACGGAAATTAGGCGGCAAAGACCGTGGATGTTCCTGGTTGTCTCGCCCCGAAGGGGCCAAAACAAATCAGCCCAGTTGGCTAGTGCTTTGTCAAGGCTAAGATCGTGGGTTGTGAGCGGCACGGCGCTAGCCGCCGGTGGCGTTCGGAACCGGCGGCTAGCGCCTTGCCGCTCACTCATCGCGTCCCCGACTCGGGGCGAAAACCTATGGATCAGAATCAGGGCGTTGTCGCAAGCTGTCATGCGCGCCCTTTCGGGGCAAGCAGCGAAACAGGCTCTCGCCCTTGCCACCGTGCCAATTTCCCATGTCAACCCCAACTTTGTACCCTCGTAGCATGGCTCTCCTGAGCCGTGCAGGATCCGGCCTATCACGCCCTGAGGCGTCGAGCCAGGCGAAGATCGTGAGCGGATTGGCGGGGCGAATTCGAACCACACGGCTCTGGAGAGCCATGCTACGAGGGCGCTACGCCTTCCGCTACGGCTCGAAGGGGTTCGACTCCGCTCCGCTGGGCCTTGATCATAAGGTTGCGCAAAACGCTAGCAGCAGGGGGTCAGGGTGGCTGGGGCAGAGTCGGCTGCGCCAAAGTTGATCTTGCAGAGCAAACGTGATCGGTGAGGTATTGTTTACGCTGACTTAGTTGGACAGCGACACTTGGATGCTATACATGGGGCGTAATCAATGGTGTTGGAACGAGTCAGGCCCCCGCCGAGCTTGCCTCGGTGGAGCCAATGAT
>JAPLNJ010000854.1 GCA_026692885.1 Planctomycetota bacterium | reverse complement strand
GGATTCGCCAGTTGATGCTGCCTGGCGGAGGTGCCGATGAGTCGTTGTCCCGCTTTGGTGAAGGCCACCACGGACGGCGTCGTACGCCTGCCAGCAGCGCTTGGGATGATCTTCGGCTCACCGTCGACGAGCACCGCCACGCAGCTATTCGTGGTACCAAGATCGATGCCGATAGCCTTGTTCATGAGGGGTTCTCAGCCTGCTTCGCGCGGGCCAGTACGGTGCCCTTGTCATCTAGGATAAAAGCTTGCTCGACCGCCTCCTTGGTGAAGGAGAACTCGCAGGAATTTCCCGGTTCGCCAAAACTCGGCAGACTCTGGCAATACGCTCTCACAATCTCGTAGGCTGCGACCACGTCTCGGGTGCGTTTCGCCGCTTGCGGATCATCCGGATTTCGATCGGGATGATGGACCAGAAGTAACTGTCGATAGGCGGATTTGATACTCTCCCAAGCAGCCTGCTCGGGCAACTGCAGGATCTTTCGCGACCTATCCACCAGTGCAAAATTTCCCTGATTCAACTCGATATTGACAAAGCTGTACACGGGCAGAGGCCCGATATAGCGAAATGTGAGCGCGTCTCCAGACTCGGTCGCCGCAGAGTTCACCGCATCGTCAAACCGTGACTCTTGGTTCTTCTCAACCAGATAACTTCGGTTGAGAATCATGGCTTCTGTTTTAAGCGGTGCCTCCGCGTAGTCTCTTGAAAGCGGTGAGAGCTGGGCATGAATCGCGGCGACAAGTTTCTTCTTCTTCAGCTCGGCCGCTTCAAACAGCAACCTGCCTGTCTGCGCTGGGTCTGCACCTGCCAATTCGGGTTTTTCTTTCACAATCCCTTGAAGGATCTTGGGCAGTTCCCACGAGACTTGGAGCACCAGCTCCATCGTCCCTTGCAGTCTATCAAGGTAAGTTCTCAGTTGGATATAGGTCTGCTCCAGCACCCGTTCAACCGCTTCCCTATCGCTGGCTGTGAAGCCGAATTTTAGTGGCAGCATTCCACTGCTGCCTGTCTGTTTGAGGAGAAACGAATTCACCTGTTGATATTTGAGCAGCTGTGCCTGATGACTCGCTGCTTGTTGTGCGGTCGATATTGCACCCGGCAAATCGGAGGCGAACTGGTTCACATCAATCGCACTGACCACAGCCACAAGATCTCGATAGCGGACAAGTTCGAGGGGCGCAGCGTCGATTCCGCCAGTTGGGTATTCAATCAGATTTGGCAGCTCTGACCGAGTTTCGATGATCGCATAAATGAAGCGTTGGACTTGCATAGCTCACACCCGCTCGCGTTGCGCCCGAATTTCCCCCAAGGCCCCGCGGATATGTTCCGTCGTGATCAGCAGCTCCGCGTCCTCGGTCGCTTGGCCGCCGGTGGCTTTTACGAGGACTTCACGGACGGCCGCCAACGCGCCCCGTCGGCAGATGCCTTGGATCTCCGCACCGTTGAAGCCCGCTGTGACCGCGGCCAACTCGTCCACATTGACGTCGGCGGCGACCGGCTTGCCGCGCAGGCCGATCCGGAAGATCTCCTGGCGGCCGGCTTCATCCGGCAAATCAATCTCCACCTGCACGTCGAACCGGCCGGGACGCAGCAACGCAGGGTCCAGCAGATCGGGACGATTGGTGGCGCCCAGGACCAGGACGCCGGCCAGTTCCTCGACCCCGTCCATTTCCGTCAAGAACTGACTGATCACGCGCTCCGCGACATGCGAGTCCGAACCGCCGCTCCCGCGGGCCGGCACCAGGGCATCAATCTCATCGAAGAAGACGATGCAGGGGCTGGCTTGCCGAGCTTTCTTGAAGACCTCGCGCACACCCTTCTCCGACTCGCCGACATACTTGGACAACAGCGCGGGACCCTTGACCGAAATGAAGTTGACCTCGCTCTCGTTGGCCACGGCCTTGGCCAGCAGGGTCTTGCCGCAGCCCGGTGGGCCGGATAACAAGATCCCCTTCGGCGGCCGGATGCCCGCGCGGGCAAAAATCTCGGCGTGCTTTAGCGGCCACTCCACCGATTCGATCAGCTGCCGCCTGACATCCTGCAGACCGCCCACGTCGCTCCAGTGGACGTCCGGAATTTCCACAAATACCTCGCGGATCGCGGAGGCATCCACTTCCTGCAGGGCTTGCAGGAAATGACTCATCTGGACTTCCAGCTTGCCCAGCGTCTCATAGGGAATCTTGGCGGCGGCGAAGTCGATTTCCGGCAGGATTCCGCGCAGACAGATCATGGCCGCCTCGCGACAGAGGGCCTCCATGTCGGCACCGACAAAACCGTGCGTGATGGCCGCCAGGCGTCCGATGTCCACGTCCTTGGCCAACGGCATGCCGCGACTGTGGATCTCCAGGATCTCGCGGCGACCGTCCCGATCCGGAATGGAAATCGAGATCTCGCGGTCGAAGCGGCCCGGACGGCGCAGGGCCGGATCGAGAGCGTTGGGGATGTTGGTGGCACCGATGACAATCACGTGTTGGCGTTTGTTCAGCCCGTCCATCAGAGCCAAGAGCTGGGCCACGACTCGCTTCTCGACATCGCCCACCACCTGCTCTCGCTTGGGGGCGATGGCATCGATCTCGTCGAGGAAGATGATGCTGGGAGCCTGCTTGGCCGCCTCGTCGAAGATCTTGCGGAGGTGGGCCTCGGACTCGCCATAAAACTTGTGAATGATCTCGGGTCCGTTGACCGAGAAGAACTTGGCCTCCGTTTCGTGAGCGACCGCCCGGGCAATCAGGGTCTTGCCGCAGCCGGGCGGACCGTACAGCAGCACGCCCTTGGGCGGATCGATACCCAGCCGCTCGAAGACCTCGGGATAGCGCAGCGGCAATTCGATGATCTCTCGAATCCGCTGCAATTCCCGTTTGAGGCCGCCGATCTCTTCGTAGGACAGGGGATGGCTGGCGTCATCCTTTTTCTCCTTGCCCGGTCCTTGGCCCTGGGCTCGCCCGACCTGCAGGGCAGTTCCCGAATTGATCATCACGGGACCGGCCGGGACCGTGCTGACGACTTGGAAATCGGCCGAGCGGGTACCGAACAGCCGCGCCCGCAGGCGATCCCCCGCGACCACCGGCAGGCCGTCCAACAGGCGGCCGATGTAGGCCAGGTCTCGCTCCTGCAAGGTGATCGCCACCGGCGACAGGACGACCCGCTCGGCTGGCCGGACGGGCACCTTGTGAACCTCGACCAATTGATCGACGGCCGTGCCCGCATTGTCGCGTGTCAACCCGTCGATTTGAATCCGCGACTGGCCGCGAAGCTCTTTGTAGGCCGGCATGACCTTGACCACAGTCTTCCGCTTGCCGCCCAGCTCCACGACGTCGCCGATGGCCACACCCAGCTGGGTCATATCGGCCGGATCCAGACGCACGATGCCTCGGCCCACGTCTTTGGGCAGGGCTTCGGAAACCTTGAACTTGGGAAAACTTTCAGCGGCAGCGGGCATGGCATCTCTCCAGGCGAATCAAAAAGTTGCACACACAATCAAACTCCCGCCCCTGGCCCCCAGCGTCTCGGCAACTTGAGCCGCAGGGGTTCCGCGGTTAGGGGCCCTGTGAAGCAGGCCACGCGTGACGGAGCGCTAGCTCTGGGCGAACCGGACTTCCAACATGCCGTTGCGACAGGTGTGGCTCATCTTCTCCGGGGCGAACACCGCCGGAAGCAGCACTTCTTTGTGATACTTCTTGTCGCCGTGTTCGGCTGTGATCGTCAGGATGTCATCCTTCAGATCGAGCTTCGTCTCTTCCTGACTGATGCCGGGCATCTCGGCGACCACCAGCACGTGGTCCTGTTCCTCGAAGATATCCACCATGGGCTCACGAATCTCGCCGACGACTGTCTTGCCGGTCTCCTCGTCCTTGCGGACGTTGCCGAATGGCTCGACCTTCAGACCCCCCTCTTGGCCGGTGCCGACCTTGATCGAAAATCCGTAGACGCCCTGGATTTTCTTGTCGGAGGACTCCAAGACGCCGGACTTGCGAAGTTCTTCGCCTTTTTCAGCCAGTTCGCCGAGTTTTTCCAGCAATCCCCCTAATCCACCCAGAATACCTCCCAGTGCGCGAAAGCCTTGCTCAGCCGGTTGCTTTTCCTGTTTCTTCGTGGTCATGCAAAGTTCCTCCTGAAAATTGGATTATTCACCGCCCGACACTAAATACCTGTCCAAGAACAACTCCGCGATTTCGCTGTTGAACGGACTTTGGTCCGCTCACGCGGAATAAATTCCACCCTACGAAATTTTCTCATTCCCTCGTTCCGAGGCTGTGAAAGAATGTGCGAACACGATTCGCGGTAGGGTGGGCCAAGTACTCGTGGCCCCCCAGTTCTAAGGAAACGGCATTACTTTCGATGGTGGGCCGCGAGTACTTGGCCCACCCTACGAAATTGGTCTTGGACAGGTAATGGCGAACGGTCGGAAACAATATACCAACACTAACCCGACACGCAAGCGAGGGCATCGCGAGAAGCCCTTGGTTGCCTGTTTTGAAGCCCAAGGGAAGCACGCCGCTGGTATCAACCTCGCTTACGTTTCGGGTTAGCGGCCGTCAAGAAATAACTTCGTAGTTCGACTGTCTCACTTCCTCTCGGCCACCTACCAGCTCGCCTGGCAGAAGCTCAAGATTGAGCAGCTACTAACGCACCCAGCCCACCCACTTTGCCTCCGTCTCCCGCTTTCGACGCCTCCGGCGTCGAAAGCTGGAGACGGAAGCAAGCGAGGCAAGGCTGCAGCTCAGCCCATCAACCTGACTCACCTGCCAGGGGTCTAAGTCAGACAGTCGAAGTAGGAAGGAATTCATTCCGCCTGAGCGGACTGAAGTCTTTGAAGTTGCACGTAGCTGAATTCGCCAGAATTCGAGCTGTTTCGCGAGGGAGCGTCCCACCTGCCGCTACCGAAATCTGGCGATTTCGGCTACGTTTCCTTCGAATGCGCAACTTCAAAGAATGAAATCCACTCAATGACGAAAGCGTGGAGTTGTTTCGTTACGCCCGCTCAGTATCGCGTACCGTGCGATGCGAAATCCTGGGCTGTGATGCGGGCTCGGACGGCCGACGCTACGGTGCATCGGCAAACGGTGCATCGGCGCTTCGCTTGATGCACCCTACTCAAGTGGCTTCCACGGGTCGCTGGTTGGCTTCTAGCTGGGCGATGCGCGCATTCAGGGTGGCGATTTCGTCACGGTGCTCCTGGCCGTCACCCTGCGAACTGAACATGGGGTTCTTAGTCCACCAATCTATCCCCATTTCCTTGGCCTTGTCCACCGAGGCAATCAACAGCCGGATCTGAATGGTCAGCAGTTCGATGTCGACCAGCTTGATCTTGATGTCCCCGGCGATCACGACCCCCTTGTCGAGGATCCGTTCCAGTACGTCCGCGAGCGTGGAACTGGACGTCGCATGCTTCAATGATTGGGTCGCCATGTGACTCTTCCCTGTACTCAAGGCAAAAAATGCCGGATCCCCATCGCCGGATCCCAATTACGGCCGACCGGTACGCACGCGATCGATGGCGGACGAAAGCGAGATGGGAGACCGGCCGCGCAGGGCTAGACTGCGTAACGTGCGAATCTCCCGGACCGCCCACGAGCGGCTATCGCAGGCGACTCGACGGAAGGCCGACGCTCGTAGAGACGAGATAAGAGATCCGGAAGTCTTGATGGTCATGGACTCTTCCCTTTCAACTCCAATGGAAAAACACGCTCTTCGAAAATCCACAGCAAGACGTTGTTGGCTTCGGGCCGCGAGCGGTTGAACTCGTCATCGATCGGCGTCAAGCCGAACTTGCAGGCCGTGGTGACGCGGTTCTCTATCCAGACCGTGGAGACATGCTCTGCGGTCTTCACCACAGAATGGATTTAGTTGTCCACCACCCGCGAGGCCCGATAGCCCAGTTGTCCGCCGATCAGGTCGGAGCTGCCGAAGTCCCGCAGCGTCCGACCGCAGGCGACTCAACCGTTGCCCACCTGGCGTTCCTTCATTTCACGCCAGATCCGCGTCGCGGCTTGGCATTGTTCGGCGAACGCCTGTTGGACTTGGTCAAAGCCTTCCAACATGGTCTCGACCGTCTGCTTACGCTCCTGCTGGTTTTCGTCCAGCTTCTGCCGCATCTGGTCAGCGGCAGCCTGCTGCTCGCTGCGCACTCGGTCGCGAAATTCCGCGACGTCCTCGGAACGCGCCTGGCAGTTGGCTGCCAGATTCGCCTTTTGCTCCGTGAATGTCGCGTGCTGGGTGTCTCGGACTTCCTGCAGAAACTCCTGAGCTCCCACCTTCAGTCCCGCGACATCCGCCGCACGCGCGACCTTCGAGGAGAAGACCGCATCGCACAAGGATTGGATTTGTTCGGAAAAAACTGGCATGGACTTACCTCCCTTGAGTAAAACGAAACCCGTTCCGTCAGCCGCCGATGGCAAGGCCCCCCCGCAGGAACCTTGCCACCGGTGCCACGTTTACGCTGTGCCCGCCAGACGTCAGGCCGGAGCCGCTGCGGTGGCCGTCAAGCCAATCGCTTCCGCGTACTTCAGATAGGTCTCGACCGACGCGATGACCACGCGGGCCTCGATCGACAGCAATTCGATACCCACGAGCGACACCTTCACCCACGCGTCGATCACAATCCCCTTGACCAGGATGCGGTCGACCACTTCGGCCAAGCTGGAACTGTCCGTCGACTTCATGACCTTAGCCATCTTCAATCTCCTTCGCTGAATTAGTGGAAAAGATCCTCGCATCGGCGGATACCTGAGAACATCCCAGAGTTTGCTCGCGAGGTCGCATGTCCTCTTAGCGAAAGCTGTGCCAGCTTCTTGAGGATTTTCCTGGAAATCCCATAAGTGCCACCGCCGTTTGGACTTCAGTATTTCCGCCTGCCCTGACAGGCAGCCGAAGACGGCTCCCTAAGGCGGGACGAGCGGACTCGGAATACCACCGGGAGGTATCGGCTTCCCACCGGACCCCGCCGTCGCGCTGACGCTTCGGGTTACGTCATTTCTTCCCGTCGCCTCGCTCCTGCGCCAATTACCCCGGCGACCGCATCCAAGACCTGCTGGATCTGCGACAAGAGAAAGGGCTTGCCAATGAACCCGACAATCAGTCCGCTGGCCAGACTGTCCTGCACCAGATCGTCGTCACCGTAGAGGAATCCGGAAACCAGGACGCAGGGCAGCTCGGGCACCAAGCTGCGAATCTCCCGGACGAGGTCGAATCCGTCCCTGTCCAGCATGTCCGGCAACTTGACGTCCACAAACGCCACATGCAGGGATTCACGGCCTACGACCTGCAGGGCCTCGCGGGCAGTCTTCGCAACGACACAGCGGTGCCCCGCACCTTCGATGATCAGGCGCAGCGTCCAGCACATATCGTCTTCGTCGTCTACGACCAGAACGTTCAACCGCACCAGATGCTCGGTCATCATGTTAGACCTTGGCCAGCCGCCCTAGCCCATGACATTTCAAGCACTCCAAGGCCCCATTCGAGGAATCGTCCCCCGTCCCGTTGCACTCCCCACAGACCGTGGTCGGACCGGCGGATGCTGGCACAAAGCCCTTGCCGTCGCAAACCGTACAGGAAAAGGTCTTGATGGCACCCGTCCCGCGACAATGGGGACAGGCGACATGCTGGGCAGCGACCCAGACTTTCTGTCGCCCCGCGCAGACACCACACGTCGAAAGCTCGGAGAGAAGCCCAAAGGGGTCCTTGCCGATACCCTTGCAAAACGAGCAGGTCACTTCTACCAGACCGATATTGTCGACCATGGAAAACTCCTTGAAAGAAACAAGTAGGGTACATCAAGCGCTGCGCCGATGTACCGGTTGCTCGATCGATGAAGAACGGTCCCCAGGTACATCGGCGCGGCGCTTGATGTACCCTACTACCAGACCGCTATTGTCGATCATGGAAGACTCCTTGAAAGAAACAAGTAGGGTACATCAAGCGCTGCGCCGATGTACCGGTTGCTCGATTGATAAAGAACGGTCCCCAGGTACATCGGCGCGGCGCTTGATGTACCCTACAGACACAACAGACACCAACGCCGCTACAGCAACTTGCCGAGCGGGCCGAGGTCGATATTCAGTTCTTCACCCTCCACGCCGAACTCCTTCTTCAATCGCTCCATCTGCTCAGCCAGTTGCAGAAAAGTTGTGCCCAACCGCTCCACTTCCGCTTCCGTCAGCGAGCCAGCCTCCATCCGCCGGATCGCCTGCCGTTCCAATAACTCCCGCAACAGCTCGATCAGCGTCAAGACAAGTTTTCCCAGGCCGTTCTTGACGTCGTCCGGATTCAACTCAATGCGTGGAGCACGGCTGTGCGTGTCCGCGGCCATGACGCCGGCAAAGTCCGCCAAGGCTTCGGATTCGACGCGCGGGCAATCCGTGACACAAAGACTCATGACTGGCTCCGGGAAACCTTCAAGGACGGCCCCATGAGTCCCATCCCACTGGCCGTCTCGACCGAGGTCAAGATCAATTGCAGGCCGAGATAGATCAGATCGACGTCGGCCACCGAAATGACCACCTCGCCCGCAATCACGACGCCCTTGTTCAGGACCCGATC
>JAPLNJ010000853.1 GCA_026692885.1 Planctomycetota bacterium | reverse complement strand
AAGTCGGGGCGGGCGGGAGCCTGACCGAGGGCAGCCGCTTCGTGGGCCATGCCAGCGCCATCCGCGCCGTCGCGATTTCCAGCGACAGCAAGTTCGTGCTCTCCGGCGGCGACGAAAAGAAGGCCCGCTGCTGGGAGTTGGAGACCGGCCGCGAGCTCTTTGCCATCGACGAATTCCAGGGCGCCGTGAAGGAGACCTACCTCACGAAGAGCGGCCAGCAAGGGCTGGCCTCCGACGGGAAGACCCTCGCGCTGATCGACATTCAGAAAGGCGCAACGATCCGGACTATCAAACTGAAAGGGCACAGCACACAAACCGTGGCCATCGCTCCCGACGGCTCGCGCGTGGTGGTCCAAGATCTGTACGCGCTGTTGATGTGGGACATCCGCTCAGGACACCAGCAGCCCACGCTGCAAGATAATGAAATGCAGTGGTCGGCCCGGTTCCTGCCCAACAGCAAGTACCTCCTTTCCGGCGGGCGGGGGAAAGTGAATCTCTGGGACGTGGCCACGCAACGCAAGATCTACGAGTTCGACGCCGCCGGCCCGGGCTATGTGAAAACGATCGCCTGTGCTCCCGACAACCGGCATTTCGCCGCCATTCCCAGCTCCGCCGGCCAGGACCTACAGGTCTTTCGTCTCCCGGCCGGAGAATTACTACAAGGCAGCCCGGAAACGCCTGGCCGATGAAATGGAACGTCGCAGAATAGACGACGCGGCGCCGCAACCACACGTGACTGCGGCCTGGAGCGTCGTGGAACTGTGCCGCCAGGCCCCCACCCGAAACCTCGAACGCACGTTGCTTGATCGCAACGACGGTGCTAAATTGCGGTTACGGTTACACCCAGTTCCTGGGAAGCCGGAGCGTCCAAGTCTGGCGAAAAATGCTCGATCTGGCCATCGCCCCGTTTACCGGTTGGCGTTTACCGCTACATCAATAGGTTGACGAGCGAAGTGGAGCGAGCGTCGAGTCGCGGGAACTCCGGCAGCGTCGGGAAATACGCGCGAAACAAGTTGCGCATCCTGCGGCCACATGTATTGGGAGCACGAACATGGGAATCTTCAAACGCATCTCCGACATTGTTTCCGCCAACTTCACCGACCTCGTCGAGGAGTACGAGGACCCCGAGAAGATGCTGAAGCAGGCCATCCGGGAAATGGAGGAGGCCATCGGCAAGGCGAAACCCGACGTGGTTCGGACCATGGCGAATGAGAAGACCGCCGCCAAAGAGTTGGCTTCGAATGAAGCTCAGGTCGCAGCCTGGGCCCAGCGGGCCGAGAAGGCCGTCGAGGCGGGCGATGACGATCTGGCACGGAAGGCGATCACGCGCAAGCAAGAATATGAGAAGGTCGTCGCGGCCCTGCGCGACCAGCACGAGGCCATGGCCGAGGCGAGCCAGACCTTGCGGCGACAATTGGAGGGCATGCAAGCGAAACTGAAAGACGCCCAGCGGCGGCTCGGGACGCTCACGGCGCGACAGAAAGCGGCTCAAGTCAGAGCCAAAGCCGCTCAGACGCAAGTCGGGGTGACGCCGGAGCTCGATCAAGACGCCTTCGACAAGTTCGACCGGATGGCGCGCAAAGTGGAAATGGCCGAAGCCGAGGCCGAGGCTTTGACGGAATTGGCCCGCAGCGAGCGCGCGGGGGCGGCGACCAACGAAAGCTTGGGCGAGCCTGTTGCGGAAGACTTAGATACCGAGGCCGAATTGCTGGAACTGAAAAGGAAGGCTCAGCGCGGGAAGGCTTAGCGGCTGTAAGTAAATGACCTAGCAAATCCGTCGTAGTGCGTCTTCAAAGCTAAAAAGTGGGGTAAGCATCCTGCTTGCCTTTCGATGCATCGCGTCAAACGCAAGCTGGAAGCTTACGCCACCGCAGCGGTCACCCCAAGCTTAAGCCTTGACGATGTACTACGGTCAATCTGCGGACTTGTTCCTTTACGGCCACTTACTTTGAGCGGCACGGCGCTAGCCGCCGGTGGCGTTCGGAACCGGCTCGGCAGGAGCCTCGCCCTCCCACTCCATTGGCAACCTAGCACGTAATCGCCCGCGGAGGTTAATCCTCCATCGTCGATTGCGGCAGGCCGTGGCCCGGCTTGTTCGCATACAGGAGCGAGTAAACCACGGGAATTACAAACAGCGTAAACAAGGTCGAGGCGAACAGGCCGAAGATCAGCGACCAGGCCAGACCGGAGAAGATCGGGTCAATGATAATCGGCACGGCGCCCAGCATGGCGGCGGCGGCGGTCAACAGGATTGGCCGCAGACGCACCACGCGGCTCTCCATGATCGCGTCGAACAGCGAGCGGCCACGGGCCAGCGACAGGTGGATGAAGTCCACCAGAATGATCGCATCGCGGGTCACGATCCCCGACAGGGCAATCATGCCGATCATGCCGGTCGCGGTGAAATACACGGGATCGAGATAGCCGCCCACCTGTTGAGCGTTTAGGCTATTGAGCAGCCAGAAGCCCGGCATCACGCCCAGAATCGTCAGAGGGATCGCCAGCATGACGATCAGGGGCACCGTGAACGACCCCATTTGCGCCACCAGCAGGACGTAGATCGCAATCATCGCGGCGGCAAAGGCCAGCCCCAGGTCGCGGAAGACATCCAGCGTGATCTTCCACTCCCCCTCGCCGGCAAAGTCCACTGTCAGGCCCGGCGGCAACCCCCAGCTCACGTGGCTGCCATTGGAGAGGAACGTCCGCTCGGCTACGGCCCGAGGCACGGTGCGGTTGACCCAACCGCTGCCCGGCCCGAAGTCCGTGCCGCGACCGGCGTCGGGCGGCACGGTGTCGCCACGATCGGCCAGGACGTCCACGACCACGTCCGCCGGTGGCCGACCTGCCGTTTCGGCAAAGACATAGGCCACGCGCTGCAGGTTCTTGTGATAAATGGTCTGGTCCACGCGAGTCGTGTCCCAGCGACCTAACTCGGCGATCGAAACCAGTTGTCCCTGGTCGCCTTTGACCTGCACCTTCGCCAAGTCGGCTGCACTGGTCCGCCGCTCCACGGGGATGCGCAACTCGATCCGCAGCGGATTTCGTTCCGTCTCGCTGCGGACCAAGCCGACCGTACCGCCCGCAAGCACCGCCTGCAGCGTACTGGCGATCTGGGCCGTGGTCAGGCCGTTGAGGGCCGCCTTTTCCTTGTCGGTCACGAAGGTCAGTTTCTGCTGGGCCGCTTCCCGCACGTCGTCCACATCCACGACGCCCGGCTCGATGGCCAGGCGCGTTCGCACCGTATCGGCCCCCAACAGCAAATCTTCGTAGCGATGGTCCGGCTGACCGTAGATCTCTGCCACCACGCTGGCGATGACCGGCGGGCCAGGCGGCGTTTCGACAAGCTTCAGGCGGGCTTGGTGCCGATCCGCGAGCGATTGGAGTTCGTTCCGCATCCGCAGGCCGATGGCGTGACTCTGCAGTTCGCGGTTCTTCTTGCCCGCCAGATTGATCCGCAGTTCCGCCACGTGGTCACCCCGCCGGAGATAGTAGTGGCGCACCAAGCCGTTGAAATCCATGGGCGACGCCAGCCCCACGTAGCTCGTGTAGTCGGCCACTTCGGGCACGCCGGCCAGATACGCCTCGAATTCGCGCACCGCCGCGTCGGATCGCTCCAACGTCGTGCCTTCCTCGAAATCGAGCACCAACAGCAATTCGTTCTTGTTGTCGAAGGGCAGCATCTTCAGCGGAACGCTGCGCATAGCCGCCAAGCCCATGGCCGCGACGGTCAGTAGCGCCAAGCCGATCAAGAACGCCCAAGCCACCAGCCGGGAGTTGAGCAGCGGGGCCATCAGCGGATAGAAAATCTTGTACAGACGCGACTGTTTCAGAGTCTCGAGGTCGGGGGCCTCATGTTCGACATGCGATCCTACGTCGCCAGCGCTGTACTTGCGTCGCAGCACGTGGTACGCCATCCAGGGCGTAATCGTGAACGCCACGAGCATCGACATGAGCATGGTCACCGGCACGTTGAGCGCCATGGGCCGCATGTACGGCCCCATCATCCCGGTGATGAAGAACAACGGCAGGAAGCTGACGATGACGGCCAACGTGGCGGTGATCAAGGGCGGGCGGATCTCGGCCACGGCTTCTAGCACGATACGCCGAGTGGCCTTCTTGCGGAGCGCGAAATGCCGGACGATATTCTCCACGTCTACAATCGGGTCGTCCACCAAGAGGCCCAGGGACAGAATCAAGGCAAACAGCGTGACCCGGTTGATCGTGAAGCCCAGCATCAGGTTGACCGCCAAGGTCAGCCCAAAGACGACCGGCACGGCGACCGCCACGATCAGCGCCTCGCGCCAACCCAGCCCCAAGGTGAGCAAGGCCACCACGATCAGGATGGCCACTGCCAAACCCTCCACGAGTTCATTGACTTTCTCGTTGGCGGTCAGGCCGTAGTTGCGGGTGAGCACCAAGTCCATGTCGCTGGGCACGATGGTCGCCTGCAAGGCTTCAGCTTGGCGCAACACGGCGTTGGCCACCCAGACCGCGTTGGCGCCTTTCTTCTTGGCAATTGCGATCGTTACCGCCGATTGCGACAAGGAGTCGCTCGCAGACAGCGTTTCCGCGGTCGGAGTTTCGCCCAGGACCGTACCGGGGAAAGATTCGTGTTTCGTAAACCCGCGGGCCGGCCCCCAGCCATGACGCACGTAACTCTCGACTTCCTCGGGTCCATCCTCGACGGCCGCGACATCCTTGAGAAACACAGGGTGGCCGTCGAACACGCCCAACACCAGATCGCCTAACTGCCGGGCGTTCTGAAGAGCTTCTCCCGCCTCGACGCGGATCAGCCGGTCCTGGCTGCGGAAATCGCCTGCCGTCTGGCGCACGTTGGCCCCTTGAAGGGCGCGCTGCAACTCCAAGGGCGAGACGTGATACGCCGCCATCCGGTCCGGGTCCATCAGTACCTGCACCACGCGCGGTCGTCCGCCCACCACGTACGCCCGCGACACATCCTGCACGCCAGCCAGACGCTGTGTGACTTCCTCGGCCACCCGGCGCAAGCTGGTGTCGTCGCTCGACCGGCTGGTCAGGGTCAGGGTCACGATCGGGACGTCGTCAATCTCGACCGGCTTGACCACCCAGCCGCTCACGCCGGGCGGGACGAGATCCACGTTCTCGTCGAGTTTTTTGGAGAGTTTGACCAGGCTCCGCTCACGGTCTTCCCCCACATAGTAGCGCACCGTAATGATCGCCTGGTTTTCGCGGCTCATCGAGTACACGTACTCGACACCGTCGATCTGATACAGCATCTTCTCCAAAGGCGTGGTGACCAACTGCTCGACTTCCGCCGCCGAATGACCGGGGAAATTGACGAAGACGTCGGCCAAGGGGACGATAATCTGCGGGTCCTCCTCGCGCGGCGTCAAGCCCAACGCCGCCAGGCCGACGACCGTGGCCAACAGGATTAGAATCAGCGAAAGGTTGGACTCCAGGAACACTTTCACAATCCGATTCGTGAAGTTGTGCTCCTGACCTGCGGTGCTGTCGGAAGGCTTACTCATGGGTCGCCTCCTGCACCGCTTTCGCAACCGCCGGGACCACGACTTGTTCCCCCTCGCGCAAGCCGGACAGCACTTCCACGTCGGCCTCGAGCGTCCGCCCCGTGCGGATGGCCCGCTGGCGGGTCTGGCCGTGATCGACGATTGCCACCAGTTCCAATTGACCTACTTTCTGCACCGCCTGGCCGGGAATGACCAGGATTGATTCTTTCCCCAAGGGGACCAGGATTCGCCCGAACATGCCGGACATCATCCCGGCGGGGCAAGGCCCGGTGACTTTGACTTGGAAGGAGCGGCTGGCGGACTGGGCTTCCGGCACAATCTCGCTGACGGTCCCGCGGCACTGTTTGTCGAGCCCTTCCACCTGGACGCCGATGCTATCGCCGACGTTGAGTTGCCGCGTCAAGGACTCGCGCACGCTGGCGACCAGCTGCATCCGTTTGGGATCGAGCAGCGTGAGCAGCAGCTGACCCGGCGTGACCATGTCGCCCACATCGACTTTCTTGTCGATCACCGTTCCGTCCATGGGCGACTGGATGGTGGCCCAATCCAGCATGGCCTGCGTTTCCTTGACGGCTTCCTGGGCACGCAGCAGATCGGCTTGAGCCGCTTGCAGGGCCGCGGCCGCTTTTTCGTGTTGCTGCCGACTGATCGCACTGGTCTTCAGCAGTTCGGCATAACGTTTCTCATCGGCAGCCAACTGCGTCTGGAGTGCTTCCGCGGAACTCACGCCGGCCTTGGCCTGCTGCAGTTTGGCCCGCAGATCCGTATCGTCCAGCCGAATCAGGACGTCACCCGCCTGGACCTGCTGGCCGGCCTTGAGATCGACCTCGACCACCCGGGAAAGCAACCGGGAGCCGATGCTGGTTTCATGCACCGCACGGATCGTCCCGACGGCGGATTCCGAACGTTCCAGTTGGACCACACGCACCGGCACCACCTGCCCCCGCGTCTCCGCCACCGGGACGCGGTCGGTGGCGGGGATCTCGGACACCTTTGGCGAGAACTTGCCGGCCAGCCACAGCATCAGCACGACGACGCCCGCAGCGAAGGCCAGAAACACGGCGGCGAGACCAGCCCAGCGAGTCCATGGTTGCACAGCATCTCTTCGAGGCGTCACAGGCTACCCCTTTCAAACAGGCGGAAGGATTGATGGATCGTTTAACCGCGACCCACCGGGGAGCGCGAAGCCTTAGCCTCAGGCGACGCGTTCCACACCCGCAAGCGGATACCCGGTCGCGGTCAAACGAGGCCAACTCCACCGCGTGTGGTATGGCTCGATGGAAAGGTTCGTGATCAGGCAAGTCAGCGAGGATTGTATCGCCCTTCCATCGCGGCTCCCATCCCAACTGCTGCGAAAGGCATGCCGCCACGCACGGCTACGCTCTATTCAGCGAGACTTGGAACCACGGTCACTCCCACTCGATTGTGGCCGGCGGTTTGGAACTGATGTCGTAGCAGACCCGGTTCACGCCGCGCACCTCGTTGATGATGCGGGTCGAAATCCGGGCCAACACTTCGTACGGCAGGTGGCTCCAGTCGGCGGTCATGAAGTCCTCGCTGTTGACGCAGCGGACCGCGACCGCGTTTTCGTAAGTCCGGGCATCGCCCATGACACCGACGCTCTGCACGGGCAGCAACACCGCGAAGGCCTGGGCCGTTTGCCGGTACAAACCCGCGGCCTGGATTTCCTCGACCACGATCGCATCCGCTTCGCGCAGCACGTTCAGCCGCTCACGCGAGACTTCGCCCAGACAGCGCACCGCCAGGCCCGGTCCAGGGAACGGATGCCGCCAGACAACCTCCGGGGGCAGCCCCAACTCCAGCCCCAACTTGCGGACTTCGTCCTTGAACAAGTCCCGCAGCGGCTCGATCAACTTGAAGCCCAATTCGGCCGGCAGTCCCCCGACGTTGTGATGCAGTTTGATGGTCGCCGAGGGTCCGTCCAGAGCGGCGCCGCTCTCGATCACATCGGGATACAGCGTGCCCTGCGCCAAGAACCGAACGTCCTGAATCTTGGTGGCTTCGGCTTTGAAACACTCGATAAAGGCGTGGCCGATGCGCCGCCGCTTCTCCTGCGGTTCGCAGACGCCGGCCAGCGCGGACAGGAATCGCTGCTCCCCGTCCACCACATGCAAGTCCGTCTGGAAGTGATTCGTAAACTCGGCGATCACCGACTCCTGTTCGGCCTTGCGCACGAGACCGTTGTTGACCAGGATACACGACAATCGCGCGCCGATCGCCTTGTACAACAGGGCCGCCGTCACGGCCGAATCGACCCCGCCGGACAGACCGCAGATCACGCGGGAGTCGCCGATCTCGGCCCGCATCCGCTCGATCGTCTCGCGGGCAAAATCGCCCAGGTGCCACGTGCCTTCGCAGCCGCAGACGACGGTCACGAAGTTGTGCAGGATCGTACCGCCGCGCGGCGTGTGCGTGACCTCGGGATGGAATTGCAGTCCGTACACCGGCAGCCGTTGGTGTTTCACTGCGGCAATCGGGCACGTCGGGGTGTGGGCTAGCGCGACAAAATCCGCGGAAACTCGCGTCACCTGGTCGCCATGACTCATCCACACATCGGTTTCGGTCGGCAAACCGGCAAACAGATCGGCGTGCGAATCGATCTGGACACGAGCGCGGCCGTACTCCCGCGACGAAGCACTGTCCACCTTACCGCCCAGAACATCGCACATCAGTTGCATGCCGTAGCAGATGCCCAGCACCGGAATTCCCAGACGAAATAGGGCCGGGTCGCAGCGCGGGGCGCCCTCGTCATAGACGCTCGCCGGCCCACCCGAGAGGATGATTCCGCGAGGGCGATGGGCCTGCAGCCGCTCCACCGAGATGTCGTGCCGCACGATTTCGCAAAACACGTTCTGCTCGCGGACGCGGCGCGCGATCAGTTGGGCATACTGCGAGCCGAAGTCCAGTACCAGGACTCGCTCGTGAAAGAGACGGGAGGACTTAGGCGGGGATGCGACGACAGGCGTGTTCATGAACCAAAATCCAACCGGAGTGCCAAAACAAAAACAGCCCGCAGTTGGGTTGGCGGGACTGGTACCGGCAGATTATAAGGCAACGGGCGGCCGAAAGGCTAGTGCTGTGTCAAGGCTAAGAATTAGGGTCGCGTTAAGTGAGCGGCAAGGCGCTAGCCGCCGGTTTCGAGCCACCGGCGGTTAGCGCCTTGCCGCTCACAACCCTAAACTCAAGCTTTGACAGAGCACTAGGGCCGGCGAGGGAGTGACAGGGTCGTTGAAGGATGAGGAGCCGCACCCTATACTCACGGACTTGCAGTTGCGTTTCGATCCCTCCGTCCCAAGCGACTTCGGCCGTGCAAATCCTACTGACCAACGACGACGGTATCCACGCTCCGGGTCTGGCCGCGTTGGAACGCGAACTCCTCCAGATGGGCGAAGTCTGCGTGGTCGCGCCGGCCGTGGAGCAGAGCGGGGTGGCCCATTCGATCACGTTTCTGAGCCCGCTGGTCTGTCGCGAGGCCTATGACGGCGAGCGGCACCGCGGTTGGGCGGTCGAGGGTAGCCCGGCCGATTGTGTGAAGATCGGCCTGTTCGAATTCTGCCGACGGCCGGACCTGATCGTCAGCGGCATCAACGGCGGATTGAACGCCGGCATCAACGTGCTCTACTCCGGCACGGTGGCCGCGGCCGTGGAGGGTGCCTTCTTCGGGATCACCAGCGTGGCCGTGTCGTTGGAGTTCGACGAGCAAGCCGATTTTGCGAAAGCGGCCCGGCTGGCGCGCCACGTCATCCAGCAACTACTCCACCTGAAGAACCCCGGCGCCCAGTTGTACAACCTGAACATTCCGACGGCCGCGCTGCAGGCGGCGACCGAAGTGCGGATCGTGCCGATGGGCGTCCAACGGTACGGGGAACACTATCTCAAACGACAGGATCCACGCGGTCGCAACTACTATTGGGCCACGAACGATCCACCCCCACAACCCGGCGAACAAGAGACCGATTTGACGGCCCTGCAACAGGGATTTGTGACCTTGACACCGTTGCAGTACGATATGACGCAGTATCGCGTGCTGCAGGAGATGGCGGGCTGGCAGTTGAAGTTGGCGGAGTAGGCGGTTGGCAATTGGGGTGATCCGAAACAGCGAGGGAGACAGTCATGCAAGCGAAATGGGTCTGGGGATTGTGCTGGTCGACGGTCGTGCTGGGGTGCTCTTCAGAGACAACCAAGAATCCGCCGCCTTCCGCCGCGCCGGCGGTGACACCAGCGCCGGCGATTGCGCCCTGGACTCCGCTGTCGCCGGACGTGCGGGATCTTGCGCAGCCACAACCGCAGCCCACGTTCCCCAGCCAGCCGGCGCCGGCACCCGGGGCTCAGCCTGCGGTGCCTGGGACGTCTGCGGCGGCACCAGCAGCCGTGGTTCCGCAACCTGCGATGCCGGAGACCGAACAAGTGAAGGCCCAAAAGGGCGTCGGCATCGCCGGCCGCAGCCTGGATCCGCACGAGGGCACCGTCGTGACGTCGGTCAAGACCCTCTTTACGGTGCGTGAACGAGTCATCTTCGAGGTCCAGATTCCGGAAGCGTTGAAGCTCTTCAAGGCCAGCAACGGCCAGGGACCAAAGTCCCATGACGAGTTCATGACGCAAATCATCGAGGCCAATCAGATCCGGTTGCCGGAACTCGCGCAGGGCCAGCGGTACATCTACAATCCCCAGACCGAAGAACTGATGGTCGAACGTCCGCGTCAGTAGCTGCCGACTTCCGAAGTCGGCCTTGATCATAACGTTGCGCACGGCTGTCGGTGCTGGCCATGATCCGGGTGGCTGGTGGCTGAGCCTAAGCGAAGCCCCAGTCCCCGGTTTCTGGGGCATCGCTGCGCTCTGCCCCAGCCACCCTGACCTTCTGCTGCTAGCGTTGTGTGCAACGTTATGATCAAGGCATCCGAAGTCGCCGCATCCGCCGGGCTCCGCCGGATTCAGTGCATCGCCAGACCGCCGCTGACGTCGACCGTGGCGCCGGTCATGTAACTGGCGCGAGCGGAGCAGAGGAACACGACCACGTCGGCAATCTCGGTGGTCTTGCCGACGCGTCCCAAGGGCACGCGTTTGTTGAATCGCTCCGGATCCGCGTCGATCATCGCAGCCAACATTTCGGTGTACATCAGCCCGGCTGCCACGCAATTGACATGGATGCCGTGTTTGGCCATCTCGCGAGCCAGGGAGATCGTGAAGCCGATGATGCCTGCTTTGGAGGCGTCGTAAGCCGTCTTGCCCGACTCCGAACCGCGGAAAGCCGCCTGCGACGAGATGTTCACGATCTGGCCCTGACTTTTCCTGGCCAGCAGTCGCCGCACGAGTTCCCGGCTGGCCAGGAACGTGCCGGTCATGTTCACGGCCAGCGTCGTGGCGAAATCCTGGACACTCAGATCCGCTGTGGCGCCGACCGGACAAAAGGCCGCGTTGTTGACCAGGGCGTCCACGGGGCCGAGCGTCCGTTCGACTTCATCGAACATCGCCGCGACCTGAGCTTCCTGCGACACGTCGCCGCCGATGGCGACGGCCCGGGCGCCGCAACGGTCCTGGATTTCGCGGACCACCGCGCCCGCCTTGTCCACACTGCCGCGGTAGTTCACGCCAACCGACGCCCCTTCCTGAGCCAGCGTCAGGCAGATCGTCTTGCCCAAGCCGCGGGAGCCACCTGTCACCAGCACCACTTTGTCCTTCAACCCTAAATCCATCGTTCGGTCTCCTTTAACTTCAATCGCAGAAAGTTCAGCGTGGCCTTGACGGTGCGCGCCCGCAGGATGTCCGGGTGTCCAGCGAAGAGCGTAGCTTTGGCTTCGGTGCCATGTGGTCCGGCGAGCGCGTAGTGCACATCACCAGGTCGGGACGTAGCGGAATCAGAGCTGGGAAACGGACCCAGCGCCAACGCGTAGTCGGTCTGATATAGCTCCCGGCAACTCGCGGCCATCCCGCAGACCACTTCGGCGGTGGACTTGCTGGCTGCCAAGATTGCGGCCGGGGCCAGTCCCGCCAGGCGCGCCAGCACCGTCTCGTCGTGGACGACCGAGCCACCGCGGTAGACACCGCCCGCCGGGTCGGCCTCGCTCAGCCAATAAGCCAGCAGGCCTCCCGATTTGTACTCGGCCGTGGCCAGCGTCTGCCCCTGCTTGGCCAACTGCCGGACGACCGCATGCTGCAATTCATCTTCCTCCTGACCAAAGATCAAGTCGCCCAGGCACTGGCGGATCGTAGCCACGGTCGGTTCCATGGCGGCGAAACACGCTTGCGGCGATTCGCCTTCAGCCGTAATCCGCAACGTGATGGTCGCTTGGTTCACGGTGATCCCCACCGTCGGCGTACGTCCGCGCCGGATCAAATCCGGTAGCATCCGTTCCAGGTCGCTCTCGCCGACGCCAAAACAGCGGAGACAGCGATGCCGGATGATGCGGCGATTTCCCCCCAACGCCGACAAGAGCTCGGGCGCGACGGTCTGGTCCCACATTTCGCGCATCTCGGCCGGGACGCCAGGCAAAGCAAACACGCGTACCGGGGACCGACCGGGCCGGGGGATCTCCGCCACGATTCCCGGAGCCGTGCCGTGCGGATTGGGAATGACGCGGCTGCCACATGGGAACATGGCCTGCACGACGTTGCGCGGCGGCATTTCACGTTGACGGTGGGCGAACAGCTGCTGGATGTGTTGCCACGCGGGTTCGTCCAGCACCAAGTCGACGCCCAAGACATCGGCCAGGGCCTGCCGCGTCAGGTCATCGGCGGTTGGTCCCAGGCCGCCCGTACTGAGCACCACGTCAGCTCGCTCGAACGCTTGCCGGTAAACCTGGACGTGCGACTCCAGTTCATCGCCCACCGTCGTGTGAAACAGCACCCGCACGCCAATTTCGCCCAGGCGTTGGCTGAGCCATTGGCTGTTGGTGTCCAGACGCTGGCCGGTGGTCATTTCGTCCCCGATCGAGATTACTTCCGCATACATCCCAGTTCTCCTTTTCGTCCTTGGTCAAGTCCGTATAATGTTCGGGTCTAAAGACGACTTACGCAACCCTCTTGAGTCTGGGTTGTCCAGGGAAAATCGGGGCACGGGAAATGGGAGGGCGACGCTCCCGCGGAGTCGTGGGCGTTATCGACGCCCCGCTCCGGCTCGGCAGGAGCCTCGCCCTCCCATTTCCTGGGCACACCCGGGCTTAATCCGAAGTGATGTGTATTTGGGCTGAACTGTTTCAACAGGCAGGTAATACGTATGTACCGTTCCAATGCGTCTCAAGGTAATTCATTCGTCCGAGTGCGGCGGATCGTGGGTGGTCTGGTACTCGTGTCGCTGTTTGCAGCGGGCTGCCAACAAGGCACGGTGGTCATCCCCACGGCCCAGGCAGCCGAAGCGAAGGCCCCCAAGCCACGTAATGAAGCAGGCAAGATGAAAGCTCCAGATACAGCTAGCAAGTCCCGTGAACCCGCGAAAGAACTGCCGAAAACGGATGCGGACTGGAAGAAGGTACTGACCCCGCTGCAGTACCAAGTGACGCGGCAGAAGGGCACCGAACGCCCGTTTACAGGCGAGTACTGGAACTGCAAGAAGGAAGGCGTTTATCACTGCATCGGCTGCGGAGAACCGCTGTTCCTGTCCGAGACGAAATTCGACGCCCATTGCGGTTGGCCCAGTTTCTATCAGGCCGTGGATGACAAACAGATCAAGACGCTTGCCGATCATGAGCTGCTCATGGAACGTACCGAAGTCCGGTGTGCCAAGTGCGGTGCGCATCTGGGGCACGTCTTCCAGGACGGTCCGCCACCGACCGGCCTGCGCTACTGCATGAACTCTGCGGCGCTGAAACTCGTCGAGAAGAAAGCCACCCCAGAAGTTCCGGCCGAGAAGAAGTGACGGCCCTGTCCCACTCCGCGGCGATATTGGTCCGTTCGGTGCTGGAACTGCTACTGCGTCAGGCCGCAGCCGAGGATGTTGGCCGTTCGTCGAGCAGAGCCGAACCCGTCAATTCTTGGGCAAGGGAATGTAGGGCAGAGGAATGTTGAAAGACCGACCGAGCCAGCCACCATTGTCCCCATTCCCTTGCCCACCATTCCTTTGCCAAAATATCCCCAGGCAGGTGGATGGGAAGAAGAAAATCGCGATCATATTTGGGGCGCCCAGTCCTCGGGGAGCGTGACAAAGTACCCGGCAATCCGTTGGGAGTTCGTTCGGATCTCGTAGTCCACGATCAGCCGCTCACGTGGGCCGGTCTGGACTGAAACCGGGTAGCTGCCGTCCGGAATCGGACTCTCGTCGGCGTTGTACACCCAGCAGGGCAGTCGCTGCTCGACATCCCACCGGAGGAATTCGGGGTCGGACGTGCGAACCAGGGAGACCGAAACCATGCGCCGGTCCGCGTAGACCAGGATCGGCGTTCGGCCGTGACGGGTGATTTGGGCGGGCGACGGATGCCGCTGGCTGCGGACGTTCGTGGGCCGTGGGACGGACCACGTCTTCCCGCTGTCGCGGCTTTCGGTTTTCCAAAACGTCCCATCGGTCTGGGGGTGGCTGTTACGGAGGATGCCGACGATGCGGCCCGGTTCCACTTCCAAGACGTCCCACTCGTCGCCGATGAACCCGGCCATATCCGGCACGCGGACCACCTTCCAGGTGAGGCCCTGGTCCGGCGACAGACCGGCCAGGGCACCACTGCCGGGCGCGACGTAGAAGGGCAGCAGCAAGCTGCCGTCGGTCAGCGGCAGCGCGGCGGACTTGGTTCGCGTATTCGGCTCGCCGATCGGTCGCGGTGCGGACCACGTTCGTCCGCCGTCCGCCGAACGCACGGTCATCGCCACGGACTGCAGCGCCCGGTCATAGGTGTTGTAGGTCACCAGCAGTTCCCGGTTCGGCAACTCCACCAGGGCTACGTTGCGGTCGTCGACGTCCGCTGCGTCCACCACGACTTGGGCTGCCGACCAAGTTCGCCCCCGGTCGGTGCTCTGGCAGAACAGGGCCTTGCCGACTGACGAATAGCCGTGCTCGGTGCCTTCGCGAAACGCGCAGTACAGCGTGCCGTCCGCTCCGGCCGTAATCCACGGCCAACCCGGGTAGGTCCCTTCGTAGACAATCACATCCGGGCGCGATTTCGTCGTCGGGGCCGCGGCTCCCCACAGAGACCGGCCAAGTCCTGCGGAAGCCGAGAGAGTCACGCTGCCGGAGAGTGCACGTTGCAGGAAGACGCGTCGGGAAAAGTGCCTGTGCATAGGGTCTCCGATCAGAGCCTCGTGAGACGCGAGACGGACACCGGCTAGGCTTGCACGAGTTGCCCCACGTCTTCCGGTTCCGGAACTGGGTCCACCAACGGAATGGTATCGAGTCGCTCGCGCAGACTCTCGAGTTCATCGAGAAACCGGGTTTGTGCCTCGGCCACGAACTGACCGGCGAGGCGGCGATAGTGGTCGATGCCGTCCAGCAGATTGTCCTTGAACTCGCGCCAATAGTCCGACGTGCTGTCCGCCAGCCCCAACGCCTGTTTCTGCAGGGTGTCACGCATGTAGTCGATGTACAGGGCTAGTTCCCGCAGCAGCACGTGGGGGCGATTGGGGTTGGTGATCAGGGAGACTCGGCCGTAGATGTTTCCCACCATCTCCTCCAGCGTGTGCACCTGGGAGAAGTTCACGATATTGGGACCGCAGCACACGGCCGGTGTCGCCGCAGGGTCGATGCCGAGTTTCAGCGTGGCCACGCCCGCCAGGTCGTGGCAGATGCACGACTTGGCCATGACACTCTCCCGCATGGCCGTGCGCTGGGGCTCCGGAAGGTCATCCAGTTTCAGTTGCTTCAGCTTGAGTTGCTGGTATTGCCGCGAGGCGACGCAAATCGGGTGCGTCGTAAATTCGGTGTTGAATAACTTGACAAAGCCCTTCGGACACGGGCTGCCGGGGTGGTTCTCCTCGATCCGGCGGCGGCGGGCCTGTTCACTGGCGGACGAACGCAGGTTCCAGAAGGGCAGTCCAAACGGCGAGTTGTCGCTCAAGAACACGTCGTCGTCCGTTGCGTTGCAGAGCAATCGCAGGTGTTCGTCGTCGACATTGGTCACCTCGGGTACCAGCAAGAAAGGGGTGCCCCAGCCGGTGCCGTCGACGTGGTAGTAGTCCCGCAGCAACTGATCTTCCTCGCCGGTTCCGAGGCCGCCCTGAAAGGTGACGCGGACCGCAGGCGGCAGCGAACTGGCCGCCCGGCCGCGCTCGGCCAGAGCCTTGCTGTACAGCCGGTGCAACAGGGCAATCAATTCCGCCTTCCGCCGATGTAACTCTTCCAGGATGGGTCCCAATAGCAGGCCTTTGGTCGGAAAAGCGTGTCCGCCGCAGTTCAGTCCGGATTCGATCCGGTACTCGGAAACCCACAGCCCGCGTTTGGCCAGGAACTTGCCCTGCACCTCGGCCGAGCGGAAATCGCTGACCTTGAGGATGATCTGTTTTTTCAACTCGCCGCTAGCATCCGGGAAGAAATCAGGGAACTCGGCGATGTAGCTGTACAACCGCGGATTGATGCCCGCCGAGAAGACGATCGAGGAGCGGAGGGTGCTGAGGGCGTAACCCCGCAGGGCTGCCGAGGCGTCGCTGAACTGCGGAGGCAGTTTCTCGCCATGGCGAATCGGTTCGCGATCGCCTTTGGCCATGATGTTCACATCGATGCTGCCGGGCACCGCAAGTTGTCGGAGTTCTTGCTGCTGCCGAGTCCGCTGGGCGGGATCCGTCGTGGCCAGCATTTCGCGATAAGCCCGCGAGAGGGGCGTCTCCGGCAGCAGCTCGTAGTAGCGGGTGATCTCGCTGCCGGCCTCGAACGGCGAGGCTTGCAATTGGGCGACTTGCCGCTGGACGAGTCGGTCGACGAAGTTCAGGTACGCGGTGATGCGGTGAGCGCGGGCATCCTCGTCGTGCGCGGTGATCGGTTCGTACGGTTCACCCTCTTGCTGGGAATGGAACTTGCGCATCTGCTCGATCAGCACGTCGTCCACCAGGGAGAGCACCGTCGAGATGCCATACTTGGCGATCCGCAGTGGGGCATCGATCATGAAGCCGGTGCCCATCACGGGAATGTGAAAGGAATGAGGGCATGGAGCGGCTGTGGTTGCCATGAGTCACCCGATCTGTTGCAAGCGGCGACTGGGCCGGAAGGGCCGTCAAGCAAATACGGCGCGAACCAGGCGCAGTCCCGGGGGAATATGTAATTGGGAAGATTCTAGCGGGATTCGATCGCAACGTCATGCCCAAATTGCTGTTTAGCGGGAATCTTGCCAGGGGCCGCGATTTTCTCGGATACTGGGGAAAGCGGCGTTTCCCTTTTTCGGCGAATGTGTATAATGCGGCAGTCGCTTGGGCCGGTGCCTGACCGACTGGAAGACAACAGACAGACGAAATTGCTACACTTCCGCTTCTTCCTTCCTGGTTTTCCTGCTCAGAGTCATCTCTCCCAGTTCCCAGGATCGACAAGCCGGTAACGCCTGCAAGTCTTGCTCGTTGGACGCCGTGTCCTACACGGTCTCTGCACGCGTGGCCTGGCCGCGTCCGGCGTGGGCGGTTCACCTGGATTAAGTTGACTGCGATCTTCCTGGCTGCCGTTTGGCGGCGCATGGGAACGTGTCTTTGCCTGGACCTCGCCGAAACGGCGATAGGGCTGGGGCAAGTCGTTTGGTTGACTGCACGTTCCCCGTAATTTTTCAGCGAGCCCTGAGGGCTCAAGGAATGATGATGAGCAAGAAACTGTACGTAGGAAACCTCGCCTTCACCACCACCGCCGACGACCTGACCCAAGCGTTCAGCCCGTACGGCAGTGTGACCTCGGCCTCTGTGGTGGCCGATCGCGACACCGGCCGCTCACGGGGCTTTGGGTTCGTCGAGATGGCCGAAGGTGGCGACGCCGCAATCCAGGGCCTGCACGGCACGGATTTCCAGGGCCGCACACTGACTGTGAACGAAGCCAAGCCGCGCGAGGAACGTAGCGGCCGCAGTGGCCCGCGGCGCGAGCGGTACTAAACCACAACGAGTGGCTGTGAAAAAGTCGTAGGGTGGGCCGTGCCCACCACAACTGCTTGTGCCTGGTGGGCACAGCCCACCCTACACCTTGTGCAAGTATCGTGGCCGACTCGATTCTCTCACTGCCTCGGAACAGCCGCTCATCTCTCCAACGGCCTCTGACGTAAGGCCAGCGCGGACGCTTGTCGAAACGCGGCCTGCGCTAGCAATCCAACAGGCGAGCGGGGGCGTCAGCCCCCGAATGACGTCGCGGAGTCGAATCCGGGGGCTGACGGCCCCCGCTCGCCGCTCCCCAAGATACACGGCGCGTGGCGCGCGTGTCCCGTCCGAAGACCTATCATGGCGTGGCTCAATCACCGTCCCGAATGTACGGGGCGAGCGGATCGCTTCGCGAACTCTTTTACGAAAGTACTTGATGCTGACCTCTTTTTCCGAATTCAATCTGATCCCCTCTATCCTGCGTGCTGTCGAGGAGGAAGCGTACACGACGCCGACGCCGATCCAGTCCGAGGCAATCCCTCACATCCTGGCCGGGCGGGACTTGCTGGGTTGCGCCCAGACCGGTACCGGCAAGACGGCCGCGTTCGCGCTGCCCATCCTGCATCGTCTGGACCAAACACGGCGCGCCGCAGTACCCGGTGCTCCGCGGGTGCTGATTCTGTGTCCCACGCGAGAACTGGCCTCACAGATCAGCCAGAGCTTCCAGACCTACGGGCGCTATGTGCGGTTCCGTCAGACCGTCATCTTCGGCGGCGTGGGGCAACAACCGCAGGTGCGGGCGTTGAACCAGGGGGTACATGTGGTGACGGCCACCCCAGGCCGCTTGCTGGACCTGATGAACCAGCGCCACGTGCGACTGAACGGACTCGACACGTTCGTCCTGGATGAAGCCGACCGGATGCTCGATCTGGGCTTCCTCCCCGATCTGAAACGCATCATCGCCGCCCTGCCGAAGCAGCGGCAATCGTTGTTCTTCTCGGCCACGATGCCCGAACGCATCGTCGAATTGTCTGAAGAACTGTTGCAGGACCCTGTCCAGGTGTCCGTCACGCCGACTGGGTCGACGATCGAATTGATCGACCAGCGGGTGCTGTTCGTCGCACAGAATGACAAGCGAGCCTTGCTGCGGGATGTGCTCCAGGAACCGGGCGCCGGTCGGGTCCTGGTCTTCACGCGTACCAAGCATCGGGCCGACACGGTCGCCGAGCAACTCACGCGCAGCGGAATCCGCGCCGACGCGATTCACGGGAACAAATCCCAGAACACCCGCGAGCGAGCGCTACTGGGGTTCCGGACCGGCAAGATGCGCGTGCTGGTGGCCACCGATCTCGCGTCCCGCGGAATCGATGTCGACGGGATCACGCACGTTATCAACTATGACATGCCGCATGAGCCGGAGAGTTATGTGCATCGGATCGGGCGAACCGGTCGCGCCGGTGCCAGCGGGACGGCCCTGTCGTTCTGCGACTCCAGCGAGCGCAGCTGTCTGCGAGCCATCGAGAAGCTGATCCGGCGCAGGCTGTTGGTGCAAGCGGACCATCCGTACCATACGGCGACAGCGCCACAGGTGGAGCAGCGACCGGCGTCGAAACGCAACGCTCCGAGCCGACGGAAAGCCTACGCCAGCCCCGGACGCTATCGGCGTTCGATCTGATGGGGGGGCCAGCAGATGTCCAAGACACGCGGTTCCGATAACGACGGCGCGCCGCCTGTCCGGGAGCGGGCAGGCGGACGGCGGTCCCAACCCAAGGGCCGCCTCCCCGGTCCCGAGGACGCGGACGGCCTGACGGCTCGCGGCAGCTCGGACAAATCGGTCCGGATCGGCCAAACGCGGGTCGGCAAAGGCATCTTCGCCCAACGCCGGTATCCGGACGAGGCCGTGATCGGGGAGATCCAGGGCGAGGTGATCGACGATCTGCACTACGGTTCGGACTACTGCATGAATATCGGCGAGAACCGGGTGTTGGAGCCGGAACCGCCGTACCGGTACGTGAATCACAGCTGTGAGCCGAATTGTGAGTTCGACTTCTTTGATCTCACGGACCCCGGCGCGTCCCAATCGCGACGGCGGGTCTTTCTGATCGCGTTGCGCGAAATCAAACCGGGCGAGGAACTGACGATCGACTACAACTGGTCGGCCACCTCGGCCATTCCCTGCCGCTGCCAAGCGCCGTCCTGCCGCGGCTGGATCGTCGACCCGCACGAACTGGCAGCCCTGACGGCCAGACTGGCCGAAGGGCCGCAGACCGAACCGGTGCAGTGCGGGTAAGATCATTTCTTCCGGGCCGACACGCGGCCCTTGGCCCACTTGACAAGCGGCGGCCGCAGCGGCGGCGTGATCTTGTCTTTGGCATAGTCGATTTCGCGAAGGTAGGGACCGGCGTCATAGGCCCGGTTCATGGCGGCCTGCAGATCCAGCATCACGTCGCCATCGCCGGGCAACAGCGGAATCGCGATCTCCGGCAGCGGTTCGGGAAGCCGGATCGGATACACGAAGTAATCCATGACGTTGTCGAAGCGGTGGATGCAGACGTGGTAGTCGAACGGCCCGGCTTTCCTGACTGCCCAGTCCAGCGGTATCGCCGTCGTGTGCTCGCCGCCACGCAGCAAGTCGAGCTCCACCAGATGCACTTGGCTGTCCAGGATTTCCCGCTGTTTTTTCAGGTATAGATCGCGCCCATGCTGCCCCGGAGTCTTGTTGGAGGGGCTCAGGATTTCGATGGTGGTGATCAGCCGCTTCTCCGAGCCACGGCGCGTCCAGATGTCCAGATACGTCTCGCGGTACTCGTCGTGTGGGATCGTCACCACCACCGGCTGCACCCGGCGAACCTCCGCCACGGCGACGCCACCGCTGGGCTGCCGGGCGCGCTTCGGACGACGTGGGGAAGCGAACACGTTCACGTCGGGTTCGACATACCGCGCTGTCATCTCCACCCATACGCGCTCATTCGTCTTGGCGAAGTACGGCTCCGGAAGCTGCGGTTGCAAGCACTCCTGAATCGCAAAGATCAAGTTGCCATGGAGACTCGGAAACATGTCCGGGTCTTCCAAATAGGGATCCATACCAGGGAAGGGGGATGGCATGACGATGCTCCGGCAAATGCGGTGAACTATCGCTCGCCGTCTCGCGAACGGACTTGGTTGCTTCATGTCGCGCTCCGTGGCCAAGAAACAGCTACTCGCCGCAAAAACTGAAATTCGTACACCCGACCCCTGTCTTCGTGCGGCACACAAACGGGATAAACTCCAGTCAGTTTCCCGCCGCGATTTTGCGTGGCCCAGCCCCAGTCACATGCTTGATCAGAATGCTACGCACCGTAACCCGAATCATCAGCGCGGAAGAGCGGTGTTTCCTCGCTGACGCTTCGCGATTACCGTGATCCGCTGCTCGCGTCTTGCGGGGTGTCGTGGTTTGCCATAGATTGGCAGCTCTATCGGGGCCAACCCAAGACCCTATCGCCAATCCCCTGAGGTGTGGAAGTGGATCACTTCGACGCGCTCTGCGAACGATTCCAAGCTGCGTGGAGCAGCGGCTCAGCGCCTGCCATCAGCGAGTTTCTCCAACGTGCTGACTCCGCCGACGACAACTCGGTTCACCGGCTGTTGGTCGAGTTGGTCAAGATCGATATCTACCACCGCTGGCAACTTGCCAGCCAGGACGCCGTGCCGGCGGCGCTGGCCGCCACGATGACTCGCGAGGTCGGCGCGGGAGCCGGCGCTGCCACCGATTTGCCCCGCCGCCCACGCTTGGAGGACTATGCGTCCGCGTTTCCCGTGCTTTTTCCCGTGGCCTCCCTGTCACTCGAACTGGTGGCCGAAGAGTATCTGGCCCGCGCCCGTTGGGATCAGCCACCCGCCCACACCGAGTACGTCGAACGCTTCGGCCTGCGGCAGGGCGACGTCGTCCGCCGTCTAGCCGAGCTTGACGTAGAACTCGGCCAGCAGACGGACACCGGCGGGAGCCTGTCCGCGGAAATTGAGACCCACGGACCGCCGCAACCGGCGGTCACCGGCCACAGTCCAACCCCGGCTCAACCGCCCAACGCCGCCGCGCCGCAGCAGATCGGCCGGTATAGGATCGATCGGGTCTTGGGTGAAGGTGCCTTTGGCCGGGTCTACGAAGGCTTCGACACGGAACTGAAACGCTCGGTGGCCATCAAAGTGCCCAAGCTGGAACGGGTCTCGCGGCCGGAAGATGTCGAACAGTATCTGACCGAAGCCCAGACCGTGGCCGGTCTGGACCATCCGGGCGTCGTCCCGGTGTACGACGTGGGCCGCACCGGCGACGGCCTGTGCTATGTCGTGTCGAAGCTGATCGTCGGCACGGACCTGGCGGCCTACGCCAAGCAGCAGTCGTCGACGTTGCAACAGGTGGCGCAACTGGTGGCGGAAGTGGCCGAGGTACTGCAATACGTCCACACCCAGGGCCTCGTACATCGCGACATCAAGCCGGCCAACATCTTGCTGGACGGGCGCGGCCGGCCGTGCGTCACGGATTTCGGTCTGGCCTTGAAAGACGAGGACTTCGGCAAAGAGGCGGGGACGGCCGGCACGCCGGCCTACATGAGTCCGGAGCAGGCACGCGGCGAAAGCCACCTGGTAGACGGTCGCTCGGACCTGTTCAGCCTGGGCGTGGTGCTGTATGAACTGCTGACCGGCGTCCGGCCCTTCGTCGGCCGGAATTGGGGGGACGTGTTGCAGCAGGTGATGACGGTCGAAGCTCGGCCCCTGCGGCAACGCAACGCCGCCATTCCCCCAGAACTGGAGCGGATCTGCCTGAAAGCCTTGTCCAAGCGGGCCGCCGACCGCTACTCCTGTGCAGCCGACTTGGCGGAAGACCTGCGGCACTGGCAACAGGCCGCTGGGGACCGGAGTGGTGCCCGAGGTCGGGAGTCTTCTGCGGGCAAGGACGAATCCCTGGGGCGCAGCCCGGGACCGAAACAGACTTCCGACCCCGCGGTCATGGCCGAACCGGCGCCCCTGAAGATCGTCCCCAAGGGCCTGCGTTCATTTGATGCCGATGACAGCGACTTCTTCCTGGAACTGCTGCCCGGCCCACGGGATCGTGACGGACTGCCGGAGAGCTTGCGGTTCTGGAAGAAACGGATCGAAGAGACCGATCCCGACCACACGTTTCGTGTCGGCCTGATCTACGGACCATCCGGTTGTGGCAAGTCGTCCCTGGTCAAGGCCGGCCTGTTGCCGCGTCTGGCGGATCCGGTGCTTCGCGTGCTGGTCGAATCGACGGCCCAAGACACCGAGGCCCGGCTGTTGGCAGGGCTGCGCGAAGTCTGCTCGCTCTTGTCCCGGGAAGCCGGTTTGTTGGACGCGCTGGCCACCCTCCGACGCGGCAAGGAATTGCCCGCGGGCCGCAAGGTGCTGCTGGTGCTCGACCAATTTGAGCAGTGGTTGCACGCCCACGGCAGCGAACCGAACACGGAACTGGCCGCCGCCTTGCGCCAATGCGACGGGGAACGTGTCCAGGCCGTGCTGTTGGTGCGGGACGACTTCTGGATGCCGGCCACGCGTTTTCTCCGCGACTTGGAAGTCCGCCTGATCGAAGGTGACAATACGGCCGCAGTGGATCTGTTCGACCCACTGCATGCCCGGAAAGTGTTGGCCGAGTTCGGCAAGGCCTACGGTCGGCTGCCAGAAAACCTGGGCGAGTTGGCGGCAGGCGAGCAGGAGTTTCTGGATCGGGCGGTGGAGGGATTGGCGGAAGATGGCAAAGTCATCTGCGTCCGCTTGGCCCTGTTTGCGGACATGATGAAAGGCCGGCCCTGGACACCGGCCGCGCTGCATGACGTGGGCGGTACCGCGGGCGTGGGCGTGACATTTCTGGAAGAGACGTTCAGTGCCAGGACCGCGCCGCCCGAGCACCGACTGCACGAACGCGCGGCTCGTGCCGTGCTGGCGGCCCTGTTGCCGGGCCAGGGTACGGACATCAAGGGCCACATGCGGTCCTACGAGGACTTGTTGGCCGCCTCGGGTTACGCCCGTCGGCCGGATGTGTTTGCCGACTTGATCCGCATCCTGGACAGCGAGATCCGGCTGGTCACGCCCACCAGCCCGGAAGGCTTGGACGATGGTGACGCGGACGGGGTCGGGAGTCTTTTTCGGGCAGAGGCGGATGAATGTGGTACAGCACAGGACCGAAAAGGACTCCCGACCCCGTCGCTCAAATCCTATCAACTAACCCACGACTATCTGGTCCCAGCGCTCCGCGAGTGGCTGACTCGCAAGCAGAAAGAAACCCGCCGCGGACGGGCCGAATTGCGGCTGGCCGAACGCGCGGCCTTGTGGAACGCGAAACCGGAAAGCCGCCATCTGACGTCCGCCTGGGAAGACCTGAGCATTCGGCTGCTGACGCGGCGCAAGAACTGGACCGCGTCGCAAGCCAAGCTGATGCGTGCCGCGGCCCGACACCATGCGTTGCGCACCGTCGCCCTATTGCTGATCCTCACCGGACTGGTCTGGGGTGGGTTCGAAGGCTACTCGGCTGTGCGGGCCTCCACGCTCGTGCGCGCCCTGGCCACCGCCGAAACCCAAGACGTGCCCAAAATCGTCGAGGACTTGGCCCGTCATCGACGGTGGGCCAACCCGCGTCTGGTCGAGTTGCTCAAGAATTCGGAGCCGGAAGCGAAAGAGCACCTGCACGCCAGTCTGGCTTTGGTATCAGTCGATCCCTCGCAGGTCGACTACCTGAAGCAGCGGTTGCTCCAAGCTGCGCCGCAGCAGGTGCCGGTCTTGCGCGAGGCCCTGGCGGCTCACCAGGACCAAGTGCGGGCGGAACTTTGGCGTGTGCTGGAGCAGCCGGCCGGGCCTGCGGTCCCGCAGACGCTGCCCGCCGCCGGGGCCCTGGCCTTGTACGAGCCGAACAGCAATCGCTGGAAAGGTACGGCCAGCCGCGTCGCCGACGCGCTGGTCGCAGTCAACCCTGTGTACCTGGGTCCGTGGCTGCAGAACTTGGCGCCGGTACGCCAGCAGCTGCTTGATCCCCTGTCGGCCATCTACCTCGGTCGCGACGGCAAACGCTCCGAGTCCGAACGCGACTTGGCCACCAACATTTTGGCCGACTTCGCCGCGGACCAGCCGCAAACGCTCGCGGCCCTGGTTGTGTCCGGTGACCCCAAGCAATTCAACGGGTTGTTTCCGGCGATGGAGAAGCACGGTGCCCAAGCGGTTGCACTGTTGGACGGCGAATTGGACCGGAAGTTGGAACCGGACTGGCAGGATCCGCCCCGCGATCCGGCTTGGAAGAAGCCCGATCCGAAGACCATCGAACAGATCGTGGCAGCACAGGGCTTGCTCGATGATCGCTTGGCGTTTTGCCAGACGATGCCGCTGGCCGAGTTCGTCCCGGTGGCCGAAGCCTTGCGGCCGACCGGCTACCGGCCCGTGCGGTTCCGGCCCTATGCAGCCGGTGACGTGGTGCAGGTGGCGGCCGTGTGGACTCGGGACGGACGCGAGTGGCGATTGGACCACGGACTGGATGTGGAACAAATGCGCCAACGCGAGGCGACGCAGGCCATGGACGGATTCATGCCGGTGGACGTTGCGGGTTACGTAACCAACACGACCGTCGTCGGCAAGCAGGCCCAGGCCACGCCGCCAGACGCGGACCCGACCGGCGCTGTGGGACTCGTCGAACACTACGCGGCCTTGTGGGTGCGACGTTTGCCGGACGAGCCAGAAGCCCGGATGTTCGTGGGTGCTTCGACCGAGGACCTCAAGAGCGTTTATCAAGCCCTGGAGAAAGAAGGTTTCGTGTCCCAACCGACCTTGCAAGCCTTCCGCGGCGTGGATGGTGCGCAGAGATACTGTGCGGTCAAACGGAAGGGTGGCGAGAAGTGGGTCGACATAAGGAACGCGCCTGCTGGTCAATATGAAGGGGCGGAACATCGCGACCAGACGCAGGTGGACATCAACCTCAGCCCGGCCGACAACAGTGCTGATTCACCGCCGCGCCTACGGCAGCAACTGGCCGAGGCTGAGAAACAGCTCGCGGCCAATCCGGAGGACCTGCTGAGCCGCCTGGCCCGCGCGGAGTGTCTCTGTTATCTGGGCGAATACGAACTCGCGTTGGGTGACCTCACGCGGTTGATCGATGCGGATGCGAACCTCCTGTCGGCGTACCGCCTGCGGGCCTTGATCTACGCCTTGATGGGAGACGTGGACAAGGCGAAGACCGACGTGGCCCAGTTGGAACGATTGGGCGTGGGGACCGTCGAACGTGACGGCTGGCAAGCCGTCTGTGTTGCGGCCGCCAGCGAAGCGGGGCAGGAGTCGTCCTCGGTCAACACGCCCGACGTACCGAACACGCTTAGCCCGAAAACGACTCCCGACCCAGTAGACGTCGTGGATCTACTGCCGTTTGTAGACCCGAAGACCGACGCCGTCTCCGGGACTTGGATGCGAACCCGTTTCGGCTTGGTTTCGCCTGTCGCGTTTGGGGCCCGAATCGAGCTGCCGTTAACACTGCCAAAGCACTACACACTCCGTCTGGTGGTGACTCCGACCCCGAACGCGCCGGAGATTAAGGACAAGGGACTGATGGTCGGATTGGTTATGGGCTTGAATCGTTTTCAGGCGACCATTGACTTTAGCGGAATGAGCGCCCTGGAGAACCTGGAAGGCAAGAAAATTGGGCAGAACCCCACGACCTATCGGGAACCCGTGCTCACCGACGGCCAGACGGCGATCATCGAATACGAAGTTGACGACAGATCGGTGCAGGTGCGACGGAACGGGCAAACCATCATCGACTGGCACGGGGAACCTTCCCAACTGACGCTGGACAGCTACTGGAGAACACCGCACGAGAATCTCGCGTACATCGGCGCCTATCGGAATCAGCTTATCGTCCACGGCGTTACAATCTGTCTGCATGAGGGTCGCGGTAAGCCACTCCGCGACGTGTCGAACGTGGAGTCGCTACAGAAGGCTCGCTGGTGTTCGCTCGTCGCCGCGGTCTACGACGCCCGGAAGAATACCAAACTTGCCACGCGTTACCGGAAGCAGGTTGCCGAACTGCTGACGGATGCCGTTCGCGCGGTCCCCATGCTGGCCCAAGAGATGCAGGATGATCCCGCGTTGGCGGCCGTGCCCAATGATGTGGAACCTAAGGATCAAGTGAGGTATGCGGCCGTCTGGCAGGACGGTGCTCCGTACGACGTTCAGGAACTGCACGGTCTGACACCGCAGGAACACCTTGAGCGGTGCCGGCAACTACTGCAAGAAGTCTACCGGCCAGTGGCCATGTCGGCCGTGATGCTTGAGTCCAAGGGGTTGCTTTCGTTCGCCGCTTCCGTCTGGCACCGGCCGCTGATTGCCGAGGAGGCGAAAGAGACGCTGGCGAAACGGCAGGCCAACGCTGCGATCGGTCTGCTACGGATGAGTAAGGCAGAACGCGTTTGGCCACTGCTGCAGCATCAGCCCGACCCGCGGTTGCGGACGTGGCTGATCCATCGGTTCAGCCCCCAGAGCGTGGACGCTGCGGCGTTGGTGGACCGGTTGCAGCACGAGACGGACGTCTCGATCCGCCAGGCCCTGATCCTGAGCCTGGGCGAGTATGACGCCAAGGATCTAGCTCCGCTCACCACCACGCTGCTGGGCCTGTACCGGGACGATCCCGACCCAGGCATCCACGCCGCTGCGGAATGGCTGCTCCGCTGCTGGGGACAGGCAGACGAACTGGCCAACATTGACCTGGAACGGAGCAAGGGCAAAATCGAAGGCGACCGGCAGTGGTACCTGAATGGCCAAGGTCAAACCTTGGTCGTGATTCGGGGCCCGGTGGAATTCCAGATGGGCTCGCCCCGCGATGAAGCAGGCCGTAGTTCGGACGAAAACCTGCATCGTCGCCAGATCGAACGCACCTATGCGATCGCCAACAAGGAGGTCACCGTCGCGCAGTTCAAGCGTTTTCAGCCGGATTTTGGACACGAACAAATGCATCGCTGCCCGGAGCCGAGTTGTCCGATCCTGGGTGTGACGTGGTACGAAGCGGCCCAGTACTGCAACTGGCTGAGCCAGCAGGAGGGTGTCGTGGCGGATCAACAGTGTTACCTCTCGAACGTGCCGGGTCAATTTGCAGAAGGCATGAAACTGGCAGCCAATTGGCTGGCGCGGACTGGCTACCGTTTGCCGACAGAATCCGAATGGGAATACGCTTGTCGTGCCGACACTTCGACCCGCTACGGCTATGGTCAGACGACCGAACTCTTGGGACGGTATGCTTGGTATTTTGAAAACGGCAAAGAGCGCAGTTGGCCGGTGGGCCAGCTGCGGCCGAATGGATGGGGGCTGTTCGACATGCAGGGCAACGCGTTTGAGTGGTGTCAGGACTGGTATGGCAGCTACGGCAACCCGGGGTTGCGGCTGGATGATGGACGGGAGGTTGCTGGGGGCTCGGACTGGGTGGTCCGGGGCGGGAGCTGGGGCGACGGGGCGAAGAGCTGCCGGTCGGCGGACCGCGGCAGGTGCTTGCAGTCGTACCGGTGCTTCACCCTGGGCTTCCGTGTCGCCCGTAGTTTGTCTGGCAAGTAAAGGGCCAGTTATTCCAGTTCAAGGACGGGCAAGAGCGAAGCCGGGAGCGTAGGCGAACCCCTTCGAGCCGTAGCGGACGGCGTAGCGAGCGGCTAGGATTGACCCCTGTTCGTTTAACCGCGACCCAACGGGGAGCGCGCCGCCAGCGGCTGAGATCGCCCTCCGCGCTCCCCGTTGGGTCGCGGTTAAACGAGTCCAACTCAGCCGCGCGCGTTATACAACGATCCGTGGTGAGCGGCCATTTCCGTTTTGCGCGGACAAAACACGACCGCGGCCGTCCTGTGTTAGTAGCCCACGGCGAACGCTCGGGGCGGCCCTTTTTCCAAACGGTCGCCGACGTCGCTCGACTGGAGCTTCGGCAGGTCGGCCCCTAGCCCCCGTTACCGATGCCGTATTGCCCGGCCGCGATTGATAGGGGGAGGCTGGGGTGATGCAAAGTTGGGGAGTCGGGCGTCAAACGGATGGTCCTGTTTTCGTTCCGCCCCCATCCGGGCTTGCCCCGGTGGAGCGAGGTTTCTGGACTACGCCACGGGTCCCCAACCGCCTCACTTCTTCCGCCGCCTCCCGCCCGCCGCCGGAGGCGGCTGGCGGGAGGCGGCGGAAGACAGCACGGCTGGCGTCTGCCGACGTAGTGTACGAAACCCAATTCCACCGGGGCAAGCCCGGACGGGGACCAGACATGCCAAGATGGAACAAAAGCCGGACCAAACAGAGCGGTTCATCTCACACGCATCGTTCGTCAGGCGTGACCAAGGCTTTGTTTCGCCCCTTCAGGGCTGGTGTTTTTGGTACTCCCCTAACCCAGGGCGGCGCTACGCGGCTAACGCCGCTCTGCTCTGCCCTGGGCTACTATGTGGCTGCCCCTATCGGGGCGAAAATTTGTGGATCACGATGAGGGCGCTGTTCCGGGCTGAAGGCCTAGATACCGAAGACATTTTCGATGGAGCCGATACGCGTGCGGCAAGGAAGGTCTGTCCGCGCACGTTGTGGCCGATTGCGCAAAGAAAACTCGATCTGCTGAATCGGGTTAGCGACCTTCGCGATCTGGCCGTCCCACCCGGAAATCGTCTGGAGCGACTCCGAGGTGATCGGCAGGGTCAGCATAGTATCCGCATCAACGATCAGTATCGAATTTGTTTCCGTTGGGAGGCTGAAGATGCCTACGAAGTCGAAATCACAGATTACCACTAACCGGCACCAGCCGTGTTCGAAACCACGAGGATTGGCTCTCGTCTCCACGCGGCGGCTGCCTCGACATCGTCCGCCGACTCATCCCGGGCAAATGTTAATCGAGGAGTTCTTGCGTCCACACGGAATCAGTCAGTCTGCGTTCGCGATTCGGTTGGGGCTCTCGTTTCCACGGTTGAACGAGATCATTCGCGGCAAACGACCGGTGACGCCGGATACCGCGCTGCGATTGGAACGCGTCTTGGGAATGCCCGCGGACTTCTGGCTGGCCCTGCAGCTGGACTGGGGCCTCTGGCATGCGATGCGAGGCCAATCGGCCGCCGAGATCGCTCGTCTGGAGCCTCTGCCGGTCGGCCCCTAGCCCTACTGCTGTGAACATCTTCGTAGGGGCCGGAGGGCCGGTATTATACAAGCACGACGCGCCAGCGAGTGAGTCTGATTGTCGCCTGCCAGCCCGCCGCGGACTCACTCGCTGGCGCGTCGTGCTTGTATTTCCAGCCTTTGGCTGGCTGCAAAGATGTTCACATCACTGGCCACTAGCCCCGATCACCCCTGCCCCGATCATCATGGTGACGGCCCCTGTTCCGCGGGCGCGGTGAACTCCACCTTGTCATAGACTTCCCGCAGGGAGATCTCGACGCCCAGAGACGGCAACGGGAGGATGGCGTCCGGACCGGACACCTCCGTGAGCGTCCAGGTGCCGTCGTCGTTACGCAAAAAGCGTTCGATCTTGGGTTCCTCCTGCGAGACCAGCAGGTATTCGCGCAGCGCAGGGATCTGGCGGTAATGGCTGAATTTCTTGCCGCGATCGTAAGCCTCTGTCGAGTCGGATAGCACTTCGACGAGCAGCGTCGGATTCAAAACCGAGTCGCGACGTTCGTCCTCGAATTCCAGGCGGCCGCAAATCACACTGGCATCCGGATAGGTATAGAGGCCGGTGGCGAAGACCAGGATCCGTAGATCGCTGTCGTAGGCTGTGCATGGCGCGCCTTTCAGCCGCGCTCGGATTTCGCCGCAGAGGTTGACCTTAATCAAGCTGTGGCGTGCCGAACCCCCGGCCATTGCGAACATCTCGCCGTCGAAACACTCGCTGCGATACGTCGCGGCTCGCTCGATTTCCAGATACTCGGCGGGCGTCAGTTTTCGAGTGTGTTGCGGAAGCCCCATGGGCGTTGTCCTTTCTCTCTTAGTGCGGCGGTCGTAGCGAGATTGTACCGGCGAATCCAACGTGAAACCAGAAGATGCCCTTAGGACAGCGAAAGGAATAGCTGTCGGGTTTACAAAGTGGTCATCACGCTCCGCGTGATGACATGTCGTCACGGCGGAGCGTGACGACTACTATGCTTGCGACACTTATTTCTTACGCGGTCCTTAACTTCGATTTTGCTCAGTGCGAGTAAGTCAGAACCCTTCATCTTGTCGGCGGGTCTGGCTCAGGGTCCGACATCTGGCCTGCCTGCGAACCCTCGATGATGGTCACCAACCGATCCACCGCCACCTGCTCCCACACGTCCGTCCCGCCGCCGAGCCAATGGACCTCGATGCGCGCGCTGCCGCCTTGCGGGCCTAGCCCGAAATGCAGCCGCGTCCCCCAGTGACTTTGGTAGCCTCGGCCGCTGTGCACTTCGTCGACCTGCCGCAGGTTTCCGGCGAGCACCTCGACACGAGCCCCGACGCCGTCACGGTTGGTCCGGACGCCCACCAGACGCAGTTGGAGCCAGTGGTTCTTCGCTCCCGACTCCTGCAGCAGATTCTGCAGCACGGTGGGGCTTTCCCGCGAATTGAGGATCACGACGTCAATGTCACCGTCGTTGTCCAGGTCGTCCAGGGCCACACCACGGGCGGCGTGCACGGCGGTCTGACGGACGCCACACGCGGCCGACACGTCAAGGAACTTGCCCGCCCCCGTGTTCCGCAGAACTACGTTCCAAGTGCGATAGGCGGCGTGTGGATCGCGCTGTTCGATGTTGTCCTCCGTGTGTCCATTGCCGATAAACAAGTCGCGGTGGCCGTCGTTGTCGAAGTCGGCAAAGCCGCAGCCCCAATTGACATCGGCGAAACAGCCCCGTCCCGCGCCAGTCGACTGGGCCACGTCCTCCAGCAGACCCCGGCCGAGGTTCTTCAGCAGCATCGGCAATTGGTGCTGGTAATTCGTGGTGTAGAAGTCCAGCAGGCCGTCGTGGTTGAAGTCCCCCGCGTCGACGCCCATGTTGGCCAGCGTCTCGCCGTTGGAGTTCAACGCGGCGCCCACCTGGCTGCCGACCTCCTGGAAATGGCCCCGGCCGTCATTACGAAACAAGAAGTTCTCTTGAACATCGTTGCAGACGAACACGTCGACCGCGCCGTCGTTGTCGAAGTCCGCGGAGATCACGCCCATGCTGCGGCCGGCGTGTGCGGCAATGCCGGATTCCTGGCTGATGTCCGTGAAGCTTCCGTCCCCGCAGTTGTGGTAGAGTGTATCGGGCACCGGGGTGTATTCCAGGGGTGATGGGTACGTCGGGAATCCGTGGAGGGTGTGGGGCACATGCTGGCTGCAATCCAGGGCGGTGTAGTTGCCCGCGTAGAGGTCCAACCAGCCGTCGCCCTCAATGTCCAGGAAGCAGGCTCCTGCGCCCATGAGGTCCCCGCGAGCGACGCCGGCCTGAGCGGTCACGTCGGTGAAGGTGCCGTCCCCGTTGTTCCGGTAGAGCACGTTCGGGCCGAAGTTGCTGAGGTAGACGTCGGGAAAGCCGTCGTGGTTGTAGTCCCCGACGGCAATGCCCAGACCGTAACTGTGGCACGCCACACGGGCCGCCTCGGTCACGTCCTGGAAACGTCCGCCACCCAGATTCTGGTAGAGTGCGTGACGCGGAGGTTGGTTAAATTTCGCGCCGGGCAACGCGGCACCGTTGGGAAAGTAGATGTCGATCAGTCCGTCGCCGTCGTAGTCGAAGGTAGCCACCCCGGCCGACATCTGCTCGACGATGAAGCGTCTGCCGCTGGAGCCGTCGGTGTGTACGAACGTGATGCCGGCCTTGTCGGTCACCTCGCGGAATTGCGTCGGGAAGCCCGTGTTGACCGACTTCGTCGCCTCTGGATCTTGGTCGTGCGGTCGGTCCGCTTCCCGATCCTTGCCCACCGAGTCCTGAGGTGTAGGACCTGCGGTCCCCGAGCGCAGCGTGGTGTACAGGCCGAACGCTGCGACAACGACCGCCCCCACGCTCAGCAACGCCCAGCCCCAGCGGTTCACGTGAAATGTGTGCATGCCATCCGCCATTCCTTCACTCGGTCGTAGGCGTGGAGCGAACTTCCTGGTTCCCGGACGCACGCCAAGAACGCCCCTCACCTCCGACCTGGGCTGACAAAAAACATGGGTTTCGGAACTGGTAGACAAAAAGATTGATGACAAAAAAATGTTCCTTTGGAACGCGAGATACCTCTCATCTTTTTGTCATCAATCTTTTTGTCTACCGGAACGAAAGCAGGGTCACCTTTGGGTTCAGTCACTTCTCCCGTTTTGTCAGATCACCCCCGACCCCTCTCCCCGGAGTACCGGGGCGAGGGGAGATTTGCACGGGACGATTCCCTGGTCTATCACCTCGTCACCTTGTCACCGCCGCCCTCCTGAATGGTCAGCAGCCGGTCCACCGCCACATCCTCCAGAACCTCCGTCCCGCCGCCAATCCATTGGACTTCGATCCGCTGGACGCGATCGTGGGAGCCCAGACCGAAATGCAGCCGGGAACCCCAATGACTCTGGTAGCCCCGGCCGCTGTGTACTTCGTCTACCTGCACGAGGTCACCCGCCGAAACTTTCACCCGAGCCCCCACGCCATCGCGGTTCGTACTCGTCCCCTGCAAGCGAATCTGCAGCCAGTGATTTTTCGCCCCGGATTCCTGCAGCAGGTTGCGCAGGATCGTCGGTCTTTCCCGCGAGTTCAGGATCACGACGTCGACGTCGCCGTCGTTGTCCAGGTCCTCGAACACCACCCCCCGCGCGCTGTGCGGCGTCATCTGACGGAGGCCGCACTGTTCGGACACTTCGGCAAATTTGCCGTTGCCCAGGTTCCTTAACAGGACGTTCTTGGCCCGATACGTGGTGTTGTGATCATAGTGATCGATCGCGTCTTGCAGGTGTCCCATGGCGAGAAACAGGTCGCGTTGGCCGTCGTTGTCGAAGTCGATGAACCCACAACCCCATTTCACGTTATTCAGCGATCCCCGACCGGCTCCGGCCTGCAGCGTGGCATCCACGAACGTACCATCTCCGAGGTTTCGATACAGCACGGGCAACTCGTTCTGGTACGAGGTCTGGAAGAAGTCGAGTTGTCCGTCGTTATCGTAGTCGGCGCAATCGACGCCCATGCTGCCCAGCGGCGTTCCGTCAGCGTTGTACTTGAACCCGATTTCCAAGGCCACTTCACGAAACTTGCCGTGGCCGTCATTCTGAAAGCAGAAGTTTTCGAAGACATCGTTCAGGACGAAGATATCCGTGTCGCCATCGTGGTCGTAGTCGGCGCACACGACCCCCATACCTTTGCCGGGGTGGCTGGCGATCCCGGACGCGACGGTAATATCCGCGAACGTGCCGTCACCGTTGCTACGAAACAGCGCAAACAGCTCGGGCGGGTAGGCTTTGGGACCGGCGTACTCCGTATACGAGCCTTGGTGAAACGCGACGTGCGAGGCGTAACTGAACTTGACATAGTTGGCGACGAATAGATCGAGATTGCCATCTCCTTCGAGATCCAGGAAGCAAGCTCCCGCGCCAAGTTTGGCCCCATCGGCGACGCCTGCTGCCGCCGTCGCGTCGGTGAAGGTGCCGTCACCATGATTGTGATAGAGGACCTTGGGACCGAAGTTGCTGACATACAGGTCCGGGAAACCGTCGCCATCGTAGTCCGCCACGGTGGCTCCCATGCCGTAGCCGGTGCAGGCCACTCCGGCCTGTTCGGTCACGTCTTCAAACCGCCAGCCGCCCAGGTTCTTGTAGAGCGCGTGACGCGGCGCCTGGTCGACCTGGGTGCCGGGCAGGGGCGCGCCGTTGGGGAAGTACAGGTCGACCAGCCCGTCACCATCGTAGTCGAAGGCGGCCAAGCCGGCCGTTACCGTCTCGGGGATGTAATGCCGGCCACTGGAGCCGTCGGTGTGGACGAAGGTGATGCCCGTTTCGTCGGTGACGTCGCGAAGTTGGATCGGCCAGGGCGGCGCGGCCGCAGCAGGCACCGCCGAGCCAGACGTGACCGGCGGCGTGGTGGCCGGGCCGAAGACAAAACGCAGTCCCAGCAACACCATCGTCGTGGAGACGCCGACGAACAGCCAGGTCTTGATGTTGGCGAGTGGTTTTCTCATGTGGAACCGTAGGTCAGGCTTTCCAGCCTGACGTCCCTCGGGTGTCAGGCTGGAAAGCCTGATCGAGTGCCTTTTCCAGGTTGATGTTGTAGGTTGGACTTCCAAGTCCGACCGGAATTTCGACGGACTTGGAAGTCCGTCCTACCCGTAAAAATAAAACGGAAACGGCACGAGCACCAAACGATATTTTGGCCCCTGCGCGCAAAGACTGAAACTTAATGGTTCAGCAGAGACGGGGCATAAGACAAGGGGTCAGACGTACAGATTTCAGTTTTCGCGGTCGTGTGCTCAAGCCTAGGGAAAGCCTTCTGCCTGCGAAAACTGAAATCTGTACGTCTGACCCCAGCTGGCGGTCCGTCTCTGCGAAACCGTAAAACCCCATTCTTGACACCGACAACCCCGAACACCGTTTGGTGCTAGGAACGGCCGAAAAACAACTTCGGCATATGCCTTCCCGCCCCTCTCCCCGGGGTATCGGGGCGAGGGGGTTATTTTTCGGCCTCGCCCTACTTCGGTTGCGGCCGGTCCGAAATCTGACGCAAGGTCTCCGGGTGGCGAGGCTCGATCGCCAGCGCGGCCTGGAACCAGACACGGGCCAAGTCTGGGCGGTCCAACTGGCGGGCCAGAACGCCGAGTTGGCAGCGGACGTCGGCGTTGTTCGGTTCGGCCGCCGCCGTCTCGTGCAGCTTAGCGAATTGCCGACGGAGTTGCTGGATTTCCCCAGCAATGTGGGCCTGCTCGTCTGCGTGTTGACCATCTCCGAGCCGGCGGTACGCCCGCTCCAGCTTGAAGCGTGCCGTGTGGTCTTTCGGGTAGGCGGCCACTGCCTGCGAGAGCACTTTGACGGCCATCTCGGCGTCGCCCTCCTCCAAGGCGATGGTCCCACGCAGCAGCAACGCCCGCAAGTTGGCGGGTGCTGCGCGCAGCGTCTCATCGAGCAATCGGCGGGCCTCGTCTGGGCGGCCGGCACCGTAGTGGCAGTCGGCCTCCAAAGCCCAGCGATCAGGCCCTGGTCGGGATTCGGCCAGCGTCTGCAAGGCGTCCTCAGGCTGCCGCAATTTGAGCTGGCATTCGGCCAATTCTTGCCGGATGGCCTCTCGATCCGGTTGCTGCCCGTTACGCCGCAACGACTCGCGATAGCTCTCCACCGCCCCCACGTAGTTCTCGAAGTCTTTTTGAATGAGGCCCATCAGGCGATGCGGGCGGGCGTCGGCCGGATCCAATTCGGCCACCTGCGCCAAGTGCCGCATCGCTTCGTCGGTCCGTCCCAAGTCGTAGTAAGCGGCCGCCAGCCAGCGCTGGGCATCCACGGCCTCGGGCGCCGCATGGACCACTTGAACTAGCAGGCCGATCGCCGCCTGAAAGTCCTGCACGCGGTACAGGGCCTGTCCGGCGAGCGTGAGTGTCCGCAGACGCAGGTTCGGGTCGTCAACCGTGTGGCCGAACTCATCCAGGGCGGGAAAGAAGCGTTCGTCCTGAAGCAGCAGTGCCCCGCGGAGGAAGTGCTGCTGCAGTTCGCAGCCGGGAAACGTCTCCAAGGCGCTGAGTTCCCGGCGAACCTCGTCGAATCGCTGGGCATCCAGGGCCGTCAAGGCCCGTGCGAATCGCTGGGTGGGCTGTCGCCCGTGCCACCACATCCAACCACCGACGCTGGCCGTCACGGCTAGGGCAGTGGCGACGACCAGCCTCATCCACCGTCGGCGTCGATTCGGCGGGGACGGCCGGGGTGCGGAAATCGATGCTCCCGTGGTCATGCAGGTCCTCGTCGTCCGGCAGCTTGGTTCGTGGAATAGAGTCTAAACTTCTATCATGCGCGTAGGTTGTAGGTCAGCCTTTCCAGGCTGACGCACGGTTCGCGTCAGGCTGGAAAGCCTGACCTACTTGGTTGCGGTCCCCTTCTGTCCTCAGGCCGGGATTCAGGATGTCATTTCGGCTCGGTCGAGCCCTGCCCCAGCAGTAGCTCGGCCAGTTTGAGATGCGTTTCGCGATCCTGGGGCAGTCGCTCCAGGGCCGCGCGATAATCCTGCACGGCCGCGGGAATCTGATCCAGCTGTTCGTAGAGATAGGCCCGCAACAACCGGGCCTGAGGCGCATCGGGACGCCATTGCTGCCACATGTGCAGGCACTGCCAAGCGTCGCGGAGGCGGTAGGCCGTCGAGTAGCCTCGCGCCAGTGCCTCGTAGATCTCCTCCGCTGCCTGATCCGGCGCGCCGCGGTCGATCGTGGCCAGTAAGCGGTCGCAGACTGCTTCCACGTCGCCCAACTGCGCCACTGCCAGCCATTCCTGACGCTCGATGTCCTCCACCGGCCAGCCGGATTTCCGGGCGAGTTGCAGCGCCGAGCGAAATGGCTCGATCTGCCCGGTGCGGCAGTGGGTCACGGCCAGCAGGTATTGCACCTCAGCACGCGTGGGCTGGAGCTGTGCCACAGCCTGGAGGGAAGCTAGGGCTGCGGTGGGGTCGCCCTGCTCCAAGAATTGCCGCGCGGCGTTCCGGTGCTTCGTCGCCTGCACCGCAGGCCAACTGACAACTGCCACAAGCAGCACCAGGGCCAATCCGCCCCCCACGCTCCACCACCGCCACGTACACCGCCGAGAAACCGCCGGAGTCGGGCGGACTTCGGCGGTCTGCCTGGTCGTGTTCACCGCCGACATCGCTACACCCATACCCCGCATCCGTCAATCGGTCAGGTCGAAGGTGAACACATTCTTCGACGCCTCGGCCGTGACGTTGGCCTCGAATCCGCTGGTCTGAGGGGCGGCATACTTCAAGGGCAACTCGGACTTGGGCTCTGGCATTTTCCCACTTGGCCCCATCATCTTGGCCATATCTTCGGGCTTCAGGTTTGACGTGTCGCCCGAGGAGGCGTACTTGCTGATCCCGACCCTGTGCTTGCCCACGGTGGTGCCAAAACGGCCTTGTGTCTTGACCGAGAATTCCCCCTGGACATCCGTGACTCCCACCGCCGGAGTACCTTCCGCGGGGATGAAACTCACCGTGGCTCCGGCGACCGGCTGCCCCTTGTAGCTCACTTTGCCCTTGGCTGGCGTGAGACCGCCACCACCGCCACACCCCAGCAAACCGGCGCAAACTCCCACCCAGACAACCAGTCTAAGACTCTGACGAAACACAGGCTGCTCCTTCGGTATTAGTACTTGTCGACGGGCTGGCCGTCCCGACGCCCACCCAGTCGTTGGTACGTCACATAATTGATCGAATCGGCGACGAACTTCGAACTGCCGTCCACCATCAGGAACTGGGCTCCACCTGGATGCTGAGAGCGGAAGCCCCAACTGTAATTCCAATTACTCAAGGCGGTGCAGGCCGGATTTGTGATCCTGTTCGAGTTGGGACAGGTCGTCATTTCGCCCAGCGGGACGGCCGTGGTGGCATGGGCGTTGCCCATGCCGTTGTGATCCCACCAACCACCCCGGTGATCGTTACAGGCCGGGAGGATCTCGCCGACGAAGAACGTGACGGAAGTGCCGTCCATCACGTCAGCCATGCGAGTGAGCATTCCCCAGCGGCTGAACATGCCGGAAATGTGGGACGGGTCCGTCGTGTTCCCGGCATCTGAATCGCCTTGCGGAGCTTCGTAGTTGATGCCCGGCGTGAAGAATGTGTTACAGGCCCCGTTGGCCGAGGGATTGCGTTGCGAACCCAGGTTTCCGGAATAACTGGTCTGCGCCCAACCACCGTCGAATTCGGGGAACGGATCGGACGGGCAGCGTGTGTATTTGACCTGCTGCGACTCGCGAGCCGTGACTCCTCCCGGTCCAATAGGGGCATCCCCATAGTGGCGTTGGGTCGGTTGCCTTTCGCTCCAATCCTTCACGGCCTCGAACAGTGGCCCTTGTTCCGCGAAGGGCAGCATGCGGACTTGCCAGCTGACCCAGGGATATCCCGCGTTGAAGCCTCCCGGCGGGAAGACCTTGTAGGTGTCATGGTAGTTCTGCAGTGCGATACCGTACTGCTTGAGGTTGTTCCCACACTGGGTGCGCCGGGCGGCCTCCCGGGCCGCCTGAATCGCCGGCAACAACAAGGCCACAAGAATACCGATGATAGCAATCACCACCAACAATTCGACCAGCGTGAAAGCACGCCACCGCCTGACCCAGGACATAAACATACTCCCTCCCCGAAATATCTATTGAGAAGAAAGAAAGCGAACGCTCGTCTAGGACTCTTGGTGAAGAAACCACGCGGGCCGGACCCCACCTCCAATTCACTGTCAACCGGTCACCAGCCAACCGGTCACCAGCCACTCGCAAACATTCTCCGACCTGATCCAATACTTCGGCAGCAATATAGCGGTTCTCAAACTAGCTGACAACATTTTTTCACAAGAATAGACATGGACATCGGTTCTAACGGATTTCCGGGAACGACGCCGCGCCCGTTTGCGGAGCGCAGCGATCAAACTTCCCAGGCTGACGCACGGTTCGCGTCAGGCTGGAAAGCCTGACCTACTTGGTTGCGGCCCCCTTCTGTCCTCAGGCCGGGATTCAGGATGTTATCTCGGCTGGGACGCGTTAGCGGCCAGCAGGCGATGGTGCGCGGCCAGCGTCTGATTTCCCGCCGTGGCGTAGTACTCCGCCAACAATTGGTGACTGTGACGGTGGTTCGGATCGTACTTCAGCGCCGTCAGGAGCCAGCCAACCCCGTTCGCGGCTAATCCTTGATCGAGGAGGATTTTGCCGGCTTCGCAGCGCAACTCGGCGTCGTTAGGTTTCTCGATCAGAGCACGCTGGATGTCCCCCACGCGATCCAACCCAGCCTCGATCTCCCGTGCACGATCATATTCGAGCTTGGCCTGCTGCGTCTGCCCGGCGCGTGTCAGGGCCGCGGCCAACGTACGATGAATCGAGATCTCTGCCGGCGCCAGTTGGACCGCTTGCTGGAGGTTGTGAAGTGCCTCGTCAGCCTGGCCTTCCTGCAACATCAGTCGGCCCATTTCCGCCAACACCACACCCTGTTGCTTGGCGTTTAGATGCAAGGCCAAAGCGGCCTCCAGGCAGCGCCGGGCCTCCGCCGCGTGGCCGGTCGCGAGGGAGCACCGCGCAACGCCAAGGAAGGCGGCGGCGACGACTGCCTCAGCCACGTCCGAGGGGCTGGCGAGACAAGCTCGGAAGTGAGTTTCCGCCTCCTCGGTCGAGCCCTGCCCCAGCAGTAGCTCGGCCAGTTTGAGATGTGTTTCGCGATCCTGGGGCAGTCGCTCCAGGGCCGCGCGATAGTCCTGCACGGCCGCGGGAATCTGATCCAGCTGTTCGTAGATATAGGCCCGCGCCAACCGGGCCTGGGGCGCATCGGGACGCCATTGCTGCCACATGTACAGGCACTGCCAAGCGTCGCGGAGACGGTAGGCCGTCGAGTAGCCTCGTGCCAGCGCCTCGTAGATCTCCTCCGCCACATCATCCGGCGTGCCGCGGTCGATGATGGCCAGCAAGCGGTCACGCACCGCGTCGACGTCCCCAGACTGCGCCACGGCTAACCATTCCTGACGCTCGATGTCCGAAGCGGGCCATTGCAGGGTTTTGGCTCGTTGCAGACGGTCTCGACACTCATCGAATCGTCCGGCGCGGCGCAAGGCCACAGCCCGGAGATACTGCACCTCGGCGCGTTGGGGCTGCAGGTGCTCTGCCTCCTGGAGCGGCAGCAAGGCTGCCCGTGGATCGCCCCGCTCCAACGCCTGCCTCGCGACGTTCAGGCAGTGCGTGGTCCGCGCCCAGGGCCAAGCCCAGACCACGGCCGCGAAGCAGGTCGCCAGCACGCCGACGAGCACCCACCACCCGCGCCGAGGGGGCCTCCGGGACACTTGCGAAGTCTCGGGGACTTCGGCAGCCGGCTGGGTGCCCGTTGGCTCTCGTTCCAGCCGGCCAGACTCGGACTGCGACGTGGTGGGAGCGTTCACCTCCGGGGCCATCAATCGCTCAACGGAAAGTCGAATACGTTCTTGGACTTGTCAGCGGAGGCGTCCGCCCTCAGGCCGCTCGTCTGGGGAGCCGCGTATTTCTCGGGAATCTCGCTCTTTTCAGCCACTGGCGCCTTTCCCATTGTGGCGGCCTGCGCCTTTAGCATCTCGTCCGGCGTCATGGGCTTCGCCTCGCCCGACGAAGCGTGCTTCGTGATTCCCACCTGATGACTTCCCAGGGAGATGCCGGGGAGCCCCTGGGTATTCATGGAAAACTCCCCTTTTGCGTCGGTAGTCCCGATCGCCAGCCTACCCGTCGACGACAAGAAAGTCACCGCGGCGCCGGCGACCGGCTGGCCGTTGTACGTGACTTTTCCCTTGGCCTGCACCAAGCCGGAACCGCTGCCGCAGCCAATGAAACTGGCGCACATTGCGCCCCAAATGACGAACTTGATGCGATGAGAAAACACGGATTGGTCCTTCTTGGTGGGATGGGGGTTGCGCTGGATGCCAGGCCTTTCAGAACTTGCCGATGTCCTGGCCGTCGTTGCGCCCGCCCAGTCGCTGATAGGTCGAATAATTGATTGTTTCGGTGAGGAACCGTGTGGCGCCATCCACGAGCAGAAAATGGGCACCGCCGGGGTGCTGCGAACGGAAACCCCAACTGTAATTCCATTTGTCCATCCCCTTGCAGGCGGGATTGCTGACTCGGTTCGAATTCGGGCAAGTGGTGAATTCATTGAGCGGGGAGGCCGTGGACGCGTGGGCATTCCCCATCCCGTTGCGGGTCCACCAGCCTTCCCGGTGGTCATGGCACGCCGGGAGGATCTCGCCGACGAAAATGGTGTTGGAGGTCCCATCCGTCACCTTGGCCATGTTCAGACTCAGCCCCCAGCGGCTAAACATCCCGGAGATTCTCGATGGGTCCGAGCTGTTCCCATGTCCCTCTTGGCCGCCCGGATTCTCGTAATTCGTGCCGGGATTAGCGAGTGAACCTCCCACATTGAAGGGCTCGCAGGTAGCGCCTCCATTCGAAGGACACCACTGCGAACCGAGGCTCCCGGAGTAGCTCGTTTGCGCCCAGCCACTATCGAAGTCGGGAAACGGGTCGGACGGGCAGCGGCAATATTTCACCGTGACGGACGAGCCCGCGGTGGCACCGCCCGGCCCGATGGGCGCGTCATAATACGCGCGCTGGGTCGGCTGGCTTTCACTCCAGTCTTTCACCGAGTCGTACAGACGCCCCTGTTCCGCGAAGGGCAGGATGCGGACTTGCCAGCCGACCCATGGGTAGTTGTCCCAAGTGGATGTGCCTGTCGCGAAGACCTTGTATGTATCGTGGTAGTTCTGCAGTGCCACGCCGTACTGCTTAAGGTTATTCCCGCACTGGGTGCGTCGGGCGGCCTCCCGGGCCGCCTGAATCGCCGGCAACAGCAAAGCCACAAGAATACCGATGATAGCGATCACCACCAACAATTCGACCAGCGTGAAAGCACGCCACCGCCTGAACCAGGACATAAACGTACTCCCTCCCCGAAGCGGGGATAGTGAAGTGAGAGGAAGAAAGGGCGAAGTACCCGCTTAGAACTCTTCATGAAAAGACCACGCAGGCCAGACCGCGACTCCAAGTTGCCGTCAATCGCTCACCAGCCACACGCAAACCGTCTTGATTCAATCTTCGGCAGTAATATAGCGGTTCGCGAACTAGCTGACAATATTTTTCAAAAAAATTGTTACAGACATCAGCGCCAACGGATTTCGGGGAACGACGCCGCGCCCGCTTGCGGAACGCTGGGATCAAGGATGATAATACTCGCCAAGGAGTACCCACATGACTTGTCACACTCTTCGACACGTATTGATCTGGACCCTGGCGGTGGCCTTCTGCTTGGCTTTGCTGGTGCCAGGCTTGCCTGGCGCCGCGGACAAGGGCAAGGAACGGTCGCCCGCTGCCAAGCCGGCGTCCAAGCCAGCCGACAAGGACCAGCTGCCGCAACTCTCCGACAACGACCTGAAGAAGATCGATCTGGCGGTGCCGGCCAAGGCTACGGCCACACCGAAGCAACCCCGCAAGCTGCTGGTCTTCTGGCGTTGCGAAGGCTTTTTTCACGGCGGCGGCATCGCTGGTGGCAATCAGGCGATCGAACTTACCGGCCAGAAGACCGGCGCGTGGACGACCGACATCAGCCGCGATTACGAAGTCTTCGATCCGGCCAACCTGGCGAAGTACGACGCCGTGGTCTTGAACAACACCACAGGATTGAAGTTCCCCGACGAGCAGAAGAAGCAGGCTTTGCTCGACTTTGTCCAGCACGGGAAGGGGCTGGTCGGCATTCACGCCGCCACCGATAACTTCGGCAACTGGCCCGAAGCGGCCAAGATGATCGGTGGGCTGTTCGCCGGTCATCCCTGGGGCGGCGGCGGCACCTGGGCCTTCAAATTGGACGAACCCGATCACGTCTTGTTGCGGGCCTTTGCGGGTAAGGGCTTCCAGCTGAAGGACGAGATCTACATGTTTCGCGAACCCTACACACGCGCGGACCGTCGCGTGTTGTTGAGCTTGGACCTGTCGGACCCCGACACCAGCAAGGTGGTGATCGAGCCCGATACAGGTAAGAATCGAGTGGATCCTAAGAGCGGCAAGCCCCTGGGCCGGCCCGATAACGACTACGCCGTGGCGTGGATCAAGGCCGTCGGTCAGGGCCGCGTGTTCTACTGTTCGTTGGGGCATGGGCCGAACGTCTTCCAGGATCCCGCGGTGGACCGCTTCTACCTGGACGGCATCCAGTACGCCCTGGGCGATCTGGATCTCAAAGCGGAGTAAGAAATCGCGGAGTAAGAAATCATGGTCAAGACGGTCAGTACGATGTCGCCTCTGGGTATCGCAGCACCTCCGTTTTCCTTGGTGAACGTCGATGGCCAGACGGTGTCGCTGGACGATTTTGCCGGGGCACCGGCGTTGCTGGTTATGTTCATTTGTAACCACTGTCCGTACGTCAAACATATCGCGCCCACGCTGGCCAGACTCTGCCGCGAGTACCAACAGCGGGGCGTCGCTGTGGTGGCCATCAACTCGAACGACACCCTGGCATACCCGGACGATGCGCCGGAGGCGATGGTTCGGGAAGTCGCGCAGCGGGGCTACACGTTTCCCTATCTTTGGGACTCCACGCAAGCCGTAGCCCGGGCCTACTTCGCCGCGTGCACGCCTGATTTTTATGTGTACGACCGTGGGCGGAAGCTGGTCTACCGTGGCCAACTGGACTCCAGCCGGCCACGCTCGGACATTCCGGTGACCGGTGTAGACTTGACCGCCGCGATTGAGGCCGTGCTGGCCGGACGGCCGGTCGCCGAGCAACATCGCCCCAGTTTGGGCTGCAACATCAAGTGGCAGGCGGGGAACGAGCCCGGCTACTTCAATCCGATCGGCGTCGTTTGACCCGGAGCCAACGGCGACGGCGAGGAGACCGGCGCGCCGTCACCGTTGGCTCCGGGTTAAATGAGTTTGGCGGTTGTCAGGCAGGAGATGCAGAGCGTCTCAGGGCGCGCTCCCCGTTGGGTCGCGGTTAAACGAATTGGGGGATTGTCATGCAGATCGGTCGTCGGCTATTCGCGGTGGGACTTGTCGTTCTGTGGTGGGCGTGCGCACCGGCGTCGCAGGCAGCAGAGAACTCGCCGCCGTTGGGGACGAACATTCACTTGCGGGGCAGTCTGAGCAATGCCCGGCTGCAGTTCGAACGCGTCAAGACGGGGCACGTGGCCTTCCTGGGCGGCTCGATCACCGAGATGAACGGCTATCGGCCGTTGGTCTGTGAGTTGCTCCAACGGAGGTTTCCGGACACCAAGTTCAGCTTCACCGACGCAGGCATCTCGTCGACCTGTTCGACCACCGGGGCGTTTCGACTGTCCACGGACGTCCTCAGCCAAGGCCCGGTCGATCTGTTGTTCATCGAGTTTGCGGTCAACGACGACCAGGACGCGGGCCATGCCCGCCGCGAGTGCATCCGCGGCCTGGAGGGCATTCTTCGACAGGCTCGCCGACACAATCCCAGGATGGATATCGTGATCACGTACTTCGTCAATCCGGGGATGATGGAGACATACTGTGCGGGTGAGACGCCTGTCTCGATCGCCAGCCATGAAGAAGTGGCCAAGCACTACGGCATTTCGACCATCGGCCTGGCCAAGGAGGTCACGGAGCAGATCGACGCGGGAAAACTGACCTGGGAGAAGTTTGGCGGCGTGCATCCGGCGCCCTTCGGAAACGCGCTATGCGCCGGCCTGATCGACGAACTGCTGAACCAGGCGTGGCACGAACCTTGGGTTGCGGACGCCAAGCCGACCGCTTACCTGTTGCCTGCGGAACCACTCGATCCGGGGAATTACGGCAAGGGCCGTTTTGTGGATCCCAAGACAGCCACCAGCCTGCACGGCTGGAAGCTGGAGGTGCCCGACTGGAAGAGTCTGAAGGGTTCGTCGCGCAGTCGCTTCACGCAGATCCCGATGTTGTGTGCCGAAGAGCCGGGCGCGGAGTTGACGCTCGCGTTCACGGGCACGGCGGTCGGGGCGTACGTGGTGGCGGGTCCGGACGCGGGAGTGGTAGAAGCGAGCGTGGATGGCGGGCCGCCGCAAGAGGTGCATCTGTTGCATCGCTATAGCCAGGGCCTGCACTATCCACGGACCGTGATGCTGGCCACCGATCTGCAGCCAGGCGAGCACACGTTGAAGCTCCGCATGAGCCAGCGCCGCGAGGGCTCAGACGTACAGAATTCAAAATTGGCGGTTTGGCGACTTTGCCAAGTCAGAGTGGTTTGTCCGCCAATTTTGAATTCTGTACGTCTGAGCCCTGCCTGGGGCCCGGCACTGCGGAACCGTAAAATCTCATGCTGTACGCGCCAGGACCGGAAAACCGTTTGGTGCTAGTGCCGCCAGCACCATCGCGCGAGGATCGCGGCCAACAGCGGCAGGGCCAGGGCGGCGGCTGCCGCATACGGCAGCTGCACGCGATCACCCAACAGGGCATAAACCGCCGCCAGGCCCAAATTGCTCAGCCCCACGGCGAGCAGGAACCGCCACCACGCCAAACGCGTCGTGCCCATCAACAGCACGCTCGCTTCGGCGAGCACCGGCACGGGTCGCGTCAGGACCAGCACCAGCACCCCGAAGCGTGCTGCTAACGCATCCATGCGGGCTAGTTCCTCGTCGCTGGACAGTCGCTTGGCCAGCGGGCGGCCACAGACTCGTACCAGCCAGAACGCGAACACCGCACCGCTGGTCAGGCCGCACCAAGTGGCGGCCGTGCCAGCCCAGAAGCCCAGCATCTTGCCGGCAAACGTGCTGACCACGCTGGACGGTACCGGCAGAAAAATATCGGACGCCAGCAGGCCGATGACCAACATCGCCACGGTTGTCGGCGGTAGCGTGTCGCTGAGCCAGCCGGTCATGCGGGCCTCCAACGCTTCGCCAAAGCCCAGGAACGGAAGGATGGGAATCGCCAGCACGATGGCGACCAGCAGGAGCAAACGGAACAGATGTTGGCCTTCCGATTTCAAAGGACATTCCTCACGTACGGACGGGAAATAATGGACAGAAAAATGCTCGGACGGATGGCACGTCCCTGAGCCAGAGCGACACTTGCTTGATGTTATACCGCTGGGGCGGCGCTCTTGGACATGGGTTTGCTGCGATCTGGGCAAGGCGTGTATAATTCGCCTCCTGCGGACGTCCGCAGCGGACGGCCCATGATGGCTGGGCCGGGGGGAGTTGGCGCGAACGGAGGATAGCCAGCGGACGAATGTATCCGCGCCGCACCCCCGGCCTGGCCGCTTGAAAATTTTGAATTGACGTGATGTCTGTGTCTTCCAGGTTATGTTTTCCGCACGGCTGGCAGAGCCAGAGCACGGATGAAGACCGAAGAAGAAGAACATCCGTGCTCTGGCTCTGCCAGCCGTGCGGAGGCTTTGATCGTAACGCTGCGAGTTAACAGCAGTAGCCGAAGTCGTGAGACTTCGGAATGAAACCGCCAGAACCGAAGTCTCGCGACTTCGGCTACCCCCTCTCCCCGGAGTACCAGGGCGAGGGGAGATTTATCAGGAAGCGAGCGCAGTGATGAGCGAGACGGTCGGATTCGAGTTTGATCTGGAGCAGGAAATTCGCGAAATCGCGGTGGTCTGCCGACTGCCAGAGGCCCGGGTGCGCGCGGCGGCGGAGTTGCTCGCCGAGGGCAACACGATTCCCTTCATCGCCCGCTACCGCAAGGAACAGACCGGCGCACTGGACGAAGCCGCGCTGCGGGCCATTGAGGATGCGCTGGCCTACTTCCGCGAACTGGCCCAGCGCAAGAACACCATCCTCAAGACGATCCACGAGCAGGGTCAGTTGGAGGAACCGCTGCGGCTGAAGATCCTGGCCTGCCGGGACAAGAAAGAACTTGAAGAGATCTACCTGCCCTACAAGCCCAAACGCCGCACGCGGGCCACCTTGGCCCGAGAGCGGGGGCTGGAGCCGCTGGCCGCCTGCCTGCGAGCGCAGGTCAATCCCGGACAGGGCGTTTCGCGCGAGGCCGTGCTGCGGCCGTACGTCAACCCGGAACGGGAAGTTCCGGACAGCGAGGCTGCGCTCCGCGGCGCCTGCGACATCCTGGCCGAGGAATGGGCGGATCAGGCGGAGGTCCGCGGAGTGGTGCGCGAGGCGTTACAGCAGGGCGGGCTGGTCGCCCAGGTGCGGCGTGAATGGAAGGAGCAGCCCAGCAAGTTCGAAATGTACTACGACCATCACGAGCCGCTGGCCAAGGTCCCCTCGCACCGCTATCTGGCGATGCGCCGCGGGGAGGCCGAAGACGTGCTGCAGGTCAGCATCGAAGCCGACGACGAGGCCGTGATCTGCCGGCTGACGGGCCGACTGGTCACGAATCCAGCGTTCCTCTTCCGCCGCGAATTGGCCCAGACCGTAGAGGATGCCTGCCACCGGCTGCTGTTCCCGTCGGTGGAAGCCGCCCTGCTGGCCGAGCGGAAGGAGGCCGCGGACCAGGAATCGATCCAGGTCTTTTCGCAGAACCTGCGCGAGTTGCTGCTCGCTCCGCCGGCCGGCCAACGCGTGGTGCTGGGCATCGATCCGGGATTCCGCACCGGCTGCAAGGTCGCGGTGGTCGATGCCACGGGCAAATTCCTGGAGCACACGACGGTCTATCCCACGCCGCCGCACAACAAGACCGAGGAGGCCGCCGACATCCTCTTGGCCTTGATCGATCGGCACCAGGTGGAACTGATCGCCATCGGGACCGGCACCGCCTCGCGCGAGACGGATGCCTTCGTGGCCTCGCTGATCCGCTCCAGCGGCCGGCAGGTGGCCAAGGTCGCGGTGAACGAATCGGGCGCCTCGATCTACTCGGCCAGCGACACCGCCCGGGCGGAGTTCCCGGACCTCGACCTGACCGTCCGCGGGGCGATCAGTATCGCCCGGCGTCTGCAGGATCCGCTGGCCGAATTGGTCAAAGTCGACCCCAAGTCCATCGGCGTGGGCCAGTACCAGCACGATGTGAACCAGACCCTGCTCCGCAAAGCCTTGGACCGGGAGGTTGAGTCGTCTGTCAACCTGGTCGGGGTCGATCTGAACACGGCCAGCGCGTCGTTGTTGAGTTACGTGTCGGGGATCGGGCCGAAGCTGGCCGAGTCGATCCTGCAATACCGCAACGCCCACGGAGCATTTTCCCGCCGCGACGAGCTGCGCTGCGTACCGCGGTTGGGCAGCAAGGCTTTCTTGCAGAGTGCCGGATTCCTGCGGGTCCGCGGCGGTTCGCAGCCGTTGGACAACTCCGCCGTCCACCCGGAGAGTTATTACCTGGTCGAGAAGATGGCGAAAGCCGTGGGCACATCACCCGCCGCCTTGGTGGGCCACGCGGCGGTGGTCAAGCAACTCGATCCGCGGCAGTTCGTGGACGAACGGGCCGGCTTGCCGACGATCGAAGACATCCTGCGCGAATTGGAGAAACCCGGCCGCGATCCGCGTCAGGAATTCCGCGTGGTGCAATTCGCCGACGGAGTCCACGAACTGGCGGACTTGCGCGAGGGAATGATCCTGGAGGGCGTGGTGACCAACGTGACCCGCTTCGGCGCATTCGTCGACATCGGTGTGCATCAGGACGGCCTGATTCACATCTCGGAGTTGGATCGCCGTTTCGTCAAGGATCCGACCGAGGTGGTGGCGGTAGGAAACATCGTCCGCGTGAAGGTCTTGCAAGTGGACACGGAGCGCAAGCGGATCGCGCTGTCGCGGAAACAAACGCTGGCCTGAGGCCCGCCTGGGTGTGGCGTTGTCTCGGCCGGTAGGGATCGCTCGCTTGCGCGAGCGGCAGGAAATAACTTACCCAACTTAATGTAGGATGGTCTTCCAAGACTGTCCCGATCGGCCTGGAAAGGCCGACCTACGGGTAAGTTATTTCCTGCCGCTCGCCTTGCGCGTCTTGCACCATCGGGTCCAGACTGTGGTAGAATGCTTGGCGGTCGCTGAACGGCCGGTGGTTGGTAGGGAGTCGGCAATGAGCACTATTGTTCTCGAAGAGCAGATTCGCATTCCCGATCGCATCGTCGATTTGGATTCGTTTCGTCGCTGGGCGCGGTCTGACGATTTTCCCGAACGCGGGCGATTCTCCCATCTCCAAGGCGAAGTCTGGGTGGATCTGATGCCGGAACAACTTTTCACACATAACCAAGTCAAAGTGGAATATGCCTCGGTGATTTTCGGGTTACTGAAAGCTGACCGCCGCGGGCGGTTCTTTGGAGACCGCACTCTGGTGAGCCACCTCGACGCCGGCCTGTCCACGGAACCGGACGGGACGTTCGTGTCGTACGAAAGTCTGCAGCGGGGCCGCGTCCAGCTGATCGAAGGCGGCGAAGGTTTCTTGGAACTCGAAGGCGCACCCGACATGGTGTTGGAGGTCGTCAGTACCAGTTCCGTCCGGAAGGATACCGTGGTGCTGCGCGAGTTGTACTGGCAGGCAGGGATTCCGGAGTACTGGCTGGTGGACGCCCGCGGCAACCGCCTGCAATTCGATATTCTGAAATTTGGCCGACAGGGCTACGTGACCACCCGTACGCAATCGGGCTGGCTTAAATCGGCTGTCTTCCGCAAGTCATTTCGGCTGACTTCTCGCCTCGACGAACTGGGCCACCCCGAGTACACGTTGTCGGTGCGGTAACCGCGGGTGCCATCCACCATCCGCCTTTGAAGTTGCGAGTTTCGACGAAAAGTAGCCGAAATCGCCAGATTTCGGGCGGAAGCGGGGTAACTGCCGCGCGGCGAAACGGCCAGAATTCTGGCGAATTCTGCTACTCGCAACTGCAAAGCCACCCGCCCCCGGGTCTGGGCGGCGCAAAATTGTATCCCAGAGAGTCCTTGCCATGGTGAGATCTGGTCCGGCTTTTGTTCCAGCTTGGCATGTCGGGTCCCCATTCCTTGCCATGGTGAGATCTGGTCCGGCTTTTGTTCCAGCTTGGCATGTCGGGTCCCCATTCGGGCTTGCCCCGAATGGCACGAGGTTAAGCCTAACCTCCGATCCCCACTGGGCTTGCCCCAGTGGACAAGAGGTTTGAAAGGCCGCGTACCGCAACCACACCCCGTCCCCTTCGCCGCATTCACCGCCGCCGCAGGCGGCGGTGAATGCGACGAAGACGAAGGGGAATAATGGGGTACTGCTATTAGTGACCAAACCCTTTTTCTGCTGGGGCAGGCCCAGTGGGGGAAGTGGCGGAATGACAACGACTTACGTTTAACCTCGTACCATTCGGGTTTGCCCAGGTGGAATTGGGTTTCGTACACTACGTCGGCAGGCGCCAGCCGTACTGTCTTCCGCCGCATCCCGCCCGCCGCCTCCGGCGGCGGGCGGGATGCGGCGGAAGAAGTGAGGCGGTTGCGGACCCGTGGCGTGGTCCAGAAAC
>JAPLNJ010000852.1 GCA_026692885.1 Planctomycetota bacterium | reverse complement strand
GTACCCGGTTTCTGGGGCATCGCTGCACTCTGCCGCCAGCCACCCTGACCCCCTGCTGCTAGCGTTTTGCGCCACCTTATGATCAAGGCCAGGGCTGCCTGTCAAGGTCGCGTCTTCAGTCGGACAGCCGGCCCCCCCCCTGCTCGCATCGGCGTAGGCCGCAAAGATCGCTACGGCTGATGGAACACTTCGTCCATGGCAGCCCACCATTCGTCCGCGTGGCGGTCGGACAGCGGCTGCTGGCACGGTTTGCACAACTGCCACCAGTGCTGGGTGGTCGGATCAGCGGCCATCTTCGCCATGTCGCCGGCGAAATCCTTGCCGGTGTACTCGAAGTAGCTGAACAGGTAGTAATTCCCGTCTTCGAGCTGGCGGAGGAAAATGGAGTAGTTTTGGATGTGGCACTCCTTGATCAGCCTCAACACGTCCGGCCAAACGGCGGCGTGTAGTTGCTTGTATTGCTCCAGCTTTTCTTTCCGGACACCGATCACCATTCCGTGCCGATGCATGATCTCAGGCTCCCTTCTACTTCTCTGCTTCGACTGTCTGGTTCAGAGACAAAACAGGCTGCGAAAGAATCGTAGGGTGGGCTGTGCCCACCACAACTGCTTGCGTCTGGTGGGCACAGCCCACCCTACACCTTGCACAGTCGGGAATAGTCTAAACAATCTTGGCCGCCATGTCCGCAACCCCTTGCGGGCACTTGGACGGACCGGCGTCGGACGATACACTGACGCCATTGGCAAGCACCACCTGACACGGGAGAAACACAAATGAAAATGGTCTTCATCGCACCGCGGAAGTATGTCCAGGGTCGAGGCGTGATGGCGGAGATCGGCACGTACCTGGCGCTGCTCGGCAAGCGGCCGCTCTTGTTGTGGGATCCCGTGGTCAAGGACTTGGTCGGCCCCACGGTGCTGAAGAGTATTGCGGAGGCGGGGCTGACGCCCGTGGATGTGACGTTCCAGGGCGAGGTGACCCGGGCGGAGGCGGACCGCGTCGAACGCATCGCCCGCGAGCAGGCGGCCGACATCGCCGTCGGTCTGGGCGGCGGCAAAACGATCGATACCGCCAAGGCTGTGGCCTTTGACGTGGGCCTGAAGTTGATGACCGTCCCCACCGTCGCCGCGACCGATGCACCGACCAGCGGGGCCAGCGTGTGGTACGATGCCCAGTCGAATTTCACCGGCTTCAACTGCTGGCCGTTCAACCCGGATATCGTGCTGGTCGATACCCAAGTGATCGCCCGCGCCCCGGTACGCACGTTTGCTGCCGGCATGGGCGACGCCTTGTCCACGTGGGTCGAGGCCGAGGCGTCGTACAAGTCGCGGGCGAGCACCCTGGCGGGCGGCGTCTCCACGCTGGCTGGCCTGGCCATCGCCCGCCTGGGCTACGAGACGCTGATGCAGTACGGCGTTGAAGCGATGCGGGCCGTGAAACTCGGCATCGTTACGCCCGCCGTCGAAAAAGTCGTGGAAGCCAACACGCTGCACTCCGGTCTGGGCTTTGAGAGTGGCGGGCTGGCGACGGCTCACATGGTCGCCAACCTGCTGTCCAACTACCCGGAATGTAAAGGCCTGATGCATGGCGAGAAGGTGGCTTTTGGCGTGGCCACGCAATTGTGTCTGGACGAAGACACGCAGGTGGCCGAGATGGTCAAGATCTTCGATTTCATGATCGCGATCGGCCTGCCCGTCACTTTCGCCGAATTGAACCTGCACAACGCTACGCGGGACCGCTTGCGGCCGATCGGCGAGGCTTGCGGCGGGCCGGGATCACTGTGCCACAATCACTGTTTTAAGGTCACGGTGGAGACCGCGTTGGACGCCATGTTCGCCGCTGACGCAGTCGGTCTCGCCCGCCAGGCGGCGCTGAAGTTGGCGTAGCCGCAACACCGGGAAACTCGCCCGGATTGTTCCGTGGCACGCCCGAAAGACAACTCCCTCGCCCTGGTACTCCGGGGTGAGGGGTGGATTTTTTCTTGTTCCGACGCTCTGCGTCGGAACGCAAGCCACGGACGCTCTGCGTCCTTGGGCAGACGACGCGGAGCGTCAAAACACTTGCGTTCCCACGCGGAGCGTGGGAACGAGAGCGGCGTGAAGATGTTCACAGCAGCGGGTGGATTGGCCCTTCTTCAAGACCCGGGGACCGGCGACCGCGTGACGTACTCATGTCCCGGGACGTCGATCTTCAACCGAAACACGGCCTCTTTGGCCGCCACGGCGACATACAGGTAGGCTCCGGAAAAATGGCAACCGGTCGCTTGGGAACCACCTGCATCATACTGCCGCAGCAGCTTTCCAGACGGGACGTCGATCACGTTGATGACGCCGCCGTACCACATGGCGACGTAGAGTCGCCCGCGGGCATCGAACACCATGCCATCTGGCACGAACTGGCCGGTGATCACATTGCCGCGCGTCTCGTACGGAAACGCCATCAGCACGCGTTGGTTCTGGAGATCCCCAGTCTTGGTGTTCACGTCGAACAGGAGGATCCGAAACCGCTGGCTTTCCGCCACGCAAAGGTACATCTGGTCGGGGCTGACGGCCAGACCGTTGGGACAGGCCAGACCGCTCGCCAAGCGGGCCATTTGCTTGGTCTGGATATCGTAGCGGTAGACCGAGCCGGTTAGCTTGTCGGCGGTCTCCGAAATCAAGGCCCCGGCGTCGGTGAAGTAGATATTCCCTTTGAGGTCCAGGGCCACGTCGCTAACCGAGATAAACCGGGACCCCTCAAAGCGATCGGCCAGCACCTCGACCTGCTGCCCCGTGGTGGCGACTCGCAACAGTCGCCCGCCGCCCGCATCTGCGACGATCAGACGTCCCTCGGCGTCCACCTTGATGCCGCCGGCCTGGACCTGGCGCCCTTCGACCGGCGATCGCTGACGCAAATCGCACCAAATCGACGCCGTGCCATCGGCGGTAATCCGGCCGATGGTTCCCAGGAATCGGTAGTTGGCCGCATACAAATTGCCTTGCGGGTCCAGAGCGGGCGCTTCGGCGAATTCAAAGCCCGTCGCGTACAACAGTGGTTCGAGCGAGTGCGTGGGCGGCAAGTCATCAGGTTCGTCGGCGGTGACGATGGGGGTCAGCAGCTGCACGCAGAGCAAAGCCAGACCACGCAGCAGCGACATGACTCAGCCCTTTCTCGGTTCGAACCCCAACGGCTGTTCGCCCAGGGGATCGGCGATGTAAAACGATAACTTGCCGGCCAGTAAGTCCTCCAGCGTCCGACCCACCACTTCAGCCCGCCAGCCGCGGGCCAGCGCCGGCAACTCGGTGTTGTGCGGCGTGTCGAGTCCCAGACGATACGCGATCAGGTCACGGACATCCTGGACGGTGCCGACCAAGCTGGCCGCGACCTGCTGCGAACGGCACACGCAGCCCAAGGCGGCCGCCAGGAACTGGGCGAGCAAGGTCAGTTGCGGACGGTTGGCCGTCCGCTCGGAAGGCGCTGGCCAGGCCTCCTGCGGCAACTCCAGGGCTTGCCGAATACATTCCGAGATGTCCGCGACGTACTTCTGCTTGTCGCGATGTTCCATGCCCCGCAAGGCGCGGATCTGTAACGGCTCTGCCACCGCCCGTTTGGCCAGTTCCGCGAGCAAGTCGTCTCGCAAAATGCGCCGGGGCGGCCGATTCAGCTGCCGGGCCTCCGCATCGCGCCAATGCCACAACTGACGCGCGATCACCAACGACCGCGGCGGTAGATTGGCCACCCCCGACACCCGCCGCCAACGCTCGCTAAGTTCCGACTCTTCGAGTTGCGACTGCCAACTGTCGAGTTCGGTATCCAGCCACGGCAGCCGGCCCAGCAGATCCAGTTTCCGGACCAGGATATCACGGAGCCGCTCCAAGTGGACCACGTCCTGCAAAGCGTAGTCGATCTGCCGACTGCTCAGCGGCCGTCGGCGCCAGTCCGTACGGGTTTCGCCCTTGCCCAACGACTTACCCAGCAGCTTGGCGATCAGGGTGCTGTAGGCCGCCGGGTACTCGAGCCCGATCAGGCCGGCGGCAATCTGGATGTCGAACACAGCGTGCGGTCGTCGACCGATGGCGTGCAGGCAGAAACACAGGTCTTCCCGGCCCGCATGGACGATCGTGGTGTGGCCGGGCGCCGCCAAGCGTTCCCAAAACGGCGTCAGGTCCCGGATGGCCAGCGCGTCGATCGCCGCCAACCGCTCGCCCGCCGCAACCTGGACCAGACACAACTCGGAGCGATAGCTATCTTCCGACACGAACTCGGTGTCAAACGCGATGGCCGGAAGTTTCGCGAGGTCGTCGCAGAATTGGGACAGTTGTCGTGGCGTCGTGATGTGGGCGTACTGAAGTTGAGTCATGCAGTGCGAGCTTCTTGGAACAACGTGGCGTGTGGGCGTTGCAGGTAACCCTGATGATAGAATAAACTTCGTCGACTTTCCAGCCGAGTGAGTGTGTGGTAGAAGAGACGGCATGACTGGTTTGCTTGTCAGTGTGCGAAACGGGGACGAGGCGCGGGTGGCCTTGGCGGGCGGCGCCGACCTAATCGACGTCAAGGAACCGGAGCACGGCTCGTTGGGCGCCGCCCAGCCGGCCGTCTGGCAGGCCGTTCTCGCCGTCGTGGCGGGCCGGCTGCCTACGAGCGTCGCTTTGGGCGAGCTCCGCCAGGCCCCCGCGCCGCCCGACGGGCAACAGCTCGCCGGCTGCGACTATGCCAAGGTGGGACTGGCGGGCTGCCGGACTTGGCCCACTTGGCCGCGGCGTTGGGCCGAACTCTTCCAGCAGTTGCCCCGGTCCGTGACGCCGGTGGCCGTCGTCTATGCCGACTGGGTGGCAGCGGAGGCGCCGACGCCCGCCGAGGTGATCGAGCATGCGGCGCGGTCGCGTTGCGGCGCGGTATTGGTGGACACCTACGATAAACACCGCGGTGACTTATTCTCCCACCTGACGCTCGCGGCTTTGTCCGCGCTGGTGCAAAGAATCCGGCGACATGGCCTGCAGGTCGTGCTCGGCGGTTCGCTCGGCCCGTCCTCGATTTGCCTCGCGCTGCGGGCCGGGCCGGACTACATCGCCGTGCGCGGCGCGGCGTGCGAGGGCCCGCGCACCGGCGTGATTGTCGAGCGTTGCGTGCGCGACTTGGCCGCTTTGGTCAAGCTCCCCCACCAGTGCGTGCGGGAAATTTCCGAGGCCGCGCCCGGTCGAGCACTTGACTTGCCCGGTCGAGCACTTGACTTGAAGACGAGGACACCTTGAGGTTTACGAGACGTCGCCGCGGAGAACCGGCTCGAGATGGCTGCGGCTTCCTGCTGCTGACGTGTCTGTTCACGTGTTTTCTGCTGGTTCTGAACTGCATCGCCGTCGCCCGTTTCCATCCCCTGTTGATCGGTGATGGCCCGGGGTGGCTGCGTGAACCGCGTGTCCAACAGACGACGATGTTCATCACGCCGGTGGTCTTGCTGTTCTTCGAATGGTGGTTGGTGGACCTGATCGTGGAATTGCTGACGCCACGCCGGAAGTAGGGTGGGCCAGAGCGGGCCAGAGGCAATCGCAGTGGTGGGCTGAGCCATACGACCCGCAGGGCGTACCGGGCTATTGGAATCGGAGCGGCGAGTAGGGCCGGCGGAGAGTGCCACCTGGGCGGGACTGGTGGGCGGACGGGATGGGCAGCACATGCAATAACTGAGAGGCCTCGGCCGTCGCCGGAATGGCTTCGCCGTTTTGAGGACTTAGGACACGAATCAAGGCGACTAGGGCGACTTCCTGAGGCTTATCGACGAGCAAGGGCCCCTGCTCGTCGAGCATGACCACCCCCTCGGCTGCCGCCACACACTTGCCGACGATGGTCAAACCTTGAGGATTACACGTGAAGCCGAAACGTAACTCCTGGTATCCGCAGTTCACGTTGGCCGCCAGGTTACTGACGCGCGGCGCCGCGGACAGGCCCAACTGGGCGGCCTGATCCAGAAGTGACCAACTCACCTGACCACCGCGGCAGACCACTTCGCCGGAAGCGTCTGTCACTTTGCCACCCCGCAACGTCGCCCGTGGAAACCCGATTTCTGCCCAGCCACTCAGTTTGTGCGGACAGTGCTTCGTCACCAAGCAATCCAGGTCGACTTCGCGGAACACGGCCTTCCGCAGCGTGCCCTCCCAGCCTGTGGCCGTCTGTGTCACCTCGATCGATCCCTGAAAAGTGGCGCGGTCTCCCAAACCCTTCAGGATCTCGAACTGATCGGCCAGCAGCGAGCAGGGCAAGGCGGTGGACTGGGTATGCAGTTCCCAGCGTGTGGCTGGCGGGCTGAGACGCCGATTCCGAGTCACGCGGAGTTGAGCGGGTTCGGCCATCTGCAGGGCCACATCACGGAATTCGATCGCCAGTTGCGGTCCTTCGGCCGTGGGTGCCAGCCAACACCGCACGTCGGTCAAGGTCGAAGCGCCGCGGTCGCCGGTGCGGTGGACGGTGACTTCACCGGACCTCAACTGGACGCGGCGTTGAGCCGAGCCGCGGCCGCGCAGGAGACGTTCCTGGAGGACTTCCCACAGCCGCCAAGCCTGATCGCCCTGGAATTCCGGTTGCGACGCCAGCAGCAGCAAGTCGTCGCCGCGCCGGCCGATTTCGATCTGCCGCACCTTCGCCACTTGGGCTGCTGTTTCGGGATCGGCCAGTTCCAGACCTTCCAGCAGCGTGACTCCCCGCGAAGGATGTGTCACTTGGCGGAGCGTCACAACCAGGCCCAGTTCGTCCGCGAGTCGGTTCTCCCACGCCGTCTTGTCGGCGGCCACGTAGGCGGGGGAACGCAGCACGGCAACCCACGCGGCGACGACCAGCGTCGGCAGCACGCAGAACAGCGTGAAGCTCAGCCGACATACGAAACGCCGCGTTCGATCATGCATGACGAACATCCCTGTTCGACAAGGCAGGACAGTTTTCCAAACCGCCCCTGGTCTTTGAAGTTGCGTGTAGCAGAATTCGCCAGAATTCTGGCCGTTTCGCAGTGCGACGGTCACCCTATCGCTTCGTCACCGCTCCCTAGCCAGCTTGTGAAATAGGTCCCACCGGGCCTGCATCTCGGCCAAGCTATCGTTTCCAAACTTCTCTGCCAGCGCCCGAGCAATCTCGAAGGCAATCACGGCTTCCACGATGATAGCGGCGGCTGGTACGGCGCAGACGTCACTCCGTTCGTAGGCCGCGGACTCCGCTTGTTTGGTCGTCAGATTCACCGACTCCAGCGGCTTGGCCAGCGTGCTGATCGGCTTCTTGGCAGCCCGCACAATTAGCGGCTGGCCATTGGTCATGCCAGCCTCCAGGCCACCGGCGTTATTCGTCGGTCTGACATAGCCCAGCGTCGGACCATGACGCTGGCTTGCGTCGTACCGGATGGGGTCGTGAACTTGAGAACCAAGCCGCCGCGCGGCTTCGAAGCCCAGGCCGATCTCGACGCCCTTGATCGCTTGCACGGCCATCACGGCTTGGGCGATGCGGCCGTCCAGCTTGAGGTCCCATTGCGCGTGGGTCCCGAGTCCAAACGGGAGGCCCTCGACCCGCACTTCGAGCACGCCGCCCAAGGTGTCGCCCTGTTTGCCGGTTTGATCGATCAGTTGCTTAAGTTCCTCGTCGCGGCGGGGATCCAGGGAGTAGACGGCACTCGCGTCACGCAACTGCAAATGCTCCTCGAGCGATCCTGGCTGCGGGGCAATCCGCACCCCGCCCAATTCCACGACGTACCCAATGGCGCGGATGCCAAACTTGCTCAGGAGTTGTTTCGAGAGCGCACCCACCGCAACGCGCATCGTGGTTTCGCGGGCACTGGCCCGCTCCAGAACCGCGCGAATCGGCCCCAGGTATTTCATCGCTCCGGTCAGATCGCCATGTCCAGGCCGCGGACGATCGAGGTCCTCCATACGTTCCAGCTTGTAGTCCTGGTTGACCACCTGGAGTGCGATCGGGCTGCCGAGAGTGGTGTTGTGCCACACCCCGGAGAGGATGTCGACGCGGTCGGTTTCAATGCGTTGGCGTCCGCCCCGGCCGTAGCCGCCCTGTCGGCGGCGCAAATCCGCGTCGATCGCTTCGGTCTCCAACGCCACCCCGGCGGGAAAACCGTCGACGATCGCCACCAGACTCTTGCCGTGAGATTCGCCAGCTGTCCAATATCGCAACATGCGGGGAATTCTACTCAGCAAGCAAATCTGGCGATAGGGCGATTGCTGGCAGTCGAGCAAACCGCGAGACTTGGGCTGGAATGGTAAGATTGCAGACTGCTGTCAGTGCTGGTAACAGTCCGGGTGGCTGGCGGCTGAGCCAAATTGTACAGCGTCACTTAGCGGCGGGTTCGCCGAGTTCTTTCGCCCCGAAAGGGCAGCCACAAATCAGCCCAGGGCAGAGCGGAGCGGCGTTAGCCGCGTAGCGCCGCCCTGGGTTATAGGAGTATCAAGAATGCCAGCCCTGAAGGGGCGATACAAGCCAGCGCAGCACAACCAGGCCACAATCCTTGGTCACGAACTACATCCACCTTGTTTAACGATACGTGTAGGACTACCGATTTGTTTCGCCCTTTCAGGGCTACCGGGGTGAATCGATACCGTACCCAGGGCGTCGCTTGCGGCTGTCGCCGCTACGCTGGGCTGATTTGTTAGTGCCCCGTTGGGGCGGAAGAGTCGTGTCCAATGCCGAGGGCAACCCCCTGGGTGCTGAGGCAACGTAATCCTGGTAGCCCAGGAAGAGCGAAATAATGGCAAATCCGACGCACGGTCACCATCTTGTTGCTTCCTTTCAGGGCTACGAAGTTTGGGTTTCCAGGACCCATGGCGTTGCCATCTTCCGCAGCTTGCACCATGACAACCATCACGCGGGCCGCAAGATGCGGAGGCTGGTGCCGACAACCAGCCCTTTGACCTTGACGCGGTATTGCACCACATGGGGCGCAATCAAATGTCGTTCCAACGCCTCGATGCTCTCCCACTTCTCCAGGATCGTCACCACATTTTCTCGCACGGCGGGCGGTGGCGTCAGGTTGGTCTCCAGATCGATGGCCGGCCCGTAGTCCAGACAGCCTTCTTCCGCCAGCACCAGCGGGACCAGCTGGCGAAACTCGCTTAGAAACATCTCGCGTTGGCCCGCGGCAACCTCGATCGTGGCAATCACGTAAATCATGGTTTTCTCCAGCTTGAGGCAAAGACGGATAGCGAACGTTCATTCTGAAAGCACGGGACACGCGTCACAAGGGGCCGGACACCCGTAGCAACGTAGGCCGAAATAACTTACCCAATTTCGACGCGGCGGCGACAGCTAGGGGTCGGATTGACGAGCGAGACCGGGAACTTATTTCGGCCCACGTTGCTACGACAGACATCGGAATTTCGCTATAGTGAACCGGAGCTATTGAAAGGAGGCAGGGTATGTGTTGCAATCGGATGCTTGACGCGGCCTGTGCAGCGGTCATCTGGCTGCTGCCTGTTTCGTCTGGTTCCCACGCTCCGCGTGGGAACGCCAGTCTGGACGCTCCGCGTCCCATCCCGCGGCCCATCCCGCGACGCAGAGCGTCGAAAGCAGGGGTTCCCACGCAGAGCGTGGGAACCAGACCTGCACGGCGCTGTCCCGCGACACTCCGTCACCCCGTCACCCTCGTCCTTCCGATCGCCTTGGCCCTGCTGATCGGGATCGCCGCCACGCGGCACGGCATCGCCGCTGCCCCGCCAGCCCCGGCCGAGCGGCTCGTGATTGACGAGGCCCTGGCTGCGGCACAGGGAATTCGCAAGTTGAACGGAACGCACTTGACGATGTACACCGACCTTCCGGCTGATCCGGACGTCGACGAATTGCCCGCCGTATTCGACTTGGCCGTGCCGCAGTGGTGCGCGTACTTCCAGATCGCTCCGGCGCGGGTTCGAGATTGGCAGCTGAATGGCTTCCTGATGCAGGACAAGGGCCGCTTCCAGACGGAGGGCCTGCTGCCGGCGCAGCTGCCGCCGTTCCTGAACGGATACCAGAGTGGCCCGAATCTTTGGCTCTACAACCAGCCCGAGGCATTCTACCGGCGGCACCTGTTTCTGCACGAGGGAACGCACGCTTTCATGAACCTGGTCCTGGGCGGCACGGGGCCACCCTGGTATGGCGAGGGCCTGGCGGAATTGCTGGGCACCCATCGTTGGCAAGACGGCACGTTGACGCTGGGGTATCTGCCGCGAGACAAGAAAGAGACGCCTGGCTGGGGACGCATCAAGATCATCAAGGACGAAGTCGCCGCCAACCGCGGCCTGATGCCTGACAAGATCCTGGACTACGACGCGAAAGCTCATTTGCGGAACGAACCGTACGCTTGGTGCTGGGGTTTGGCGACCTTCTTCGATGCGCATCCGCGCTATCAGCAACGGTTCCGAGCTTTGCAGCAGTCGGTGCGGGACCGCGAGCTGACCTCGCGATTTCGCGAGCAGTTGCAGGCCGATGGGAAGGATCTCGCGGAAGAGTGGCAGCTGTTTGTGATGAACCTTGAATACGGCTACGAGGTGGCACGGGCCGCCGTCGTACGCAAGCCCGCCGAACCGCTGCCGACCGCAGGCGCCGAGGTCTCGATCGACGCTGCGCGAGGCTGGCAGTCGACCGGGATTCGCCTGGAAGGCGGAGTTGCGTATCGGCTGACGACCCACGGAAGATACCAGGTGGCAAACACGGACGAGCCGTGGATGTGCGAGCCCGGCGGCGTGACGCTCCACTACTATCAAGGCCGGCCCCTGGGAATGCTGCTGGGCGCGGTGCGAGACGACGCCCAGCCTCCGCCTGGGCTGACGCCGCTGGCCCGACCGGAACCGATCGGTTTGCAGCGGGATTGGACGCCGGCCCGTAGCGGAACGCTGTACCTGAAGATCAACGAATCGGCAGCCCACCTGGCGGACAATGCAGGCGAGCTGACGGTCCGTATCCAACGTGGCGGGGCCTGAGCTCGGATGATTCATGCTCCTGTTGGCCGGAACAAGCAACCGGAAGCACTGCCGGAACTTCGGTCGCTTCTGGCGCGTGGCGTCTGCACCAAGCGGGTTTTTCCTGCGAGCGTCGGTTGCGCCGCTCCGGCATAGCCTTACGCGACCTCGTTCCGGCCACCACGAATAATCCGGGGGCAACACAAGCAGGGGTTCCTGTTAGACAAGAATTAGACTATCTTATTCGGGGTTGCCCTGCTTCCGTTCATTTTTTCGATGGGATGCTCTGATGCGAAAGCAACGCGAGGCTTTTACCTTGGTCGAACTGCTGGTGGTAATCGCCATCATCGGGATTCTGGTGGCCCTGTTGTTGCCAGCGATTCAGGCGGCACGGGAGGCGGCGCGGCGGACCCAATGCAGCAACAACCTGAAGCAGTTTGGGGTGGCCTTTCAGAATCACCACGACACCTACAAGTTCTTTCCGACGGGCGGGTCAGGTTGGCCGTATGCCCCGGACTACACCGTGGAGGGTCTGGCGGAGATCGCCCCTCGGCAACGGGCCGGCTGGGGTTTCCAAGTCCTGCCTTTTATTGAACAGCGGGCCACCTGGGAAGGCTCGAACGCGCCAAACAACGATCAGCGGCAGCGGGATGCGATTGGGGCCAAGATCCCAGCCTTCTTCTGTCCCTCGAAGGGCGCTCCGCGAGCGTTTGCGGCGGGGTTTTGGTATGGTCCCTCGGGTACCTACGACCATGCCATGACGGACTACGCCGGCTGCGATACCATGAATGACGGCGTTGTGATTTACACGGATCCAAATCAAACCTGGTCCAGCCAAGGAGCCGTCAAAATGGCGTCCCTTACCGACGGCAGTTCCAACACGATGGCGGTGGGGGAGAAACGGATGAACATCAAGGGGCTCGGTGGGTTCCAGGGAGAGGATAACGAAGGCTACACCTGCGGCTGGGACCACGACACGATGCGCCGGACGAACCTGGAACCGCGCCCCGATACCCTCGGCGTACCCGACTGGGGCGAGGAACGCTTTGGTTCCTCGCACCCGGGCGGGTTCCTGGCGGTCTTTGCCGACAGTGCCACGCATTTCATTCCCTGGGACGTCGATCCAACGATCTTCCGTCAGATGGGTAACCGTAGCGATGGCGGAGTATTCAAGTTTCCGTGATGCTGTGCATTGGAATCCGGCTGGCGCGTTGACGACTTGCCGCCACGTTCAGGAAGGTTTGGGACACAACGCATGATTCTCTGTTCTCGACGTAGCATGATCCTCCTGTTGGCAGCGCTCCTCGCGGCGGGTTGTGACGGATACAAACCGCCCAAGGGAGTCGTGGTTACGGGGAAGGTTGTCAAGGACGGCAAGCCGTTGGAGGTCCCGCGCCGTGACGTGGGGCTAGGGAGTGTCGAAGTCCGCATCGTGCCCATGGGGGACGACACGCAGAAACGGGGTATCGAAACCTCGCACGCAGAAAAGGACGGGACCTTCAAAATCGTTGGGGCTGGCAGGGGCGTGCCCCCCGGCAAGTACCGCGTGGCGGTACTTCACCAGAATCAAGGGTTCGGTAGCGACGCGTTGAATGGTGCATTTTCCGATACGAAATCGCCGATTGAAATCGAGGTCCCGAAGTCGGGCGGAAGCTTTGACGTGGGCACGCTCGAATTGAACGAAGTGGGGAAGAAGAAGCCTTAGGAACGCCCGACTGGCATCCCGCCGTCTCTTCCCCGTGTCGGCCCTCCCTTGGGCATGACTCGCAAGGGCCGAGACGCGGTTGGTGCGGGTCATTGCGTGGGGCAAATGTCCGACATGTCTGGCACGTGGAAAACGTGCTCCACACTCCATTCGCGGTTCCCTTTGTCCAGATAGCAACTTGCCAGCATGCGGGTCGACAGCGAGTCTGTGAGACCTGCGAGGAGATGTTCATGGGCCCTTGGCGACACCTGCTCGTGCCCTACGCACTTACTCTCGTCGTAGCCGTATCCGTCGGCTGTTCGCGTGCGGCCGTGAAGGCCCCCAAATTTTCCCCTGCCGCTGCAGCTCGACAGGCCCTGATCGAGTTTGATGCCGACAAGGACGGCTCGTTGGACGCCAACGAACTGGCGAAATGTCCGGGTTTGCTGGCCGCCAAGTCCGCGATCGATCAGGACAAGGACGGTCGTTTGAGCGAGTCCGAGATCGTCGCCCGCCTGAGGGCGTACCAAGGCAGTCGCGACGTCGTGAAGCTGTTTCCTTGTCGGGTGTTGCTCGATGAGCAGCCGCTGGCCAAGGCGACCGTGACTCTCGTACCGGAGAAGTTCTTGGGTCCCACGTTCAAATCCTGCACGGGGGTTACGATGGAGGGAGGCGATGCGCTGGTGGCTGCGGAGGACGTGAGGGCGAAAGGCTTCTCCGGGGTCTACTGCGGACTCTATCGCGTGCAGATCTCTTGCAAGGACGCTGCGGGCAAGGAGCTGCTGGCTGCCCATCACAACACGGAGACCACCCTCGGTCTGGAGGTGCCCGCGGATTCGGAACCTGGAAAAGGCATTGTCTTTCGACTGTCAAGTCGTTCGTCTGGTCATTAGATTCCGTTACTTCCTGGTTATTGCAATTGGAGGGGGTCCTGGCTATGTGTATCGCTATTTCCTGGGCGGCCGCTCCCGTAGCTCGTCAGCGGTTCCGGTTTTCGCGTGGCTTCACCTTGGTCGAACTGTTGGTCGTGATCGCCATCATTGGCATTCTGGTTGCGCTGTTGTTGCCTGCCATTCAGTCCGCCCGTGAGTCCGCGCGCCGCACGGAGTGTCAGAACCACCTGAAGCAGATCGGCCTTTCGTTTCAAAACCATCACGATATGAACCGTTTCTTCCCCAGCGGTGGCTGGGGCTGGAGTTGGACGGGGGACGCCGACGCCGGGTTTGGCGAGAAACAGCCGGGTGGCTGGCTTTTCAACGTTCTACCGTATACCGAATATACTTCGGCCCATGACCTGGGTCTGGGCGAGTCGGATCCTGCCAAGAAAAATACGGCCAATGCGCAACGGGCGCAAACCCCGATACCGCTGTTCAATTGCCCGTCACGACGACCAGCCACGTTGTTCGCGAACGGCCAGAACGCCAACAACTCCGACGCGGTGTCAACGTGCGCCCGGAGCGACTATGCCGCGAATTGCGGGAGTTATGGGCGTTGCGAGATCGATCCCGGCCCGGGGTGGGCCTGGCCCCTGCCCGCGCCGCCAGCCATGCCGGCGGAGGAGAACGGTATTTCCTATCGGTGCAGCAAAGTCACTATGGCCCATGTGACAGACGGCGTCAGCAACACCATCGCCGTAGGCGAAAAGTACTTGCCGCGGCAGAGTTACTTTAACGGCGCCGATGCCGCCGACAACGAAAGTATGTACGTCGGCTACGACAACGACCTGTTCCGTTCTACGAACGGCTTCTACGGCCTGCCGCACGAGGACTCGGAAGGGATCGGCAACCAGTTGGTCTACGGCAGCAGCCATCCGAGTGGATTCAATGCGGTCTTCTGTGATGGCTCGGTACACGTCATCAAGTACAACATCGAGGCCGTGGTCTACGACGCCCTCGGCAGTCGTGCGGAAGGTTTCGCCGTGAACGGGCGATTCTAAGGACCGGCGCATCAATAAGTGTCGGGTCTTCAAAGTAGTCATCACGCTCCGCGTGATGACCTGTCGTCACGGCGGAGCGTGACGACTACTATACTTGCGACAGTTATTGATGCGACGGTCCTAATCGCGTCCGGATGAGTAAGGCCAGAGGGTTCGGAAATCACAGCCTCGGAGCGTGGCAACCCACCTCATGTCACACCGGCTAGTATGAAGAACTCGTACCGTTTTATCGCTCGTCACGAGGCAGACACAAGGCGGCTGGGCGCGGCCCTGGCTGAGGCCCTGCCGGCCGGTACGACGGTGGCGTTGATCGGCACCTTGGGCGCCGGCAAGACGCGGCTGGTGCAGGCGCTGGCGGCGGCCTACGGCGTGCCGGAGGGCACGGTGGTCAGTCCGACCTTCGTACTCTGCCAGCCGTATCACGGCCGCCGCACACTCTACCATCTGGACGCCTATCGGCTGGCGGATGACGACGAATTCCTGGAATTGGGACCGGAAGAGTATTTCGACTCGGACGGGATCACGCTGATCGAATGGGCCGACCGCGTGCTGGGTTGTCTGCCGCCCGAACGCTTGGAAATCCAGATCCACGTCACGGGCGAAACGGAACGGACGTTCGAGATCAGCGCGGCCGGTCCGGCGCTGGCCCGCGTGGTGGACGCCCTCGGCACACGGCTCACAGGATGAACTTGCTCAGTTCCTCGTCTTCGGCGATGTCCCTCAACCGGTCTGTCACATAGGCGGCGTTGATTTCGACCTGCCCCGTTTTCATGTCCGGCGCCGCGAAGCTGAGTTCCTCCAGCAATCGCTCCATGATCGTGTACAGTCGGCGGGCGCCGATGTTCTGCGTCGACATATTCACTTTGTAGGCGAAGTCAGCCAGGCACTCGATGGCGTCATCCGTGAAGCTCAACTCCACGTTTTCCGTCTGCAGCAGGGCCTGATACTGCAAGGTCAACGAGTGCTGCGGCTCTTTGAGGATCCGCACGAAGTCCTCCTTGGTCAGATCCTTGAGTTCGACGCGGATGGGGAATCGGCCCTGCAATTCGGGCATCAGATCGCTCGGCTTGTTGCGGTGAAAGGCGCCGGCGGCAATAAACAGCATGTGATCGGTGCGCACGTGCCCGTAGCGGGTCTGGACCGTGGTGCCTTCGACGATCGGCAGCAAGTCGCGTTGCACGCCCTGACGCGAGACGTCCACGCCCCGCGTATCGCCAGCCACCACCTTATCCATCTCGTCCACGAAGATAATGCCCAGGTTTTCGGCCAAATCAATGGCCGCGCTGTTGATCTTCTCCGGCTCCAGCAGCGCGTCGCACTCCTGTTCGAACAGTACCTCACGGGCATCGTCCACAGTCATTTCGCGGCGTTGGCTCGTCTTGGGCAGGATCTTTTCGAACATGCCTTGCAGATCCATGTCCATCTGCTCCATGCCCATTCCGCCGACCATCACCGGGGTAGCCCTATGCTCGATGGTCAACTCGACTTGGCGTTCGTTCAGTTCTCCGGCGTTGAGCATCGCCCGCATCTTTTCCCGCGTGCGTTCGTACTGTTGCCAGGCCTGGGCCTCCTCGACTTCACGATCCTGGCCGGGGGCGTAATCGACCGGGCGCGGAACCAAGAGATCCAGCAGACGTTCCTCCGCGCGCCGTTGAGCCTCCCCTTCCACCTTCTGGCGTTCCCGCACGCGAACCAGGCCGATCGCGTTCTCGACCAACTCACGCACCATGCTTTCCACGTCACGGCCGTAGTAGCCGACTTCGGTGTATTTGGTCGCCTCGACCTTGATGAACGGCGCGCCGGTCAAGCGGGCCAAACGGCGGGCGATCTCAGTCTTGCCCACGCCGGTCGGGCCGACCATCAGGATGTTCTTGGGCGCTACCTCGCGCCGCAGTTCTTCCGGCAGACGCTGCCGCCGCCAGCGATTGCGGATCGCGATCGCGACGGCCCGTTTGGCTTCCGTCTGGCCCACGATGTAACGGTCGAGTTCCGCGACGATTTCGCGAGGCGTCAAGTCTCGTGTTTCGACAGGTCGGTCGTCCGTAATACGTTTTCTCACGGTTTCGACTCCAATTCTTCCACCAGAATATTGCTGTTGGTGTAGATGTCGATACTGGCGGCAATTTCCAGAGCGATCCGCACGATGCGTACCGCGTCCAGGTCGGTGTGGGCAACCAAAGCCCGGGCGGCAGCCAACGCATAGTTACCGCCGGAGCCAATTCCCACGAGGCCATCGGTTGGCTGGATCACGTCGCCGGTGCCGCTGACCAGCAGGGTGTGCTTGCCATCCGCCACCACCAGCAAGGCTTCCAGGCGACGCAGCACCCGGTCGGTACGCCACTCCTTGGCGAGTTCCGTGGCCGCGCGCGGCACATTGGCCGGATAGTCTTTCAACTTCGCCTCGAACCGTTCCAGCAACGCGAAAGCATCCGCGGCACCGCCGGCAAATCCGCACAGCACCGAGCCCATAGCCAACCGTCGGATCTTGACCGCATCGGCTTTCATGATGGCGGTACCGAGCGTGACTTGGCCGTCGCCGCCCATGGCTACCTTGCCCTGATGCCGGACCGTCACGATTGTCGTAGCGTGGAGTTGCATAATCGTACCTCGCTGTGGAATGCCGAATCTGGCATGTGGTCATCACGCCCGCCGTGATGACATGTCGCCACGGCAGACGACTACGATTCTTGCGACACTTGTTTCTTCGTCGGTCCTAGACCCTACAGCCCTGGCTGTCGGAATTCATAGTTTGGCGGAAAAGCCGCTGCAACTCTAGGGGCAGCACGCAAGAAAGCCGGTGGGCTTGATCGGAACGTTACGCAAAACGCTAGCAGCGGATCATCGTAACCCGACGCGTTAGCGAGGTAAACGCCGCTCTTCCTCGCTGACGCTTCGCGCTTACGATGCGCAACATTCCGATCAAGGCCAAAGCCGGTTCTTCCCGAGATTGCACTTCCTGCACCCCTGTCTTAGAATACCGAACATTCGGTCCTTGTCTTCATGGGCAACTTGTTTCGCAAGAGGTGGATTATGTACCAACGACGCGGACACGGCAGGCCGGGCTTTACCCTCGTGGAACTTCTGGTCGTGATTGCCATCATTGGGATCTTGGTGGCGTTGCTACTGCCAGCCATCCAAGCCGCGCGCGAGGCCTCCCGCCGCTCGCAATGCGGCAACAATCTAAAGCAACTGGGCCTGGGCATGCAGAACTACCACGACACTTTCAAGGCCCTGCCGTTGGGCACCGTCATGCCCTACAACACGGCCTGCCGTGGTTGTGGCGGTGCCGGGGAATGGGCGGACGACAATGACTGGTACCAGCTAATCCTGCCATTCATCGAACAGCAGACTTTAGCGGATCAGATCGACTTCCGTTTTTCCTGGCATGCCGCCCAAAATATTCCTGCCGGCGCGACGTGGGGTGCCAGCCCAGCCATGCAGGCCCAGGTTCCCACGATGAGTTGTCCCTCGGACGGGATCAAGATGGACGAATTGGGTACCAACTGGGCGCGGATTCGGGCGAACTACGTGGTTAACTTTGGTAACACCAATTTCGGCGCCCAGAGTCCGATCAATGGTGAGAATTTCCGAGGTGCACCATTTGGAATCAATCGAAGTTCCAACTTCAAGGACGTCACCGACGGCACCTCGCAAACCATGATGATGGCGGAAGTCATGACCCTCGACGGAAATGGCTGGTTGGGGTATACGTCCGAAGTCACCCTGGCCGGAGGCTGTGCTTTCACCGGCCACTACACGCCCAATTCGCCGGTCTGCGAGTTCCTGGCCCGGGCGTGTTTTCCCGCGGGAAACAACAAGATTCCTTGCTGCACTTCGGTCGGCGGCGGCCAGACCGACGTCAACAAACAGATCATCACCGCGCGCAGCAAGCACCCCGGTGGAGTCCAGGTCGTGCTCGTCGACGCCTCGGTGCGATTCGTCTCCGACAATATCGACACGTCCACCTGGCGGGCGCTGGCCTCGTCGCAGGGCGGCGAGGCCGTCGCGTCATATTGAGCTCGCGTGGCGCAGGATCAGGATGTGGCTGGTTCCTGCCGCTTGCGGGTGAGGCGAGCGGCAGGAAATAACTTACCCGTAGGTCGGCCTTTCCAGGCCGATCGGGACGGTCTTGGAAGACCATCCTACATTAAGTTGGGTAAGTTGTTTCCTGCCGCTCGCCTGAGCGTGACGCAATTCACACGGCGCCGGATTATTTCTGCCGACTGGCGGTCAGGCTGGCGACCAACTCGCCACGGGCATTCCTCTCCGTCTCAGTCCCGAGGCGGATGCCAGCCGGCGGTAACCCAAAGTTGCCGTGCCACGACGAGAGACGCGCGGTTCAACTTAAGCGCCGCGACCGTTGCACGCCCGATGGCGGTGCGACCAACGATGAATTCGCCCGTATCCGCCCAGCGAAAATGGTCCGTCCAGACCTGGGATGCGAGGATTGAAGAGCGGCACCAAGTCGCCGGTCAACGAATCGACAAATGCGATACGGTCCGCTTTGTGGTCGTTGCAGAGGGAACACGCCAGCCACAGGTTTTCCTCTACCGTGAGACCACCCAGGGCCTTTGGCACAAGGTGATCGATCTCCATCCGCGCCCCTACGACGCGTTCGGCCGACAGACAATATCCACATCGATAACGTGCCGCCGCAGATATGCGATCTCGAAGCCACTTCGCGACGTAGGCCTGGCTCATGACTCGCCTAGTTCCGTCAGATCGTGGCCGCGATCGCGCAACAGTGCGGCGGCTTGCGCCCGGACGAGCATGTGGCGCTCGTATCGGCGAATCAGTCCGGCCAGCCTCTGCGACTGAGCGTTGGTCAAGGGGTGGTGTTCTCCGTGAAGGGATTCCAGTTCCTCGGACAGCTCTTCCGGAAATTGGCCGCGGAGGACATGCCAAAGTGAGGCATCGTCCAGCACTCGCAGTCCATCGATCGCGTCCGCCAGATCGGGTGGGAGTCCCTCCAAGTCAGTCACCGCACTGGCGAGCACTTCAAGGGTTTCTTCCTCGAACGAGCGGCAGGAAATAACTTACCCGTAGGACGGCCCTCCGAGGCCGTCTGGTAAACCAACCTGCGGGACGCAGTGGACGGCCTCGGAGGGCCGTCTTACGGGAAGACCATCCTACATCGGGTTGGGTAAGTTATTTCCTTCCGTTCGCCTTACGAGCTCGCCGTCAGCCTCGAAAGACACGTCCCCGCGCCGCACGGAACGCAGGGCGACCTCGCGCCACCGTTCACTTGGCTGCATCCACCGTCAGGTCAAAATCGAACGTATTCTTGCCGGATACGACGTCACGTTTCAATTCGCTGTTGGTGTTGTAACGGTCCGGGATGTACTGCTCCTTGATGTCAACCACGGGGCTATTCGGGTCGTTCGGATAGGCCTTTTGCTGGCCGGTCACCTTGTCCGCGGTGATGTTGACACGTTTCGGACCGACCACGATTTTGAACTGATACTGGCCATTTTTGATTTCTCCACCCGAAGTGGGGCCTTTGCCATCCGAGGGCATAAAATCGATGTGGCCGGAGCCGAGTGGCTGACCGGCGAAGGTCACCTTGCCCTCCACGACTTCCCCGCTGCCGTCTTTCGCGCAGCCGATCAGCGATCCCAGACCCAAAGCCAAGCCGCTCATTAACATCACCAGCGGGAATCTCATGTTCGATGCTCCCTTTTCTCGGGGTGTAGTGTGTGTGGAAACAATGCCTACAATAGAACTTTTTCCGCGAACCACGCAACGAGGTTAACACCTTCTCCCGACGTGTCAAGGCTATGCGCAAGCGGTCCGCGATCACCCTGTTGATGCTCCTGCTGCTGGGCAGCGTCGTCGGCTGGTCGACGTGGCATTGGCACACCGCGTCGGCTCGTCGGCTGGCTCAAGCCCGAGCGCACCTGACGGAGTCGCAACCGCAGGAGGCTCAACGTCTGGCCCTGGCGGTTCTGGAGCAAGAGCCGCAATCGATTGAGGCGAGCTGGCTGGCCGCGGCCTCCGCCCTGGAACTCGACCAGTTCGACGCGGCCCTGGCGGCATACGGGCAATTGCCGAAAGAGAGTCGGGGACCACTGCTCGAGCGACTGCTGGGGGCGGGCGAGCGGGCGATTCGGAGCGGGCAACTCCAGAAGGCGGAACAACTGCTGCTCGCGGCCCTGCCGCTGGCCCCGCAGCACGTCGTAATTCACGATCGGCTGGCTTCGATTTACGCCTTGCAGGGCCGCCGCGAAGCGTGCCGGACGCAGGCTTTGGCCCTGGTGCGTCAGGAACGCGGCGTTGTCGGGCATCTGATCATGCTGAGCTACGATCAGATGCAGTTCGACATCCGGCAACTGCGGGACGCGGGGCAAAACACCACCGACGATCTCGGCATGCGGCTGGTCACCGGGGCCTATGCTCTGCGGCACAATCAGACCGCCTTGACGATCGAGCGACTGCGGCCCGTCGTGGCGGCAAAGCCTGACTGGCTGGACGCGCAGGCCATGCTGGGACGGTCGCTCCTGGACAGCGGCGACGACGAGGCCTTTGTGGCTTGGCTGCGACAGTTGCCGGAGGCGGCTCAGGAACACGATGAAGTCTGGGCCATCCGCGGTTTGTTGGAACGTCGCGAGAAACGTCCACGCGTCGCCGTGCGGTGTTTCTGGGAAGCCGTGCGACGTAATCCCAATCACGTCGGCGCCAACTATCAACTGGTGCGGCAACTCACGGCGCTGGGCGAGTCGACCTTGGCACAACCATTCCTCGAACGCGTCACGCAACTCCAGATCCTTGATGGTCTGGTGACCCGGATTGGGCGGGAACGCCGCAACGCCAAGGCGATGCAGGAGGCCGCGGAAATCACGGAAAGACTGGGACGCCGTTGGGAAGCTTACGGCTGGTCGCAACTGGCCTTCGAACACGACCACCGCCTGACTTCCGCCCGCGACAATTGGCTACGGCTCAAGCAGGAACTACAGGCCGACATGCCCCTGACCATGCCGTCAGCCAATCCAGCCCTGCAAGTGGATCTCTCCTCCTTCCCGCTGCCCGACCGGATGCCGTCCGCCAGCGCCAGTCGGATCGCGAGCCAGACGACCGAGGACAGCCGGCCCAACGACGGCGCCGGGGCAATTCGGTTTGTGAATCAGGCCGCGGAGGCTCAGCTCGACTTCGTGCACGTGAGCAAGACCGACAAAGAGCCCGGAAGTCGCATGTGTGAGCTGTTCGCGGGCGGCGTGGGCGTGGTCGATTACGATCAGGACGGTTGGCCCGATTTGTATTTCACCCAGGGCGGACCATGGCCGCCGAATCCTCAACAAACGCAGTTTGTCCACCGCCTGTTCCGCAATCTGGGCGGCGAACGATTCCAGGATGTCACCGCTCAAGCGGGCGTAGGATCGAATGCTTATGGACAAGGTGTTGCGGTCGGGGACTACGACAACGACGGCTTTCCCGATCTGTACGTCGCCCACTTCGGCAGGAATCGCCTGTACCGCAACCACGGCGACGGCACCTTCGCCGACGTCACGGCCGAAAGCGGCATCGCGGGCGAATGCTGGACCTCCAGTTGCCTGATCGCAGATCTGAACGGCGACGGCCTGCCGGATCTGTATGACGTCACCTACTTGACCGATCGTCGACGCCTCGAACAGAGCTGCTATCGCCCCGGCCATGCGTCGCTGTGTACACCGGATGTCTTCCAAGCGGAACAGGACCACCTGTTCATGAACGTCGGCGACGGCACTTTTCGCGATGTCAGCGAGGCAGCCGGCATTGTCGTGCCGGACGGGAAGGGCTTGGGCTTGGTGGCCGCCGACTTCAACGGATCGGGGCAGCTCAGCCTGTTCGTGGCAAACGACGATGTGCCGAGTTTCTACTTCGTGAATCGGACGGCGAAGCCCGGCGGGTTGCCAACTTTTGCCGATCGCGGTGTCAGCTCCGGGCTGGCGTACAATGGCGACGGACACACGCAGGGCTCGATGGGGGTGGCCGCGGATGATTTCGACGGCAATGGTCTGCTGGATCTGTTCGTCACGACGTTCGAGAATCAATCGAAGACCTTGTACCTGCAGGAGTCGCCGGATCAGTTCGTTGACGCGTCGCGGCAGTTTGGCTTGCGCGATCCCCTGTGGTCCATGGTCGGGTTCGGAACACAAGCGATGGATGCGGACCTCGATGGGTATCCTGATCTGGTGGTGACGAACGGGCATTTGTATGACGTATCGTCCGAGGGTACGCCGTACCGCATGCGGCCTCAATTCTTCCGGAATCTTCACGGGCGGCGGTTTCGGGAGTTGCCGCCGGCTGAAGTGGGTGCTTGGTTTGCGGGTGCCTACCTGGGCCGCGGCTTGGCACGCCTCGACTGGAATCGCGACGGACGCGAGGATTTCGTGGTGGCCCAACTGGATGGCCCGGCGGCCTTGGTCACGAACGTGAGTCCCAACGTGGGACACTACTTGGCGCTGCGACTGGTGGGGACCAGCGGCGCACGGGACGCCATCGGAGCCACCGTGCGGGTGACCGCCGCGGGCCGGACTTGGATGAAGCAATTGACGGCGGGTGACGGTTACCAGGCGAGCAACCAGCGCCAACTCGTCTTCGGCCTGGGCCGGGCCGAGCAGGTGGAAACCGTCAAGGTCTCCTGGCCTGGCGGACAGCCGCAGGCATTCTCTGGCATGGCCGTCGATCGACAGGTGGCCCTCATCGAAGGACGCGCTGAGCCGGTTTATCTCAGCCACGAGTAACATGCAACCGTCTCCCGGCTACCAACGACGAGCGGCGATCGTACTGGCCCTGCTGGGCTTGGCCCTGGCCGTCACGGTCCTGCGTCCGAAACGCCCGACGACGAAAGCGTTGCTGACCCAAGGCGTCACGAGTTTGGCGCGTGGCGATTTCGCCGCCGCTGAACGGTTGAGTCAGCAGGTGCTGAGCCAGTCGCCGCAGTCCTCGCGCGCCTTGTCTCTGGCGGGTCAGGCCGCGGCCGGTCTCCAGCGGTATCCGGAGGCGCTGGACTACTTCCGGCAGATGCCCCACGGCAGCGAGGCCCTGCCTGCCGAGGCCTACGGCGAGGCCGCCCGGGTGGCCTTGCTGCTCGGTCGGGCCGCCGAGGCCGAAGCCTTTCTGCGTCAAGCACTCGAACAAGACCCGGATGACGTCGCCGCCAATAATCAACTGGCCTATCTACTCGGTGTCCAAGGCCGGTGCTTCGAAGCGACGGCCCACCTGCTGCGGGTGGTGCGGCAGGGGCAGGCAACCCTGCATCACCTGGTGCTGCTGGGGGCCACCGAACCGGTAATCGCTGATCCCGCGTTGGTCGATCGTTGTCTTGCGGCTGTCCCCGCTGATCCGCTGCCGTTGCTGGGTGGAGCCAGGACGGCGATCGTCGAACACAACCTGGAGCGAGCCAGCCAGCTGCTGCAGGAGATCGTCGGTATCGCCCCGACCCAAATCGAAGCCCAAGCGCGGCTGGGGACGATCTGGCTGGAAACGTCGCCTGACCAGTTCCTGCGTTGGCACGCCAGCTTGCCGGCTGCGGCTGATCGGCACCCCGAAATCTGGAGTGTTCGCGGCCTGCGAGCACAGCAGGACGGACAGCCGGAAGTCGCCATGCGCTGCTTCTGGGAAGCCGTGCGGTTGGATCCCGACCATCGGGGAGCCCTCTATCACTTGGGACAACTGCTGCAAGCGGCGGGTGAGACGACCCTCGCCAAGCGTTTCCTGGAGCGGGCCGCGAGTCTGCAGACGCTCGCGGCGGTACTCGACCAAGCCTACGACCGTCCCGACGACACACACCGCCTACAAACCGCGGCCACGCTGACCGAGGAACTGGGAAGACTCTCGGAAGCCTGGGCTTGGGCTCGCCTGGCACTTCACACCCGGCCGGATACGCATTGGGCTCGGGTGACGGTGGCGAGGTTAGAAAAGCGGTTGCCAAGGGACGCCGCAACGAAAACCGAGCCGTCGCTGAATCCTGCTCTCCAGGCCGACCTTTCCCACTACCCCTTGCCCGCCTGGGCCGTGCCGTCCTCGTCGCCGGCCGGCCCTGCCGCTGCGCAGCTGCCCGCGGTGGCGTTCACGGATGACGCGGCAGCGGCCGGCATAGACTTCGTGTTCTACAACGGGCGGGATCTCCAAGGCGCCACGACACGCATGGTGGAGACCATCGGAGGTGGCGGTGTTGGGGTGGTCGATTTCGACCTCGACGGCTGGCCTGACTTGTACTTCACGCAAGGTGGGCCGTGGCCACCCGACCCTGGCCAAACCCGCTACCTCAACCGCCTGTTTCGAAATCTGGGCAATGGACAATTCCAGGACGTCACCCGCTTGGCCGCCGTGGGGGACAACGGCTATGGCCAAGGGATCGCGGTGGGCGACTATGACAACGATGGCTTCCCGGACCTGTACGTGGCCAAGATCGGGGCCAACCGGTTGTACCGGAACAACGGCGACGGGACCTTCCAGGATGTCACCACCCCAAGCGGAATTGGCAGCGAGCGTTGGACGGCCAGTTGCCTGATCGCCGATCTGAACGGCGACGGTCTGCCGGACCTGTACGACGTCAACTATTTGTCGGCGCGTGAGGCGCCGGGCACACGCTGTCCTCCAGGCCGCGAGGACGAACTCTGCAGCCCGGCCGCTTTCCCTGCCGAGCAGGACCAGGTCTGGCTGAATTTGGGCGACGGACGATTTCAGGACGTGACGGAGACGGCGGGCATTGTGTGTCCGGCCGGCAAGGGCCTGGGGATTGTGGCCGGCGATTTCGACGGTTCCGGCCGTCTCAGCCTGTTCGTGGCGAATGACGGGGTGCCCAATTTCTTCTTCCGGAACCAGACGCCACAGGCCGGCGCGGACCTGCGATTTACGGAACAGGGTCTGCTCTCCGGCTTGTCCCTGGACGGTGACGGACGGCCCCGCGGAAGTATGGGCGTAGCGGCGGGCGACGCAAATGGCGACGGCCTCTTGGACTTGTTTGTGGCCACTTTCTACGACCAAGCGAATGTGTTGTATGTCCAGCAGGCCGATCACTCGTTCAGCGATGCCACGAGTGAATTTCGTCTGCACAACCCCACCTTGCGGAAGCTGGGTTTTGGCACGCAGTTCCTCGACGCCGATCTGGACGGTTGGCCCGATCTGGTGGTCACCAACGGCCACATTTTCGATCGCTCCAGCCAAGGTATTCCCTATCGCATGCGGCCGCAGTACTTTCACAACCTGGACGGTCGGCAATTCCGCGAGTTGCCGTCGGAGAGCTTGGGAGCTTTCTTCCAGTGCGAACGCTTGGGACGAGGACTCGCACGCCTGGATTGGAACCGTGACGGGCGCGAAGACTTCGTCGTGTCCCACATGCACGAACCCGCGTCCCTGCTCACCAATCGCACACCGCACGCCGGCCATTTCCTAGCGGTCCAGTTGCGGGGGACCAGCGGCGCTCGCGACGCGATCGGCGCCAAGGTCATGCTCCAGGCCGGTAGTCGGACGTGGACTCAGCAACTCACCGCCGGAGACGGCTATCAGGCGAGCAATCAACGTCAGCTGGTGTTTGGGCTGGGGCGGCAGTCGCAGATCGACAAGCTGGCGGTTCGCTGGCCCTCCGGTCAAGTCCAGGAATGTCCCAGCCCGCCCTGCGATACGGAGGTGCTGGTGATCGAAGGCGGCTCGTGCCTGCAACGGCCGCCACCGTAATCTCCGGCCGGCGCGGTAGCAACGCGTGCCGAAATAGCTTCCCCCGCAGATGCTGACGGACCCGCCCGCTCCCGCCGCTTGCGGTGAGCGGCGACGCGGCCTAAACTCGCGGATTGTTGATCGCGGTCGAGAGACTTTTTCGGACCCGGACCGGACTACTTGGTAGACCACCTGACCGACAGCGACTTCCGACCCCCTGGGTTCTGCTCTTGATTCGAAGGAGGTTTTGCGATGTGGTGCCGAGTAGGACTGTGGTTGGTCGCGGGGATCTGCGTCATCCTGGATGTGGCGCAGGCAGAAGCGAACTCGGAACTGGCGGCCGTGGTGAGTGCTGCCAAACCGTCGGTCACCGAGCAACTGGCCGCGCGCGAGGTCCGACGCTATGTCTATCTACGCACTGGCAAGTTGCTACCGATCGTAGCCGACCTGGAGTCGGCACCGCCGGGAGGCGTGGTGCTGGTGACGGGAGCTTTGGGGAGCCGCCTGCAGCAACTGGGACTAGCGGACCATCCGGGCCTCCAGGCCGTCTGGAAGCAGCCGGCGGTTGCTGATCAGTACCTGCTGAAGACCATCGAGTACAAGAGCCGCACGATCGTCGTGGCCGGAGGCGAGGGAGTGACTGCGCCGCTGTACGCAGCCTATCGGTTTGCCGAACACTTGGGCGTGCGGTTCTACCTGCACGGCGATGTGGTGCCGGAGGTGCGTGTGGCCGCGACCGTGCCGCAACTCGATGAATTGGGGAAACCGCTGTTCGAGCATCGTGGCATCCAGCCGTTCCACGATTTCCCCGAAGGACCGGATTGGTGGGACGCCGAAGCCTACAAGGCCATCCTCGCTCAGTTGTCCAAATTGCGGATGAATTTCTTCGGACTGCACACGTATCCTGAAGGCGGCGTCGGTCCGGAGCCGTTGGTGTGGATCGGCCCGCCCGCAGAACTCGAGGACGACGGGACCGTGACAGCCAGCTACCCGTCTCGGCACTTCACCACGGCCAACCCGACCGGCGCCTGGGGCTACGGACCGTCGAAAACCGGCGACTACAGCTTCGGCGCGGCGGCGCTGTACGAGGCCGACAACTTCGGTCCCGACTACATGCGGGACACCGAACCGTGGACCAAGCTGTCGCCGGAAGAAAGCAACGCGTTGTTCAATCGCATGGGCGACGTACTCGCGGATACGTTCACGTTCGCCCGTCAATTGGGCATCCAGACCTGCCTCGGCACAGAAACGCCGCTGACGATTCCCGCGCCGCTCAAGCAACGGCTGAAGGCGGCGGGCAAGGATCCTGCGGATCCTGTCGTGCTGCAGGAGATTTACGAGGGCCTGTTCGAGCGGATCAAACGCACGCATCCACTGGACTACTACTGGTTCTGGACGCCGGAAGGCTGGACCTGGAGCGGGACCAAGCAGCAGGACATCGACGCCACGCTGGCCGATCTCAAGGCGGCGCTGGCGGCCGCCAAGAAAGTGGACGCGCCGTTCACGCTGGCGACCTGCGGCTGGGTGCTGGGGCCTCAACAGGACCGCGCGTTGTTCGACAATTTCCTGCCCAAAGAGTGCCCCATGAGTTGCATCAGCCGCCAAGTCGGCCAGGCCCCCGTCGAGCCAGGCTTTAGCAACGTGAAAGGCCGGCCGAAATGGTCGATTCCCTGGCTGGAAGACGACCCTGCGTTGATTTCCCCGCAGCTCTGGGCGGGCCGGATGCGCAAGGACGCGGCCGACTCCCTGGCCTATGGCTGCACGGGCCTGTTGGGAATCCACTGGCGGACGCAGATCCTCGGACCAAACGTCGCCGCGCTGGCGGCTGCGGCCTGGGATCAGTCCGGCTCGACCCACGACTTCTACGCCGACTGGGCCCAGACGCACTTCGGCCCCGCAGCCAGCCAGCCGATCGCGGCAATTTTCACGAACCTTGATGGACACTTGCCGCGGCCCTCGGATTGGGTCAACGGCCCCGGCGGGATCAAGCCGGACGCACGGCCGTGGGAGCAGGTGCAGCAGGAGTACGCCTTCGTCGCTGATTTGGAAGCGTTGCAGCCCGAGGTGCGTGGGGCCGGCAATCGAGAGCGATTCGACTACTGGCTCGACACCTTCCGTTACACGCGGGCCAACGCCCAAGTCAACTGCACCTGGCACCGGTTCAACGAGGCGTGGAAGAAAGTCACGGCGGAGACGGATGCGGCGGCCCGGAAGCAGCTGGCCCGCGAGTTGGCGCTGCCGGTCCGCAAGGAGTTGGTGGCCCAGGTGGGCGAAGTGTACCGGCATCTACTGAATGCCGTGGCCACCTACGGCGAGATGGGCAACGTCACCAACTGGCAGCAACATCTACTGCCGGGACTGCTGACCCAACCCGGGCAGGAACTGGCCCGACTGTTGGGCGAGGATTTGCCGCCGGATGCGGTGCCCTCGAAGCAATACGCCGGTCGGCCGCGGATGTTCGTCCCCACGATCCGCACCAGCCTGGGCCCCGACGAGCCCTTGGTCGTGAAGGCCGTCTTGCTGGGCGTCACAACGCCCGAGATCGGCCTGTACTGGCGGCCGTTGGGAGGTGGTCCCTTTGCCCGCGTGCGGATGTTGCCTGTCGGCCGCGGGCTGTATGCCGTCCGGTTCGCAATCCCCGCGGTGGTAAGCGAACTGGAGTACTACGTCCAAGCGGACGGCGAAGGCGGTCCGACGTTGCGTTTCCCCGTCACCGCGCCGGAGTTGAATCAGACCGTGGTGGTCATGGAATCGCTAGACAGCGCCGCCGAAGAATAGCTCCCTCGCCCCGGTACTCCGGGAGAGGGTTGGGGTGAGGGGCGCAAGAATTGGGGAGTCGGGCGTCAATCGGATGGTCCTGTTTTCGTTCCGCCCCCATCCGGGCTTGCCCCGGTGGAGCGAGGTTTGAAAACCAAGGCCGCGTACCGCAACCACATCAACCACCTCTATTCCCCTTCGCCGCATTCACCGCCGCCAGCGGCGGCGGTGAATGCGGCGAAGGGGAATAGATGTGGCGGGGGCCGCTGTTAGTGACCAAACCCTTTTTCCACTGGGGCAAGCCCAGTGGGGAAGGTGGCGGAATGACAACGACTTATGCTTAATCTCGTACCATTCGGGGCAAGCCCGGATGGGGACCAGACATGCCAAGCTGGAACAAGAGCCGGACCAGATCTCACCATGGCAAGGACTCACGGGGATACAATTTTGCGCGGGCCAGGCCGGGGGTCTTTGAAGTTGCGCATGTGCCTGGTCCCCACCGGCCCCGTGCCGGTGGATGCAGGTTTGGCGACTAGACGACGCCCATGTTCCGGCGCGCCCGTTCCGCCCTCGCCACCCCACCGCCGCCAGCGGCGGCGGGGTGGCGAGGGCGGACCGGGCGGAGGGGGGTGGGATCCCGCGTAGTTTTCAAACCGTATTCCACCGACGCGGGGTCGGTGGGACAGTCGGCGGGACAAATATGCGCAACTTCCAGGCCGAGGGTGAGGGGCGCACCGCTCGTCTGGACCCCCACTCCCCGGAGTACCGGGGCGAGGGGAACCCTCCACGTAGGACGGTTCTTCAAACCGTCCAGGCCGGATTGCAGATCCGGCCCACGCCGTCGCCTGGCGTCGCTCACGATACAGTTTTCCGGACCGATATACGACGTCGCGGGGTGATCGTTATCTCTTACCAAACGGCGGGCGGGCGGCGAAGTTCTTTTGACGGACGATTTGCCTGCGGGTATATGCTTTCAGTGGACGATGATGTGATGCAGCGGTGAGATCGACGAGAGAGAAGTGAAACGGGTTCGGCGAGGAACTGTCCCGCAACAACGGTGGTCAGTGGCGGTCGTGGGCCTGCGGACGTACGCCTTGCCAGCAGTTTGATCTCGGTTGCAGAAGTCTGACACAGGAGGACCCCATGCCAACCCCACCGGGCACGTAACGCGGAGGAGCGGATCACGGTTCAGCTCCTCCGTCCAGACGCGTCTTGAAATTCGTCACCGCGGATCGCCGGAACATGGCGGCTGTCCGAAATAGATTCAACAGAGGAGGCACGAGCACCCATTCGATTGCGTGTCCTTGAATTGGTTCCGAAGTCACTGCAAGTCGGTTAGTAAAAGGCGGAGCAAGGGAACGGTTCAGCCAAGACACGGGCGTTTCCGGTTAGCCACGGCACATTCCGAGATTCCGCATGCGGCGCGTTAGTCGGCCGAGCAAGATGCGAATCCGGCCCTGTGGGGCAGCGCTAGACGCAACTGCAAACGACCTGTCCTGACCAACGCTTCTCTGCTCCTGGTGCAAATCCCAAGACCCTCGTCGAATGCGGAAACGACGAGGGTCTTTTCGTTTGATGGTCCCCATCGGTTGGGGACCATTGCCAGAACGCTGGCACGCCTTATGATGCATCGCAAGAAACAACCGAAAGATAGCTTCGGTATTTTCCTTGCGGCCCCTCATCCCACCCCTCTCCCCGGAGTACCGGGGCGAGGGAGTTTGTTTTTCGGCTGCGTCTAAGGAGTCCGACACAGCATGAAGAGTATCCTCCTCGCGGCCCCGCGCGGGTTTTGCGCCGGGGTGAACATGGCGATTGAAAGTCTCGAATTGGCCCTGCGCGCGTTTGGCCCGCCCGTGTACGTGTACCACGAGATCGTACACAACAAGTTCGTCGTGGAAAGGTTTCGCGACCGGGGTGCCGTGTTTGTGAATGATTTGCAGGAGGTTCCCGAAGGTGCCTACCTGCTGTTTTCAGCGCACGGGGTCTCGCCCGAAATCCGACAGTTCGCTCGGCAACGCAAGCTGCACGCCATTGACGCTACCTGCCCGCTGGTTACCAAGGTCCACCTGGAAGCCGTGCGGTTTGCCCACGCGGGTTACACGATCCTGCTGATCGGACACGAAGGCCACGACGAAGTGGTCGGCACGATGGGCGAGGCACCCGCAGCGATTGTGCTGGTGGGCTCCGAGGAAGATGCCGCTCAGCTCCAACTGCCGCCGGATGCGAAGGTCGCCTACCTGACCCAAACCACGCTCTCGGTGGACGACTCTAGCCGCATCATCGACCGGCTGAAGGTCCGCTTTCCGCAGCTGATCGGTCCGCCCAAGGATGACATCTGTTATGCGACGCAGAATCGTCAGGAAGCCATTCGCCAATTGTCGCGAGAAACTCAACTGGTGCTCGTCTTGGGCAGCCAAAACAGCTCGAACAGCCAGCGACTGCGAGAGTTGGCGGCCGAGCAGGGCGTGGCGGCGCACCTGATCGACAGCGTGTCAGACATCGATCCGGCCTGGCTTGAGCGCGTCGACACGGTGCTGATCACGGCCGGCGCCAGCGCCCCGGAAACGGTAGTCCAGGAGTGCGTGCAGTACCTGCAGCAGCAGTTCGGCGCGGACTTCACCACCCGCGCTGTGCGCACCGAACAGGTCCACTTCCCCCTGCCCCGAGAATTGCGTACCTTTACGTAGGTCAGGCTTTCCAGCCTGACACCTGCCTTTGAAGTTGCGCATTTCGACTACCGGAGGCAGTAGCCGAATTCGTGAGAATTCGAAGGCCGCTGTGGTCGTTGGCGAAACACCCCGTATTCTGACGAATTCGGCTACTCGCAACTTCAACCCCCCTTCCCCCCTGACACCTGACCCCTGACCCCTGACACCTGACACCT